>NZ_JAVIWJ010000001.1:2917500-3217500 GCF_034314105.1 Pseudomonas sp. AB6
AAACCAGCCAACTCGGCTCCGGGTAACGCTCGAAACGCAGTTGTTGGAAGATCGATTCAGCGATGTTGTTATTGGCTCGCCAATCAGTCGCGCGCTCGGCATAAGTGAACTGGTCCATGAAATGACCACCGCTTTCTCGGGCGAGGCGCTCGGACTCAGCGTAGATCTGAGTTGGGTCTTGAACCAGATGGCTTTTGCCCCCGTAAAACGCGATTTGCGCGATTTTCTCCTGAGAGGTTGTGGCAGGCATTACCGCGACAAACTGCAAACCCAACAAACGGGCGAAATAAGCTTCGGATATCGCTGTCGAACCGCTAGACGCCTCAATCACTGGCGCGCCTGCCCTAAGCCAGCCATTGCACAACGCATAGAGAAACAGCGACCGCGCCAAGCGATGCTTGAGGCTGCCAGTGGGGTGACTGGACTCATCCTTGAAGTACAACTCGACGCCCGGCAAGCCGGGTAGTTCCAAGGGGATCAAATGGGTATCGGCGCTACGCTGGAAGTCCGCTTCGATGATTCGAATCGCTTCACGGGCCCACTGCCTGGTATCGCTCATCATCACTTCTCAATCAAATTTAGGAACTTTCCCAAAGCGCAAAACAATCACTGCGAGACATAGTTGTTACGCGCATGAAGTCATGAAACTTGGCGAATAATCGCTTTTAACGAAAAACCGACTCATAAAAAACCCGGTTCATTGGACCGGGTTTTTTTATTACAACTTGTTACAATCACTCTCAAATCATTAAATAACGATGTGAAGCTTAGTGAGCAACTCGGCTTGTACCGTTCACAGTCATGATGCGAACTCGTTCGCCCACACGGAAAATTTCATTTTCCTGCACTTGCTGGACATAGGCGCGCATCGTGCCATCGTCTTCACGCACGGTAATCTCTACGCCCTGCGCACGGGTCAAACCTTCTTCCGTGGCCGAACCCAACAGACCGCCCGCGACCGCACCAATCACCGCAGTGATGATGCTGCCGCGACCGCCACCAATAGCGCTCCCGGCCACACCACCAACTACCGCACCAGCGCCAGCGCCAATGGGCGTTTTAGTACCTTCGATTTTAACGGGACGCAAAGAGTCGATGGTGCCCATGCGTACGGTCTGTACTGTCCGAGCCTCATCTCGGGAATACGAGTCCCCGGTAAGACTTGAGGTACAGCCGCCCAGTGTCAATGCCATCGCAGTGAACGAAGCAACCAGCAGAACAGACTTACGCATAAGATCAATCTCCAAAAGAACAAACAACCATTAAACTCCGTGACAAGAAACCTGTCACGGTCTCCACTGAAAACTTGTTTCATTGAACGGGTAAATTAACTACAACTTTGCCCTCACCTCATAGACGTTGGGGCAGGAAAATAATTCAAAGGTTTTCTATCAAACACCTTGACCATCCATCAGGGGGCAAGTCGCTCACAGACCCACGCTTCGTTTTCAACGCGATAGTTCAAGCGATCATGCAGACGGCTTGGGCGCCCTTGCCAGAATTCGATTCGTTCCGGTAACAGGCGATATCCGCCCCAATGCTCTGGGCAGTGGGGTTGTGAGTCGCTGAACCGCTGTTCGGTATTCTTGAGCATCGCTTCAAGTTCGGCACGATCGGCAATCACTCGGCTTTGCGGAGACGCCCATGCGCCCAGACGGCTACCTAGGGGGCGAACCTGAAAATAAGCGTCCGACTCTTGCGCGCTGACTTTAACCACACGCCCCTCAATCCGTACCTGACGCTCCAGAGAGGGCCAGAAGAACGTCATGGCCGCATGAGGGCGCGCAGCCAACTGCTGACCTTTGGCGCTCTCGTAGTTTGTGAAGAACGTGAAGCCCTGATCGTCGAGCCCCTTTAGCAGTAAAATCCGGCAATGAGGGCGGCCTTCTTCATCAACGGTTGCCACGGTCATGGCATTGGCTTCGACCGGCGCTTGCTCGGTTTTCACCGCCTGCGCGAACCACTCATGAAACAAGGCAAAAGGCTCGTCCGGCGCCTGAGTTTCGTTCAAACCATCTCGGGTGTAATCACGACGCATATCGGCCAAAACTTGGGTCATCACGTGCTTCCTTCGCTGCAATTCCTGAGAAAGGTCCTTGGCTCGGTCAGGCTTAGTTGGCTTTGGCCTGATCTTCCGGTATGTCTTTCTTTGCTGGTGCGTCAGTTTTGGCTGGAGTCGCCTTCTTCGCTGGCGCAGCTTTTTTGGCAACTGGTTTTTTGGCGGCCGCTTTCTTCACCGGAGCCGTTTTTTTGGAGCTCGCGACGGTTTTAGCCCCAGGTGCGGGCGTGGCGGCAACCGGCGCCGGCGTCTGAATGGCGACCAGCGTCGCTGGGCCTGGCGCTGGCATGCTGTACTTGCTAAGCAAGGCGACCATCGTGACCTGCGGCGTCATCACGATCTCAATCCGACGGTTCAACTTGCGGCCCTCGGCGCTGTCGTTTGCCGCACGCGGCATGATCGAACCCATGCCACGCATGCCCAAGCGGTTACGTTCCAAGCCGCTCATGCGGAAAATAGCAGCGACCGAAGACGCCCGCTCCTGGGTCAACTTTTGACTGTCTGTTATTAAGCCAGTGGTGTCGGCATGACCCAGCACGAGCACAGCGGTTTTCGGATCAGCTTCGACAATTTTTGCCAGTCTGGAGATTGGACCAAGAGTGACCGGCAATAGCATGGTCGGGCGGTCGTGGTTGAACGAGCTGTCCGCAGGGGCGGTGATGACCAGTAGGTTCTCGCGGCGCTCGAGCTCGAACGGGCTGTCTTTAATTGCTAAACGCAACCGCGGCTCGTAATCATCGAGCCACGCTTGGGTGATTTTCGGGTCTGGCATCGGCACAGGTTCTGCGCGGACGGCGAGGAGCGGCCTGGCTGCTTCCTTTTGTTGTTTGGTCTCGAACGGCCACCACCAATGAGTCTCAGTAGCAGGCGTGGCAGCGGCAACTACCGGCGCAACTGCGGCAGGCGCCGGAATAGAGGCAGAGTTCTTGACGTCAACTTTAGCGGCAGCGGCCTCAGCTTTCACAGCAGTAGGCGCAGACGGGGCGGTGCCCTTCGCATCGGGCTTGGCCGCAGATGCCTGGTCCGGCGCCTTGTCCGAAGCTTGATGAGCGCCAAAGGGCCACCAGTTGATACCACCTTCGGCGACGCCATTCTGCGGCGTTTGGGCACAACCAGTGACAGCCAGACACAACGCAAACGCGAGAGTTTTGTTAGATGACATCGTTAATCCATACCATGAAAAAGCAGAAATAAAGCTTTGAATAAGCTCGTATAAACCGACACTTCGAGAACAAAATACGCCACTCGGTTCCTTTGGCGCGAAGTTAACAGACAATCGGCTAAAAACAATTCGCCAATACGCGCACCAGTGATTGTGCGCGTGGATCCATTAATACGTAAGGCCCTAGCGTGTTGGTGACAAAACCAAATGCCACCTCGCGCTCGGGATCAGCAAATCCTGTAGAGCCGCCGGCGCCAGGATGGCCAAAAGCTTTAGGCCCAAGACCGTAGGTCGCATTAGGCACTTGCGGCTGATCGAGCATACAGCCGAGCCCAAACCGGGTGGGGGTCAGCAAGGTTTTATCGGGCCCCACGCTGTGCTCGCGCGTCAGCTCACCTAGCAACTCGGCTTCAAGCAAACGACCGTCAAGTAACGCGGTGTAAAAGCCTGCGAGGCTACGAGCGTTGCCGTGACCATTGGCCGCAGGTTGTTGCATGCGCCGCCACTCAGGTTTGTTGGTGCTGGTCATGATCGATGGCGGATTGGTAAACGCCCGTGCGGTCATGGAAGACGGTTCGCGCATTGTCGTTTGCAACAGACGCTGTGCGGCTGCGTCACCCGGATTACCCTTGCCGCGAGCGATATGCGCAACACGGTAAAACGCTTCATCCGCCAGCCCAACGTGAAAATCGAGACCTAAGGGTTGTGCTATACGGGCCGAGATTGATTCTCCCGGACCTCGTCCGTCAGCGCGGCGCAGCATCTCCCCGACCAACCAGCCATAAGTCATGGCGGCGTAGCCGTGACCCTGGCCAGGCGTCCACCATGGTTCTTCAGCGGCTAGCGCATCGGTCATTGTTTGCCAGTTATATAGCGCTTCGGCAGGCAACATCTGTCGCAACGCCGGTAATCCCGCCTGATGGCAAAGCAACTGACGTAACGTAATTTTATCTTTGCCGGCAGTAGCAAACGCTGGCCAAAGGTTGGCGACCGGATCGTCCAAGTGCAACTTACCTTCACCCACCAATTGCAACGCAGTGACGGCAGTAAAGGGTTTCGTGCAGGAAAACACATTGGCAATGGTATCGCTGTGCCAAACCTCGGTGCCGTCCTTGTCCGCCGTCCCAGCCCAAAGGTCGACTACAGTTTCGCCGCCAATCTGGATGCACACCGCGCCACCGCGCTCTTGAGGGTCATCGAAGAGCGCAGCGAAGGCTTCGCGCACTGCTTCAAATTTAAGTTCGTAATGACCCTGAATCTGCACGCGCCCGCTCCCCCAAAAATGACTGTTTCAATTGTTGACGTGCATTGTTCCAGCGATTGCGCTCTTTGGGAACAGACTCAAGCCTGATTACGACGATTAACGAGTCCCACCGGTATCGCCACCAGCACCTTGCGCACCTTTGACATCGCCGCTTTCCGGCGCACGATCCCGCTTGCCGCCCTTACCGTTTTCAGGTGTGCCGGGGAGCGCTTTCGGTTTAGTTTTCTTGGCGTCATTCGCCCGCGCCTCTTTGTTTAGCGTGTCAGGAACTTGAAGGTTGCTTTTGCGAACCGCTTCAACAAACCCCTGAAATGGCACATCAGTGATGCTGACAAGCCCGACGTGACCATTTTCTCCATCAAGTAAACGCCCGTGGCAGGCTGGTCGAGGTATTCGAACCAGTGCACGCCGACGACCGAAGGTTCAGCCAGAGCTTGTTTCAAGAAATTGGGCCTTTTGAAAGTATTTGAAGTCGGCTTCGATCTCAGGGTGATCAGCACTTGGCACTGGGGCCTGAAAGCCTGCTCATGATGCCCGCGTGGCTTCAGGAAATTTCGCGACGGAACGGTGGTAGCGCGTTAAGGATTGCTTTGCCGTAACGCTGGGTGACCACCCGTCGGTCGAGCAGTGTGATGGTGCCGCGATCTTCTTCTGTGCGCAGCAATCGCCCGCATGCCTGGACCAGACGAAGCGAGGCATCCGGTACCGCAATTTCCATGAACGGGTTACCGCCGCGAGCTTCGATCCACTCCGCCAGCGCAGCTTCGACAGGATCATCAGGCACGGCAAACGGGATTTTAGCGATCACTACGTGTTCACAATAAGCGCCGGGTAAATCGACCCCCTCGGCAAAACTGGCCAAGCCGAACAGTACGCTGGACTCACCGCTGTCAACCCGTGCCTTGTGCTTGTTCAAGGTTTCCTGCTTGGACAGATTGCCCTGAATGAACACTTGTTTGCGCCAGTCGCGCTCAAGGCCGTCGAAGACGTCTTGCATCTGTTTGCGCGAGGAAAACAAGACCAACGTACCTCGTGAACCCTCTACCAGCCTTGGCAGCTCACGGATGATCGCGGCCGTATGCGCCACGGCGTCGCGAGGATCAGCCTTGAGGTCTGGCACGCGCAGCACGCCGGCGTCGGCATGGTGAAACGGGCTCGGCACAACCGCTGTGACGGAGCCTTTGGGCAATCCGGCCCGCATACGGTACCGGTCGAACTTGCCCAACGCGGTCAAAGTCGCCGAGGTCACCAGCGCGCCATAGGCGATGTTCCACAGATTACGCCGAAGCATTTCAGCGGCCAGAATGGGGCTGGCGTTGACCTCGATGTCGAACAACGAGCCGCTGTCAGCCAAGGTCAGCCAGCGCGCCATGGGTGGACTGTCTTCTGGGTCTTCAACTGTAAATGCGGTCCACAACTCCCAGTTACCGTGGGCCCGGGCCAGCAGACTGCCGAATAACGGATACCACTCTTCGGCCTGATGACTGGCGATGCCGATGTTCACTTCGCCGTCCATACCGGTCTTGAGCAGTTCGGTCAGGCGCGTAAACAGATCATCAAGTCGGGCAAATCCTTTTTTCAGCTCGGCGCCCATCTCTCGCATGTGCTCGGGCACCAACCCACCGATGAAACGATGGCGCGGGCGCTCGCGGCCCTGCATGTCTTCGCCGGGTTTGAAGTCGGCCAGCTGTTCGCAGGCGGCGAACATGAACTGTTGTTGCGTCTTAATCTCCCGCGCCAGCTCTGGGACCTGTTCGATCAGTTTGCCCAGATCGCCCGGCAAAGGATGTTGAGCCAACAACTTGGCCAGGTTTTTAGCGGTTTGTTCCAGCCAATCCGAAGTTGAGCGCAGACGTGTGTAATGGGCAAAATGGCCGATGGCCTTGTCTGGCAGGTGATGCCCTTCGTCGAACACGTAAAGCGTTTCACGCGGATCAGGCAATACCGCCCCGCCACCCAGCGCCAGGTCAGCAAGAACCATATCGTGGTTGGTGACGATGACATCGACCTTGCCCATGCCTTCACGTGCCTTGTAAAAGGCGCACTGCTGAAAGTTCGGGCAATGCCGGTTGGTGCATTGACTGTGGTCGGTGGTGACTCGCGCCCAGTCCTGATCTTCCAGCGCCTGAGGCCAGCTGTCGCGGTCACCGTCCCACTTATTGCCAGCGAGCTTTTCGATCATGCTGGTGAATAGTTTCTGGCTGGCCTCGTCAACTTCGATCTTGAAGCCTTCTTCTTCGAACAGCTGAGCGGTGGCGGTTTGTGCGTTACCTTCTTGCAATAGCACGTCGAGTTTGGACAGGCACATGTAACGGCCGCGCCCCTTGGCCAGGGCAAACGTGAAGTTAAGCCCGCTGTTGCGCATCAGGTCTGGCAGATCCTTGTAAACGATCTGCTCTTGCAGCGCGACGGTGGCCGTGGCAATAACCAGACGCTTGCCGGCCGCTTTCGCCGTGGGGATTGCTGCAATCGCGTAGGCAACAGTTTTACCGGTACCGGTGCCCGCTTCGACCGCGACCACAGCGGGATCACCCGAGCGTCGACCTTCTTCATCAGTGTCGATATCGCCGAGCACTTTGGCGATCTCGGCGATCATCAAGCGCTGGCCATAACGCGGCTTCAGGCTCTTGGCTTCGAGGAAACGCGAATAAGCGCCCTGAATTTGGGATTTGAGTTCGTTACTGATCATGGGCTTCAGGGCGCTACGAATCGGGTTAAAAGTGCTGGATAAATTTTCAGTGTTTCTAAGAGGCGGCTATCATACCTCGCTAAATCATCCCGCGCAGATCGGAGTACCGAATGACAGCTTTTGCCCTTGTTTACACGCTGCATGTGCTGGCGGCCTTGGTCTGGGTCGGCGGCATGTTCTTCGCTTGGATGGTCCTGCGCCCAGCGGTCGGTGCGGCATTGGAGGGTCCCAATCGCCTTAAATTGTGGGTCCAGGTTTTTCCACGGTTCTTTTTCTGGGTCTGGGTGGCGGTAGTGGTGCTGCCAATTACTGGCGTAGGCATGATCGGCCAACGGTTTTCAGGTTTTGAAACCGCACCGCGTTACGTGCAAATCATGATGGGGTTGTACGTGGTGATGGTGGCACTGTTTATCCGCATCCACTCGCTGCAGTTGCCCGAGCTGCGTCGTGCGGTTGAGGCTGAACAATGGCAGGAAGGTGCCGCAACGCTGGGACGCATACGCCGACTGGTGGGAATAAATTTAATTGTCGGGTTGGTATTGGTGGGCGTAGCTGCCAGTCGGCCAGGATTTTGATGGCCCAGATGAACATCTTTGCCAACAGGTTCGCTTACACCAGGACTGGGGTATGTTTGATCCACACCGGTAGGCGCAGCCGAAGGCTGCGATGAGATCTGGAGGCTTTCGCCACCTTAGCAACTTCAGGCTACCGTGGATTAAACCTACAGCCGCTGTACCGTTAACGAACCATCGCGTCCCGGCGCGCCGGACTGGCCCGGTTGGCCTGGCGTGCCTGATTTGGCGCCGCTTGCGCGGTAGACCAGGCACCCTTTGGAAGCGCCGCCCTTGCCTGCCAATCCAGCAGCACCGGCAAGCCCTCCAGCTCCGCCGTTGACCAGCACTTTGATGCGTTCGGCAGGGAATGCGGCGGGCAACTCGAGATGTACCACTGCACCTGGCGCGCCATCGTGACCGTTGCTGCCGTTGTCGCCGTTGTAACCACGACTTGCTTCACCCCATAGACAACCAGGGTCTTCGCCATTGGCGCCATCTAAACCGAAAAAGCCAGGGGCTCCAGAACCGCCACGGGCGTCGACTGAGAGCTCATCAGCGGTCAGGTTTTCCAGACGCAAGGTCAAATTACGACCAGGCAGCGCAGGCTTGAGAAACGTGCCGGGCGCACCGCGCGCAGTGATTTGACTACCGGATGCTAATTGGCCACGGCCGATGACCATGTTAAACACCTGTCCGCTGGGGATAATCGCGATACGCGCTTCATGGCCCAGCACCAACTCACCGACTCTGACTTCGTCGACACCTGCGGGGATTAGCAACGTACCGTAATCAGCAACTTCCAGGCGATCCAACTGCAAGACGCTGGTTTGAGTTGGCAGACGCATTAGTGAATGCGCCTCGACCATTACCACTTGGGCCAAGACCATCGGGGTGAACATTGCGACGCTGCATGCCACTGCCAGAAGCCGAAGGTTACGCATGAGCGACCTCCACCGACAAGCGGGAAAAAGATTGCAGATGGAAAATACCAAACAGCAGGATCTGCCCACGATCCCTCCAAGGCCGCGCTCGCCCACGCAGGCTGCCGTTGAACAAAACCAGTTCCATCAAGTGGATCAGCACCAGCAGGCTTGCGACCATGTTGATCAATAAATCAAAAGGATTTGGTAATGCAATAACCATATTAACCAGCACCACCAGCCAGAAACCCGATGTCAACATTTTCCCCAATCCCCAAAACAACTTCATACGTACCCCTGGCGGTTATTCTTTTGCGCACAGTAACGGCAACAGCGCGAATTTTGCCAGCGACCATTGAAAAATGTTCGGGTGCGCCGATTAGAGGGCTGCTCGCAACACCATGAAACCGGGCGGCGTTCAACCATGGCCCGGTTTCTCAAATGTGGTGTCAATGTCAGCGGTTTAGGTGTATTTCCACCCGGCGGTTCTTCGCTCGCCCCTCATCAGTCGCGTTGTCCGCCACCGGCTGACTTTTGCCCATGCCTTGGGTGGACAATTTGGCAGGCGCAAGCCCCTGACTGATCAAAAACGTTGCCACGCTGGCGGCTCGACGTTCGGAGAGTTTCTGGTTATAAGGACCGGAACCCCTGCTATCGGTATGGCCTATCACCTTAATGCTCACTACATCGGCGCTTTTCAGGCTATCCATTATTGCGATCAGCTTATCCCGCGCTTCGCTTGTTAGGTCGGCCTTGTTATACGCAAACAGCACGGCACCCTCATCGCTAAGGGTAATAATTTGCTCGGTAGGGGGTGCGGGTTCTGCGGGTTTGACGCTCGCAGGGTATTGAGGAAGGGGGCAACCATTATTGTCGACGGGGGTATTGGGGGGCGTATTCGGACAGGTATCGCGACGATCAAACACACCATCCCCATCCTCGTCACCATCCTGGGCAAAACAGATAAGGCCACCGGCAATCACGCCAAGTGCCGCACCACCACCGGCCCAGGCACCACTTTCAATGGCGCCCAGTCCTCCACCGACCAAGCCACCTATAACACTACAGATGGGCCAGTTCTTTTGATTGAGCGGCGCCGTACCATCGCTGGTGGTCGCACAACCTGAAAGGACACCGCTGACCAAAAATAAAGGAAGTACCGCTCTTGCGCATACGCTCATAAGTCAATGCTCCTGAGTTACCGGCCCATGCCGGCACTCAGGAGTAAAGACGCACAACCTTAACTCCACAAGCCACGCAACACGGGCTTTATCGGTTAATTTTGATCTCTACACGACGATTCAAGGCACGCCCTTCGGCCGTTTTGTTATCCGCGACGGGACGACCTTCACCTTCGCCAACTACTGCCACAAAACTGCTGCGCGGGATACCAGAGCTGACCAGATAGTCGGTCACCGACGTTGCACGCTTTTGCGAAAGCTTTTTGTTGTACTTGTCGCTACCAACACTGTCGGTATGTCCGCTGACGCGTAACTGAGCGCTAGGAGCTTCGCGTTTCAGACGGCTACTGATCAGGTCAAGCTTTTGTTTGTCCGCCGCCGTCAATTGCGCCGAATCAAACTTGAAATAGACGTCGTTGATCACGATCGTCTCTTCTTTGACCATGACCACCTTTTCAACCACTGCGGGTTCGGCGGCAGGTGCCACAACCGGTGGACAACCATTGGCATCTACACTTACCCCTTTAGGCGTACCTGGACACTTGTCGCGGCTGTCCGGCACGCCGTCGCCATCTTCGTCGCCGTCGCCGTGTACCCAGCAATACGCTGCCGCTACACCGCCGCCGATCAACACACCCCAACCGGCATAGGTGGCGTTGTGAATCGCCCCCAGTCCCGCACCCGTCAAACCGCCGACTGCGGCACATTTAGGCCAATCGGTCTTTTGCAAACCTGCACAACCCGTCAACAGGCTGGTCAGCAGGATCAAAGGTAACGCCACCCGAATCATACTCATTGACTTCATCTCCTATGGGATCGGTCCAAACCGATGCAATGGGAGTAAAGACGTCAGTTTCACAGTCCGCCAATTAGCCATCATAAAAGCTGCGAATTGAAGCAGCGCCCTAAGGGCTAGGCCATTGCGTCTTGGCAAGCTAGTCTTGCAACTCAATTGAGGAATTTCGATGACTGATGGCTTTTCTACGCGCACGCCGCAGCAGGCGCTGGCCGCCTTGCTGGATCGATACGCCCCTAAACGCCTGCTATTGATCGGTGCCGCAAGTTTCCCTGCGCTCGAGGCATTCCTGACCGCTCATCCGGGTACCGAATTAGCCCATGCCATGCCCGGCCCTTTGCCTACAGCGCTTGGCGCACAACGTTTTGACCTGGCACTGGCGGTGGATTGCCTGGAGCATTTGCCCAAACGCACCGGGCTTGAATTGCTGGGCGGGATTCGTAATTTGAACGCGAGTCGTATTGCCGTGCTGGCGGATTTACACGCATGTGGCTGGCAAGACACCGATTTCTATTCGTTGGCACTGCAAGCCAGTGAACGCTTTGCCCGAGACGAGCAAGTCCTGACGTTGTTTACCTACGACCTGCGTGACTATAAACAAGTCCCCGATTGGCTCAACGCGAAATTTTGGGCCAACCCGGAGAATTTCGGCAAATACTGGTGGTAGCCATGACAGGTACGATCTGCCCCTGCGGCAGCGGAAATTTCCTGGATGCCTGCTGCGGGCACTATCACGCCGGGCTGGCAGCCCCCTGCGCAGAAGCGCTGATGCGCTCGCGTTACAGCGCCTACGTACTGGGGCTGATCGATTATTTGGTGGATACGACGCTGCCTGCGCAACAAGTCAGCCTGGACCGCCAATCCATCGGTGATTGGAGTGCGCGAAGCACCTGGCTGGGGTTGGGCGTGGAGCACGTCGAAGTGTTTGGCGGCAAACCTGAGCACGCCTTCGTCACATTCATCGCTCGCTGGCACGACGGCGATGGCGAACACAGCCATCGCGAGCGCTCGGCATTCGTCCAGAATCAAGGCCGCTGGTATTTCATCGACCCGACGGTACCGCTCAAGGTAGGCCGTAACGATGCGTGCCCATGTGGCAGTGGGCAAAAATTCAAAAAATGCTGTGCAGGTTATCTCGCATAAGCCAATGGGCTCAACTGAGTTTTAAATGCGACGTGTCGGGCGCCGGGCCCGCGGGTGGCTTTTTGAGCTCATGCATATCGCTTCCTACCGGTGCCAAACTAAGCTGCGAAAGGTCCAGCCGGGGCGCGGGCGCGGGCGCTTTTGGCTCTTGCAGTGCGCTACCCACCTGTGCCACCGAAAAATCAGGTGCATCCACGTCCACGAACGCGGCCATGTAAGCGTCGCGCGGGGCGATCTGCAGTCGACCTTTAGCCTTGGGAGGACGATAAAATCCTGGCGCATCGGGCGGCGGCGCCAGCTCCACCTCTTCCATGTCGAGTTGCATGTCGACCATCTCGACCAACGCCCCGGCGCGCTCCAGGGTCGCGCGATACTTCATGGCGGCGGCTTCCTCGAGATTGTTTTTGAGCACCAGACGCCGCCCTGAAAACAATATGGCGATGCGCTGCTCATCGGCCTGGAACAATTTGGTCAGATTTGCCTCGACTCGCTCGCGCGACGCCCCGGGTACTGTCTGACCAGTAAAGACGATTTCATAGAGGTTCATCGGACAAACTCCAACGGCACGAGGCGCAAGTATGGCTGATTATTGTGGTTTGAATGCGTGCACCAGACACGTATTGGCGAGATAATTCGCGCCAACTTATTCCGGAGAGACCTAGATGAACCAGGAAAACCACGTTCACGGCCCTGACTGCGCTCATGACCACGAGCATCAGCACCACGACCATCAGCACGCTCACGTTCACGGTCCAGACTGCGGCCACGCGCCACAAGAACCCGTGCGCAACACCTTGAAGGACGTAGGCCGTAACGATCCTTGCCCATGCGGCAGCGAGAAAAAATTCAAAAAGTGCCACGGCGCTTAATCTACCTAATCCCCGTAGATGCCAACTTGTTACCGAGAAGCTTGACGCCGCGTTTCAGGTATAACGCCTCGCCAACAAGTTAGCGCCTACAGAGCTCTTGCTGCTTGCGTGTGGCGTGTCTGCTCACTAACGTAGCGCCATCAAAAAATGTCACCCCCGCAGGAGCTTTGCCATGGCCTCGCCAGCCTTTTTAGATTTTCTTCCCCGGTTCGGCGTTGCCGCAGCAGTGGTCAGTGTCCTGAGTTTGAGCGGTTGCCAGCTCGGAGGCGCCAGTAGCGATACGCTTCCACCGTCCACCGGTGTGTTTGCGATCAAAGGGTTGGCGCAGAACGTTTCAGTACGCCGCAACAGCCTCGGCATGCCGCTGATCGAGAGCAATACGTTTCATGACGCGCTGTTCACCCTGGGTTATGTGCACGCCAGCGACCGCATCAGCCAAATGGTCAGCATGCGTTTGCTCGCCCAAGGCCGATTGGCCGAACTGGAAGGCCCCAGCGCCTTGGAAATCGACCGATTCATGCGTTCGATCAATCTGAAGAAAAGCGCAAGCGAGCTTTACAACAGTTCATCGCCACGGCTTAAACGTTTCTTCGAAGTCTACGCACGCGGCGTCAACGCTTACCTGTTCCGCTATCGCGACAAGCTGCCAGCCGATTTGACGGCGGCCGGTTACCACCCTGAATACTGGAAGCCGGAAGACTCGGCGCTGATCTTCAGCCTGCTGAACTTCGGCATGTCGGTGAACCTGCAACAAGAGCTTTCTTCTCTGGTATTGGCGCAAAAAGTCGGTGCAGAGAAGCTCGCTTGGCTGATCCCGACCTACCCTGATGAAGAACTGCCTATGGCCGAAGCCGACAAACTCAAAGGCCTGAATTTGAGCCAAATCCCAGGTCTCGGCGATTTGAATAAAGTGGCTCTGCAACTGTCCGACCTGAACATGCTTGGTGTCGCGGCCTCGAACAACTGGGTGGTCGCTCCCCAACGCAGCCGCAGCGGTAAAAGTTTGCTGGCCAACGACATGCACCTGCCCGCCACCTTGCCTTCGGCTTGGAGCTTTGTGCAGATCCGCGCACCTAAATTTGAGGCAGCCGGGATGTCCATCGCCGGTCTACCGCTAGTATTGTCCGGCTTTAATGGCAAGCTGGCGTGGGGCATGACCACCGCCATGGGCGACAATCAGGACCTGTTCCTCGAGAAACTCAAGCGTGAAAACAATAAGTTGCTCTACTTGGTCGATGGCAAGTGGCAACCGGCCTCGGTGCGCAACGAAACGTTCTTTATCAAAGGCGAGCGTGCTGTTCGCGAAACCATTTACGAAACCCGCCACGGCACTCTCCTCAACAGCGCGCTGGGCGAACGCAGCAGCCCAGAGCAACCCGTCCAACTCAGTAACGGCTTGGGTCTGGCCCTGCAAACACCCGACTTCAAAGACGACAAAAGCATGGACGCGTTCTTCAACCTGTCCCGCGCTCAAAACGTCGAGAAAGCCTCGGACGCCGTTCGTGAAATTCGCGCCATGGCCCTGAACATTGTGTTTGCCGACTCCCAACATGTTGGCTGGCAGGTCACAGGACGCTTCCCGAACCGCCGCGAGGGTCTAGGGTTGCTCCCATCGCCGGGCTGGGACAGCCACTATGACTGGGACGGTTACGCCGATTCGATGCTGCACCCATATGATCAAGACCCAAGGCAAGGCTGGATCGGCACCGCCAACCAACGCACCCTGCAAAAAGGTTACGGCATGCAACTGTCTAACTCCTGGAACTACCCGGAGCGCGCCGAACGCATAGCCGTTTTGTTAAATGGCGATAAACAGGACAGCCGCAGCATGATCGCCATGCAATACGATCAAACCACGACCTTTGCTGCCAAGCTGAAGAAGATGTTTCAAGCACCCGGTATGGCCCAACCGCTGAATCTGGCTATTAATGCGTTACCTGCGGCGGATCGTGGCAAGGCTCAAGAAGCCTTGGCACGCCTGATAGCGTTTGACGGCAAGTTGTCCGCGAGTTCCTCCGACGCCGCGATTTATGAGCTTTTCCTGCAAGAAAGCGCTAAGCAGATCTTCCTTGACGAACTGGGGCCGGAAACCAGCCCGGCCTGGAAAGCGCTAGTTGAAAACGCCAACTTCACCTACTCCGCTCAAGCCGATCACCTACTTGGCCGCGAAGACAGCCCGTATTGGGATGACATCAAAACCCCGCAAAAAGAAGACAAACCGACGATTCTCGCCCGCAGCCTGGCTGCCGCGATAACTGCAGGCGACAGCCAATTAGGTGGCGATCACAAAGCCTGGCAGTGGGGCAAACTGCACCGCTACACCTGGACCGCGAAAAACGGCCAGATGGCTAATCGCAGCCCCACTCCAGCCGGAGGTGATCACAGCACTCTCAATGCGGCTGGTTACGCGTGGGGTGAAAACTTCGACACTGCACTGACGCCTGCGATGCGGATAATCGTCGACTTCGGTCAACCTGAACCAATGATGAGTCAGAACAATGCAGGCCAATCCGGCAATCCAGTCAGCCCGCATTACGCTGATGGCATTGAACCTTGGCTAAAAGCGCAATACACGACAATCCCGATGCAACCGCAGAACCTGGAACGGGCCTACGGCAAGGCACGACTGACGCTGACGCCAGGGAAGTAATGGTCTGATATCAACCCCGTAACCCTGTGGAACCTGATTTATTCGAGAACTGAGCAACGCGGTCCGCACGTCAGACCGTGTTGGTCGCTTCCCGATGAATGAGCTTGTCACACCGGGTTGCGCTGGATAACGAGCCTGTGATAGAGCGCCTGCCATCCACTTCGAACTTCCACCCGCGCACCGCCTCATAACTAACAAGCCCATCCTTCTGGTCATCCTATGGATCTTGTTATCGCACGGCCCGAAGGGCTGTACTGCCCGCAGGGAGATTTTTATATCGACCCATGGCGCCCGGTTGAGCGGGCCGTTATTACCCACGGTCATGGCGATCACGCGCGTACCGGCAATCAACATTACCTGGCGGCAGCTCCCGGCGAAGGCATTTTACGGGCGCGACTGGGGCAGGACTTAAACCTGCAAACCCTGAATTACGGCGAAAACATCAATCATCATGGTGTGACGCTGAGCTTGCACCCGGCCGGCCATGTACTCGGATCGGCGCAAGTTCGGCTCGAATATCGAGGCAAAATATGGGTAGCCTCAGGGGATTACAAAGTTGAACCCGACGGCACCTGTGCGCCTTTCGAGCCAGTGCGTTGCCATACCTTCATCACTGAATCCACGTTCGGTCTGCCTATTTATCGCTGGCAACCTCAGGCTGATATCTTCGCTGACGTTAATCAATGGTGGCGAGGCAATATTGAGCAAGGCAAAGCCAGTGTGCTGTTTTGCTATTCCTTCGGCAAAGCCCAGCGAATCCTCCACGGTATTGATCCCGACATCGGTCCAATTCTGGTCCATGGCGCCATCGAACCGCTGAACCGGGTGTACCGCGAAGCCGGTGTTCGTATCCCCGAGACCCATTACGCAAGCGACTTTAAAAAGACCGACCCACTATTGCGCCAAGCGTTGATTCTTGCCCCACCTTCTGCGGGCGGCAGCACCTGGATGCGACGTTTTGGTGACCTCAGCGATGCATTTGCCAGCGGCTGGATGATGTTGCGCGGCACTCGCCGCCGGCGCGGAGTAGATCGCGGCTTTGTACTTTCGGATCATGCCGACTGGCCAGGGCTGCTATGGGCTATTGAGCAAACCGGCGCTGAGCGAGTGATGGTGACCCATGGTTCGGTCAACGTACTGGTGCGCTATCTTCGCGAGAAAGGGTTGGATGCTCAGGGCTTCAGCACCGAATACGGCGACGACGAAGATCTTGCGCTGGGTACCTCGCCACCTCACGAGGTTCCAGCATGAGAGCCTTCGCCGCGCTTTATTCGCGTTTAGACGCCACAACGTCGAGCAACGCCAAGCTCGCCGCATTACGCGACTACTTTATCGCTGCAGCACCTGAGGATGCAGCCTGGGCCGTTTATTTTTTGTCCGGCGGACGACCTCGGCAATTGGTCCCCACCCGATTGTTGCGCGAACAGGCGATGGCGCTTTCCGGGTTGCCAGAATGGCTGTTCGAAGAAAGTTATCAAGCCGTGGGGGATTTGGCAGAGACGCTTTCATTGATTCTTCCCGAGGTTCAGCAAAGCTCCGATGCGGGTCTGGCGACTTGGATGGAAGACTATTTGTTGCCATTGCGCGGCCTGCCGCCAGAGGAATTGACCGAACGACTGGAAAGTTATTGGGCGCAGCTCGACCGCCTTAGCCTGATGGTCTGCATCAAGTTGATTACCGGCAGTTTCAGAGTGGGGGTTTCTAAATTGCTGGTTACCCGTGCACTTGCCTCCCTGGCTGACATCGACAGCAAGCGCGTGGCGCAACGTTTAGTGGGCTACACCGACCTTTCCCATCGGCCCAGCGCCGAGGGTTACCTCAAGTTGATCGCGGCTGAGTCCGACGATGAACACGCCCAGCGCGGCGGCCAGCCTTATCCGTTCTTCCTTGCACACGCTTTGCAGCAGCCCGTGGATCAATTCGAAACGCTGCTCGGTCCGTGTGAAGAGTGGCAAGTGGAATGGAAGTGGGACGGTATCCGGGCGCAATTGGTCAAACGTGAAGGTCGTTTATGGATCTGGTCACGTGGCGAAGAATTAGTCACTGATCGTTTCCCTGAGTTGCACAGCCTGAGCCAGTGTTTACCGGACGGCACGGTGATCGACGGCGAAATCGTGGTTTGGAAACCCCCCGTCGTCGGGCCGAAAGACGACGACGTTTTCGCGCTGGCAACATCAGAAGACTCAAACGCTGCTCAACCTTCGGTTCAGCCTTTCGCATTGCTGCAGCAGCGTATCGGCCGCAAAACGTTGGGTAAGAAAATTCTAAACGACGTACCGGTGGTGGTACTCGCCTACGACCTGCTGGAATGGCGAGGTCGCGATTGGCGCAGCCGTCCTCAGCACGAACGGCGCGCCCAGCTCGAAGTATTGCTCCATTGCAGCCAAAGTCCGGTTTTGCTGCCGTCGCCCATACTAAGCGCAACCGATTGGATAGACCTCGGCCGACAGCGCGAAGCGTCCCGCAGCCTCGGCGTCGAGGGCATGATGCTCAAAGCCCGCGACGCGCTTTATGGCGTAGGCCGCACCAAAGACATGGGCGTTTGGTGGAAATGGAAAGTCGATCCATTCAGCGTCGACGCGGTGTTGATTTATGCCCAGCGCGGCCACGGTCGACGCGCCAGCCTGTACAGCGATTACACTTTCGCAGTCTGGGACGGGCCACCCGACGCTAGCGAACGAACTTTGGTGCCGTTTGCCAAGGCCTATTCCGGGTTGACCGACGAAGAGATGCGCAAGGTCGATGCGATTGTCCGTAAAACTACAGTGGAAAAATTCGGCCCGGTACGCAGCGTCACCCCAAGCTTGGTGTTCGAGCTTGGCTTTGAGGGCATCGCCCTGTCCAAGCGGCACAAAAGCGGAATTGCGGTGCGTTTCCCGAGAATGCTGCGCTGGCGCCAGGACAAACCGGTAGCCGAGGCAGACAGCTTATCGACGCTGCAAGATTTGCTCAGCTGAACGTGATGCGCTATTTTTGTGCGCTTATTTTCGAGCGGGCCTTTTCTGTGCATGAGGGGCTTTCTATAGGACCAAACATATTGGCGAATTAGCTAATGCAAAATGCTTGACGCATAGCTTGGCGAGTAGGTTAGCTCCTGCAGCATTGTTTTGCGCTTAGCCTTGGGGCATTCCCTGCTCCAGCAGGGCGTTTCAGCACTAAAGTCATCATTGCGACAACTCTGTACATTTAAAACGCACGTTCGTCTCTTTGGTTCAAATATTGCTATCTTCTTACCGTCTGGCGCTTGCCGGTAGCAAGAGATCCGCGTGTTCCCAACGCTCATTTTGGTTTTAAGGACTGATCAATGAAAAAAGCATGGCTGACCCTTTCCGCATTGGCTATTTGTCTGGCCGCTGGCAGTGCAATGGCCAAGGAATACAAGGAATTGCGCTTCGGCGTCGATCCTTCTTATGCACCTTTCGAATCAAAAGCAGCCGATGGCAGCCTGGTAGGCTTCGATATCGATCTGGGCAATGCGATTTGCGCCGAGCTGAAAGTGAAATGCAAATGGGTTGAAAGCGATTTCGACGGCATGATCCCTGGCTTGAAAGCCAATAAATTCGACGGTGTTATCTCGTCGATGACCGTTACAGAGGCTCGTGAGAAGGTTATCGACTTCTCAAGCGAACTGTTTTCCGGTCCAACGTCGTTGGTTTTCAAGAAAGGTTCTGGCGTCACTTCCGACCCGGCAACCCTGAAAGGCAAAACGGTTGGTTATGAGCAAGGCACGATTCAGGAGGCCTATGCCAAAGCCGTTTTGGACAAAGCAGGTGTGACCACCAAGGCTTACGCCAACCAGGATCAGGTTTACGCTGACCTGACTTCGGGTCGTCTTGATGCTTCGGTACAAGACATGCTGCAAGCCGAGCTGGGCTTTTTGAAATCGCCAGGAGGTGCTGGTTTTGAAGTTTCCAAGCCAATCACAGATCCACTGTTGCCAGCAAAAACGGCAGTTGGTATCTCGAAAGGTAACAAAGACCTCAAAGCACTGTTGGATAAAGGTATCAAAGCGTTACACGCTGACGGTAAATACGAAGAAATCCAGAAAAAACACTTTGGCGATCTGAACCTGTATAGCGGTAAATAAACATCCCAACGCCCATCGACTTCAGGTGAGTACCGTCACCCGTTTCGATGGGCGTTTTTTTGACCGTAAAAGGCTTGATTCATGCTCGACGAATGGCTGCAATACCTTGGTTTATCTGCCCTCAGCTTGAAAGGCTTTGGGCCCCTGCTGCTTCAAGGGACGTGGATGACCATCCAATTAGGAATTTTGTCGCTGTTGGTCGCCGTTATCCTCGGCTTGATCGGCGCCAGCTGCAAATTGTCCAGTTTGCGTGCGCTGCGCATTCCAGCGCAGATTTACACCACCTTGATCCGCGGCGTGCCCGACCTGGTGCTGATGCTGCTGATTTTCTACAGCCTGCAAACCTGGCTGACCAGCTTCACTGAAATAATGGACTGGGACTACATCGAAATCGATCCGTTCGCCGCTGGGGTAATCACCCTGGGGTTTATCTACGGAGCTTATTTCACCGAAACCTTCCGCGGCGCCATTCTATCTGTGCCTCGCGGCCAGATTGAAGCCGCCACTGCGTATGGCTTGACCCGTGCCCAGCGATTTCGCCTTGTGGTATTTCCGCAAATGATGCGTTTCGCATTGCCGGGCATCGGTAACAACTGGATGGTGATCCTCAAGGCCACTGCCCTGGTCTCAATCATCGGCCTGGCCGATCTGGTCAAGGCCTCCCAAGACGCAGGCAAAAGCACCTACGAGCTTTTCTACTTTCTGGTGGTGGCGGCGTTGATCTACTTACTGATTACCAGCGTTTCCAACATTGTCTTGCGCTGGGCTGAACGACGTTATGCCGCTGGTAGCCGGGAGGCACAACGATGATTGAACTTCTTCAAGAATATTGGCGGCCCTTCCTTTATAGCGACGGTCAACACATCACCGGTCTGGCGATGACCATGTGGCTGCTTAGCGCCTCAATCGCCATTGGCTTTGTAGTGTCGATCCCACTCTCTATCGCCAGGGTTTCGCCTAAGTTCTGGATTCGCTTGCCAGTACAGTTCTACACCTACCTGTTTCGTGGAACCCCGCTTTATATCCAACTGTTAATTTGCTACACCGGCATCTACAGCATTGCGGCGATTCGCGCACAACCGTTGCTTGATGCCTTTTTCCGCGACGCCATGAACTGTACGATTCTCGCGTTTGCGTTAAACACCTGTGCTTACACCACCGAAATTTTTGCCGGGTCGATCCGAAGCATGGCCCATGGCGAAGTCGAAGCGGCCAAGGCGTTCGGGCTCACCGGCTGGAAGCTTTATGCCTACGTCATCATGCCGTCGGCACTGCGACGCTCACTGCCGTTCTACAGCAATGAAGTGATCTTGATGCTGCATTCGACCACCGTCGCATTTACCGCCACCGTTCCGGATATTCTCAAGGTCGCCAGAGACGCCAACTCAGCTACATTCATGACGTTTCAATCTTTCGGTATCGCCGCACTGATCTATTTGACGGTTACTTTTGCCTTGGTTGGCCTGTTCCGGTTGGCTGAACGCCGCTGGCTGGCCTTTCTCGGCCCGGCTCATTAGGACACTTTATGCGCCATCAAGCCCACAATGTGCTAGCCCCCCTGCCGGGAACCGCGCGGCAGATTCACAGCTTTTATTACGGCCCAGAAAATGCGGGTCGCAAAGTCTATATTCAGGCCTCGCTGCACGCGGACGAATTGCCCGGCATGTTGGTGGCCTGGCATTTAAAACAGCGACTGGCCGAACTGGAAAGGGCCGGAAGGCTGCTGGGCGAAATCGTTTTGGTCCCGGTGGCTAATCCCATTGGCCTTGAACAGGTGCTAATGGACATCCCGCTGGGCCGCTATGAACTGGAAAGTGGGCACAATTTTAACCGTCGATTCCTCGACCTTAGTCAACAGGTCGGGGACGACGTCGAAGCCCTGCTCGGTGATAATCCACAGCGAAATCTTGAACTAATCCGCGCCAGCCTACGCGCGGCATTGGTCGCGCAGGTGCCCGGCACTCAGTTGCAGTCGCAGCGGCTGATCCTGCAAACGCTGGCGTGTGACGCTGACATGGTGCTGGACCTGCATTGCGATTTCGAAGCCGTGGAACATCTTTACACCACCCCCGAAGCCTGGTCGCTGGTCGAACCGCTGTCGCGCTATCTCGGCGCTCAGGCCAGTCTGTTGGCCACCGACTCTGGCGGTCAGTCGTTCGATGAATGTTTCACGCTGCTCTGGTGGCAGTTGCAACAGCGCTTCGATGGGCGCTTCGAAATTCCGATGGGCAGTTTTTCGGTGACCCTAGAGCTTCGTGGTCAGTGTGATGTCAGTCACGCGCTGGCCAGTCGCGATTGTCAGGCACTGATCAATTACCTCATGCACTTGGGCGTGATTGCCGGGGAACCTACACCGTTGCCGGAGTTGCTGTATCCGGCAACGCCGCTAGCAGCCGTTGAACCGGTGGAAACGGCGGTGGGCGGCTTGCTGGTGTTTTGTGCGTTGCCCGGTGAATACCTGGTAGCCGGGCAGCTCATTGCTGAAATCATAGATCCGATCACCGATCTGGTAACGCCGATCCACACTCTTAATCCCGGTTTGTTGTATGCGCGCTCAGTGCGCCGCATGGCAACCGCCGGCATGGTCATCGCTCACGTTGCAGGCACCGAAGCCTACCGTAGCGGTTACCTGCTCTCTCCTTAAGGACCGCACGGCAATGTACAAACTGACCATTGATAGCCTGCACAAAAGCTACGGCGATAACGAAGTGCTCAAAGGCGTATCCCTCAAGGCCAATACCGGCGATGTTATCAGCCTTATCGGCGCCAGCGGGTCGGGTAAAAGCACGTTCTTGCGCTGCATCAACTTTCTCGAAACGCCGAACGATGGCGCCATGAGCCTGGACGGCCAACAAATTCGCATGGTCTGCGACCGGCATGGCATGCGCGTCGCCGACCCGGCTGAATTGCAGCGCATCCGCACACGGCTGGCGATGGTGTTCCAGCATTTTAATTTGTGGAGCCACATGACCGTATTGGAAAACGTCGCCATGGCCCCGCGTCGTGTACTGGGCGTCAGCAAACGCGACGCTGAAGAACGTGCGCGCAAGTACCTCGACAAAGTGGGGCTGCCGGCTCGCGTCGCCGAGCAATACCCCGCTTTCCTTTCTGGTGGCCAACAACAGCGCGTCGCGATTGCACGGGCATTGGCGATGGAACCCGAGGTGATGCTGTTCGACGAACCCACCTCGGCGCTGGACCCGGAGCTGGTGGGCGAAGTGCTCAAAGTGATTCAGGGCCTGGCTGAAGAAGGCCGAACCATGATCATGGTGACCCACGAAATGAGCTTTGCGCGCAAAGTATCCAATCAGGTGATGTTCCTGCACCAGGGTTTGGTGGAAGAACAAGGACACCCGGACGAAGTCTTGGGCAACCCGCAAAGTGATCGACTGCGCCAGTTTTTGAGTGGAAATTTGAAGTAACAGCAGCTGATACCGCGTCGCGACATTCCCGAATGAATTCGGTCCCACAGGCAAATATCGATTCCCTGTGAGACCGAATTCATTCGCAAAGCGGTTTATCGGCCTTCCAGGCACAAAACTAATCCCCAATCCTCGCTGTCTCTGAATTAAGCCATTCAGAGCATTCAGCGCGGCATGAGCAAAACTCCCAGCGACTTCGCTCGACGATGGTTCTCTGCTCGCGGCTGGACACCTTTTGCGTTTCAAAAAGAAGTGTGGGCAGCGGTTAAACGCGGTGAATCGGGTTTGCTGCATGCTAGTACCGGCGCGGGTAAAACCTATGCGGTGTGGTTTGCTGCGCTGAACCGCTTCGCAAACGCCGCGATGCCACTCACTGCCGATAAGCCGAGCAAGCGCAAACCGCCTGCGGCGCCCTTGAGTGTGCTGTGGATCACACCGATGCGCGCCCTCGCCGCCGACACTGCCCGCGCCCTGCAAGCGCCGCTGCTGGATTTGAACATTCCCTGGAGTGTCGGCCTGCGCACCGGTGACACCAGCGGCAGTGAACGCGCCAAGCAAGCGCGTCGACTGCCCAGTGCACTGATCACGACGCCAGAAAGCTTGACCCTGCTGCTGACCCGCGAAGACGCCCGCGCTACGCTGTCCACATTGCGCATGGTGGTAGTAGATGAATGGCACGAACTGATTGGCAACAAGCGCGGCGTGCAAGTGCAACTGGCGCTGGCGCGACTCCGGCGCTGGAATCCACAACTGATCGTGTGGGGTGTTTCGGCAACACTAGGTAATCAAGTTCATGCACAGCAGGCGTTGCTAGGCGAGACCGGAATCAGCGTGCAAGGCAACGTCGCCAAAGACTTGCGCGTTGACACGTTACTGCCGCTGTCCATTGAACGCTTTCCCTGGGCGGGACACATGGGATTAAGCATGCTGCCGCAGGTGGTTGCCGAAGTAGACAGCAGCGCAACTTGTCTGTTGTTTACCAACACCCGTGCGCAATCAGAGATCTGGTATCAGGCGCTGCTTGAGGCTCGCCCTGATTGGGCGGGGCTGATCGCGTTGCATCATGGATCTCTGGCTCGGGAAGTGCGCGACTGGGTTGAGATGAGCCTCAAGGAAGGCCACCTCAAAGCCGTGGTGTGCACCTCCAGTCTGGATCTGGGGGTGGACTTTCTGCCGGTGGAACGGGTTCTGCAGATCGGCTCGGCCAAAGGTGTTGCGCGCTTAATGCAGCGTGCCGGACGTTCGGGCCATGCGCCTGGGCGCCCGTCGCGTGTAACCTTGGTGCCGACCCACAGCTTGGAATTGGTGGAGGCCGCTGCGGCTCGCAGTGCCGTAGCCGCGAGGCGAATCGAACCTCGGGAATCACCCCACAAGCCACTGGACGTTCTGGTTCAACATTTGGTGAGCATGGCCCTCGGAGGTGGTTTTCGCCCTGATGAGTTGCTGATTGAAGTGCGCAGTGCCTGGGCTTACCGCGAACTTACCGAGGACCAATGGCAATGGGCGCTGGCTTTCGTTCGGCATGGCGGCCACTCCCTGACCGCCTACCCCGATTACCGCCGCGCTGAACCGGACGAGCATGGCGTTTGGCGCGTACCTGACGCACGCCTGGCCCGGCGCCATCGCATGAGCATCGGTACCATCGTCAGCGATGCCAGTATTAATGTGAAGTATTGGAGCAAAGGTGGCGGTGGCCGCGCCTTGGGCACCGTCGAGGAAGGCTTTATTGCACGCTTGAAATCGGGGGACGGCTTTTTGTTCGGTGGTCGACTGCTGGAGCTCGTGCGGGTAGAAAATATGACCGCCTATGTACGCCGTGCCACCAGTAAAAAAGCCGCCGTACCGCGCTGGAACGGGGGTCGAATGCCCTTGTCCAGCGAGCTGGCAGATGCGGTGGTCACTCAATTCGACGAAGCGTCCAAAGGCGAGTTCGGCAGCCCGGAAATGCAAGCCGTGCGCCCGCTATTGCAAGTGCAGCAAAAGTGGTCCGGCCTACCCCGACAAAACACGTTGTTGGCGGAGATACTTAAGTCCCGGGAGGGGTGGCATCTTTTTCTCTACCCTTTCGCCGGACGCCACGTGCATCTGGGATTGGCGAGTTTGCTGGCTTGGCGCTTGAGCCGCAATCGACCGCTGACGTTTTCAATTGCCGTCAATGATTATGGTTTCGAACTGCTCAGTGCAACACAAGTGAACTGGGCTGAAGAGCTGAAGGCCGATTTGTTCAGTCAAGACCACCTGCTGGAAGACATACTTGCCAGCTTGAATGCCGGAGAACTGGCCCTTCGGCGTTTCCGGGAAATCGCCCGGATAGCTGGACTAGTGTTCTCCGGCTATCCCGGTGCACCTAAAAGCGCGCGCCAATTACAAGCATCCAGCGGGTTGTTTTTTGAGGTCTTCAAGCAATACGACTCGAGTAATTTGTTGCTGACCCAAGCCCAAGAGGAAGTCTTGCGCCAGGAACTGGATGTCGACCGGCTTGAACGCTCATTGGAGCAAATCAATCACCGCACACTGGACGTGCATCAGATCAAACGCCCGACCCCGCTGGCTTTTCCGCTATTGGTAGAGCGTTTTCGTGAAAGTCTCACCTCGGAAAAACTCGCTGACCGTATCGCCCGAATGGTGCGCGATCTGGAAAAAGCCGCTGGGGCTGAGTTAAATCCATGACCCCCCATTACTCTATAGAACTGGCAGGTGCGCAGCTGTGGCTGCTGGCGGAAAAGGCTGTCTATTACCCGGCCTTGCGGGTGTTGATGATTGCCGATGCGCATTTCGGCAAAGCCGCGGCGTATCGAAAACTTGGGCAGCCGGTGCCCCATGGCACGACACACAGCAACCTGCAACGCCTTGATGTACTTCTAAAATGTTACCCGTGTGAATGCCTGATTTTCTTGGGTGACTTCTTCCATGCACCAGGTTCACGAGCGGTAACCACGCTGGCAGCGTTACGAGAATGGCGGCAGCGCCATGAGAATTTGCGCGTTATTCTCATTCGCGGAAACCACGATTTGCGTGCTGGAGACCCACCTATCGATTGGCAATTTGAAGTGGTGTCGGAACCCTTGTTGCTCGGTCCGTTCGCGTTACAACATGAGCCTCATGAGCACGAAACTCACACTGTGCTCGCTGGCCACGTCCACCCGGTTTATCGACTAAATGGCATTGGTCGACAGAGCCTGCGTTTGCCGTGTTTTTACTTGAAGGAACGACTCGCGCTATTGCCTGCCTTCGGGGCCTTTACAGGCGGCATGGAAATATATCCCGAAGTGGGAAGCCGTATTTTTATCGTCGGCGACGGGACCGTGTGGCGCGCGCAATAAGCTGCCCGCAGATCAAGCGACTGGCGCAGGTGGCGGCTGATCCGGGAGTGTTGGCTCGCCGGGTTCTGTAGGCTGAGGTGTGTCTGGGCCAGGCTGACCAGGAATTCCGCCAACCATGTTGAGCTGTGGAGATGCGAGAAGCGACCAGGCAAGAAGCCCTACATGATTGTCATGTGAGTCCGTCGGAGGAACAATGGGCTTCAAATACGTTTTCATAGGCACTCCTGAAAGTAGTATGGCTCGTTGGCGTCGGGTCCAAACAGTTCAGTCAATAGAGTGCCGATCGGGAGACTAATTCCCTCGCTGCCGGATCAGTGGTGATCAGGTACGTGGCAAGGTCACGCCGCGCTGGCCCTGATATTTGCCGCCGCGGTCTTTGTAGGAGATTTCGCACTCTTCGTCGGATTCCAGAAAAAGCATCTGTGCCACTCCCTCGTTTGCGTAGATTTTCGCTGGCAGGGTCGTGGTATTCGAAAATTCCAGAGTCACGTGACCTTCCCACTCAGGCTCAAGTGGCGTCACATTGACAATGATTCCGCAGCGGGCATAAGTACTTTTTCCCAGACAAATGGTCAGTACATTGCGAGGAATGCGAAAGTATTCGACGGTGCGCGCAAGTGCAAAAGAGTTTGGCGGGATGATGCAGACATCGCTGGTCACGTCGACAAAGCTCTTTTCATCGAAATTCTTGGGGTCTACAGTCGCCGAGTTAATGTTGGTGAATACCTTAAACTCAGCAGCGCAGCGCACGTCGTAACCGTAGCTCGATACACCGTAGGAGATCAGTCGGTTGGCGCCTTCGCCCCGTACTTGACGCTCTACGAACGGCTCGATCATGCCGTGCTCTTGCGCCATGCGGCGAATCCATTTATCCGATTTGATACTCATGGCGGTGTCCTGAATAGCGAGCTAGAAAAATCTGTCCGGCATCTTACCGGGCTGGACCGTTGGGTTCAAAGACTCTGGCGGTGAACCGCCTGTCTCCCATAGCTCATTAGTCACGAAAGTAAATAATCGTGATCAGACCATTGGCACGTTCCGAAAAACACGTTAAGGTGGCGCCACTGTGTTGCTTGTGTCACTGAGAATCTCTACACGATGTTGAATTTCGATCCAACCATCTCCAAGAATTTTTCCTGCTCTTTGCACTCAGTCTCGGCCAGGGCTTTTCCTGAGTCGCAGTCAACTTTGTCCAAGGAGATACACCATGTCTAATCGCCAAACTGGTACCGTTAAGTGGTTCAACGATGAAAAAGGCTTCGGCTTCATCACTCCACAGTCCGGTGACGACCTGTTCGTTCACTTCAAAGCAATCCAATCTGACGGCTTCAAAAGCCTGAAAGAAGGCCAGCAGGTCTCTTTCATCGCTACCCGCGGTCAGAAAGGCATGCAAGCTGAAGAAGTTCAAGTTATCTAACTTGTACTTATTCGCTTAAAAAGAACCTCGCCCTTAAAAGCGAGGTTTTTTTACGCCTGAAATTTACTCGGGTGTAAAGACCGGTAGGAGCTGCCGAAGGCTGCGATCATCATCAAGACGCGCAGCCTTCGGCAGCTTCTACCGGTTTTTCCATTGTTCGAAGTCAATCTTCGCTCACGGTAATGCTCGGCATTGCTTGTGACCGAGCCTCTTGCAAGACGATCCGCGCACCTACGTGCCGCGCAAGCTCCTGGTAAACCATCGCGATCTGACTTTCAGGCTCGGCGATGACCGTGGGCTTGCCGCCGTCCGCCTGCTCGCGAATCAACATGGACAACGGCAACGACGCCAATAACTCGACATCGTATTGCGCGGCCAGCTTTTCGCCGCCGCCCTCACCGAACAAGTGCTCTGCGTGGCCGCAGCTAGAGCAAATGTGAATTGCCATGTTTTCAACCACGCCCAACACCGGAATGTTGACCTTGCGGAACATCTCCACGCCTTTCTTCGCATCTAGCAATGCTAGATCCTGCGGTGTAGTGACAATCACGGCACCTGCTACCGGAACTTTTTGCGCCAGCGTCAGCTGAATATCACCGGTGCCTGGCGGCATATCGATGACCAAGTAATCCAGATCATCCCATGCAGTCTGAGTAATCAACTGCAACAAAGCACCGGAAACCATCGGGCCACGCCAGACCATCGGCGTGTTGTCGTCCGTCAGAAACGCCATGGACATCACCTGTATCCCGTGGGATTCGATGGGCACAAACCACTTCTGATCCTTGATCTTGGGCCGCGTACCTTCAGCAATGCCGAACATCACACCCTGACTCGGGCCATAGATATCAGCGTCAAGCATACCGACGCGAGCGCCTTCCCGAGACAACGCCAGCGCCAGATTGGCAGCTGTAGTGGATTTGCCCACACCGCCCTTACCCGATGCCACGGCCACAATGTTTTTCACATTTGCCAGGGCCGGTATTTGTTCTTGGGCCTTGTGTGCTGAAATCACACAGCGGACATCGACCTTGGCTGACGACACGCCGTCGAGACCCTCAAGCGCAATTTGCAGCATTTGCGCCCAACCCTTCTGGAATAAAGCGGCGGCGTAACCTAACTCAAGTTTTACACTGACGCGATCACCCTGAATGTCGATAGCGCTGACACAACCTGCGCTGACAGGATCCTGATTCAAATATGGGTCGGTATATTGGCGAAGAACGGCTTCCACCGTTGCGCGATTAACAGCGCTCATGGCTACTCCCGATAGTAATGACTGAGTAAAACAGGCGGCTATCCTACGCTTTATGCTGCACCTCGGCATGCTTTCGCCGCATGCTGAGCCGCCCGGTAAAGACGAGCAATTTGTGTCCGCTGGGTGAAAAATATCGCCCAGCCCTTTATAGTGGCCGACCTCCGTTCCACTTCAAGTAGCCGAGCCCCATGTCCGAGCCACGCAAGATACTCGTCACCAGCGCCCTGCCCTATGCTAATGGCTCAATCCACCTTGGCCATATGCTTGAGTACATCCAGACCGATATGTGGGTGCGTTTTCAGAAGCACCGCGGCAATCAGTGCATATACGTCTGCGCGGACGATGCTCACGGCTCGGCTATCATGCTGCGTGCTGAAAAAGAAGGTATCACCCCAGAGCAACTGATCGCCAACGTAAAGGCTGAACACAGCGCCGACTTTGCCGACTTCCTGGTGGACTTCGATAATTTCCACTCGACGCACTCGGATGAAAACCGCGAGCTGTCGAGCATGATCTATACCCGACTACGTGATGCTGGGCACATCGCCACGCGCTCGATCACCCAGTATTTCGACCCTGAAAAGCTGATGTTCCTGGCAGACCGGTTCATTAAAGGCACCTGCCCGAAGTGCGGCACCGAAGATCAATACGGTGACAACTGCGAAAAATGCGGTGCGACCTATGCGCCAACGGACCTGAAAAATCCAAAATCGGCGATTTCAGGTGCTACGCCGGTCTTGAAAGAGTCGCAGCATTTTTTCTTCAAACTGCCCGACTTCGACGCCATGCTGAAAAGCTGGACCCGCAGTGGCACACTACAAGAGGCGGTTGCGAACAAAATTTCCGAATGGCTGGATGCAGGCCTGCAACAGTGGGACATTTCCCGCGACGCACCCTATTTCGGCTTCGAGATTCCAGGTGAGCCGGGCAAATATTTCTATGTTTGGCTGGATGCGCCGATTGGTTATATGGCCAGCTTCAAGAATCTTTGCGCACGCCGTCCTGATCTGGACTTCGACGCCTATTGGGCCAAGGACTCCACGACTGAGCTGTACCATTTCATCGGTAAGGACATCGTCAACTTCCACGCCCTGTTCTGGCCGGCCATGCTCGAAGGCGCGGGGTTGCGTAAGCCAACAGCGATCAACGTTCACGGGTACCTAACCGTCAACGGTCAGAAAATGTCGAAATCGCGCGGAACATTTATTAAAGCGCGAACGTATCTGGATAACCTGACGCCGGAATACCTGCGTTACTACTATGCGGCCAAGCTCAGCCGTGGCGTTGATGACCTGGATCTAAACCTTGAGGACTTCGTACAGAAGGTCAACTCGGACCTGATCGGTAAAGTGGTCAATATCGCCAGTCGCTGTGCCGGTTTCATCCACAAAGGCAACGCTGGAGTGATGGTCGCAGGAAATGCCGCGCCAGAACTGACCGACGCGTTCCTCGCGGCCGCGCCGGGGATTGCCGAAGCGTATGAAGCGCGGGACTTTGCCAGGGCCATGCGCGAAATCATGGGGCTGGCTGATCGCGCCAATGCCTATATCGCCGACAAAGCGCCGTGGTCACTGGCCAAGCAAGAAGGCAAACAAGATGAAGTCCAGGCCGTTTGCGCCTTGGGCATCAATCTGTTCCGCCAACTGGTGATTTTCCTCAAGCCGGTGCTACCGCTGCTGGCTGCCGATGCAGAGAAATTCCTCAACGTCGCGCCGCTGACCTGGGACGATCACCTGACGCTGCTGAGTAATCATCAGCTCAACCCGTTCCTGCCGCTGATGACCCGCATCGATCCGGTAAAAGTACAAGCCATGAGCGACGCCTCGAAAGAAGACCTGACTGCCACCGAAATCCTGATTGTTCCGCAAGGCAACGGGGAGTTGATAAAAGACCCGCTGGCTGCCGAAATCGATTTTGATGCATTCGCTGCTGTAGACCTTCGAGTAGCCCTGATTCTCAAGGCTGAACACGTTGAAGGCGCTGACAAACTGCTGCGTTTGACCTTGGACATTGGTGACGAACAGCGCAATGTCTTCTCCGGAATCAAGAGCGCCTACCCGAATCCAGCGGAATTGGAAGGGCGCCTCACGATGATGATTGCCAACCTCAAACCACGGAAAATGCGCTTTGGTATATCCGAAGGCATGGTAATGGCAGCTGGTCCCGGCGGCGAAGAGATCTACCTGCTCAGCCCGGACAGCGGAGCCAAGCCGGGTCAGCGAATCAAGTAACCCTGACGCAAAGCCCACGAACATAGCTGTTCGTGGGCTTTTTCGCGCAAGAATTATCCATGCTAGTTTGCTGGCGACTATCTTCTTTAAAGACCCTCTGGCCTGTTCGTTGACCCCGGCACACCCATGACCGATTTCATTCTCACGCTCATCAGCGCCGCCCTGATCAATAACGTCGTATTGCAGTGGCCGCTGGGCGTCAATCCAGTACTCAATGCCAGCCGCAAACCCCGAGTTACCAGGTTGCAACTTCATGCGCTGGGAATGGCGACAGTGTGGGTGATGTTTTGCAGTACGCTTCTCAGTTACCTGCTGTACCACGCTGTACTGGTGCCGCTGGAGCTGACTTATTTGCGGTTGTTCGTGTTCTTGCCGATCAGTGTAATGGTCATCAAGCCCTGCGTATCCGTGCTGTCGCGATTACTGCCCAAGGTGTCGTTCGACGGACTGTTGCTGCTACTGCTAAGCAACTCCGGCATTCTTGGGTTAGCGCTGTTAGCCACGCTGCCTGACAGGGGTATTTTCTTCGCGCTGGCATTGAGTCTCGGCTCCGGGCTGGGATTTTGGTTGGTTTTGAGCCTGTTTCATGATCTTCAACAGCGGATTCAAACCCAAGACGTGCCGCTGCCTTTTCGTGGTTTACCGATACAGCTAATCAGCGCGGGCTTGATGGGCGTGGCCTTTATTGGATTCAGTGGGCTGACCAACCTATGAACCTAATCCAAACCATTGACGCGCTGCTTCCACAGACGCAATGCGGCAAGTGCGGCCACCCAGGTTGCAAACCCTACGCCGAAGGCATCGCACGCGGCGAAGCGATTAACAAATGCCCTCCCGGGGGCGACGAAACCGTCGCCGAGCTCGCCCGACTGCTAAAGGTTCCGGCCTTGCAACTGGACCTTGAACGTGGCCCAGCGCCGCCACAGATCGCATTCATTCGCGAAGCGGAATGCATCGGCTGTACCAAATGTATTCAGGCCTGCCCGGTGGACGCCATCCTCGGCGCGGCAAAGCTGATGCACACCGTAATTATTGATGAATGCACCGGTTGCGACTTGTGCGTGGCGCCATGTCCGGTGGACTGCATCGAGATGCATCCCCTGCCGCTGTCCGGCGTCGTCGCTATCGTGGGCGGTCTGGCGGTTAGCAATGAACAACAGCACGCTCGACTTGCGAAGCGCAATCGCGCCCGCCACCGCTTTGAAGCACGTAATGATCGACTACACCGCGAAGAGGAGCATCGGCAAGCAGAACGCATGGCCCGCCTGCAGCGCGCCGTTCAGGTCAGTGCAGCCCCAGAAACAGCACTGAACCCAGTGCTGTGCGCCATTGAACGTATTCGCGCACAGAAAGCGGCGGTCGCTGATCAAGCACTGAAAAAAGCCAAGATCATGATGGCGATGAGCCGCGCGCAATTGAATAAATCATTGAAAGCCTTTGGCCATCCGCCCACCCGTGAACAACAAGAGCAACTCGTGGTGTTGCAGCGCGAATTCGAAGCCGCCGAGCAGGCCTTGAACCTTCTGGAAACATCGGCGCAGGCACACCCCCAGGTTAGCGCGCATGCCAACGCCTGAGACTTTGCCCCACACCGTCGAGAAGGTCGGCACGAACCTGCAAAAAACCATGACACTGGTATTGCTTGCGACATTACCCGGAGCGCTGGCGCTAGTCTGGTTTTACGGCTGGGGGATAGTTATTAACTGGCTGCTGGCAATAAGCACAGCGCTGGTCGTAGAAGCAGCGGTACTTAAGCTTCGTCAACTGCCGCTCACGCCGAGCCTGAGCGATGGCAGCGCGCTGGTAAGCGCAACCCTCCTGGTGCTTGCTCTGCCGCCTTATTTACCTTGGTGGTTGACGCTACTGGCCACTAGTTTTGCCCTGCTGTGCGGAAAGCATCTGTTTGGTGGAATAGGGAAAAATCCGTTTAACCCGGCCATGCTCGGTTACGCGATGGCGCTGGTATCTTTTCCCCAACACATGAGCCACTGGCCCTCCTCCCACGGACTAAACTTACTGGGCGGCCTGCAACAGACGTTCGGTTTGAACCTGGGCTCGACACCGCCACCCGACGCATGGGCCCAAGCCACAGCACTTGATGCGTTGCGGATCAACAAAAGCCTTACTGTCGACGAGCTGTTCGCCGGCAACCCGTCGTTCGGCCGATTCGGGGGGCGGGGTGCCGAATGGTTTAATCTGGCGTTTCTCGCAGGCGGCGCCTTCCTGCTATGGCAACGCGTATTTACATGGCATGCGCCTGTAGGAATGCTGGGCAGCTTGTTTGTTATCAGCCTGCTGTGTTGGAACGGTTCAGGCTCCGATTCTCATGGGTCGCCACTGTTCCACCTGCTGACCGGCGCTAGCATGCTCGGGGCATTTTTTATCGTCACAGAACCCGTGTCCGGACCCAAAAGCCCGCAGGCAAGGCTGTTGTTTGGCAGCGGAGTAGGTTTGATTACGTACGTGATCCGCACATGGGGTGGCTATCCCGACGGGGTCGCGTTCGCAGTGCTGCTCATGAATCTGGCCGTTCCCGCGTTGGAGCGTCTGGAACGAATAAAACCCGGTGGCGAGACCGAAAAAACCGGAGCCGTCCCATGACCATAAGAGCAAGATTGCTGAGTGCGTCAGTTATCGTCTTACTCGCATGCCTTGGTGTGGGGTTGACGATTGCGCTGCAGCACGGAGCTGCGTTGCAAATCAGCGCAGCGCAAGAGGCGGCTCAATCTCAAGCATTTTTATCGGTCATGCCTCCATTCAGTTACGACAATCAACCTATGCAGCACCCACTGTCGTTGCCTGAGCGCACCGCAGACACCCAGGCGGTGATTGCCGGTTATCTTGCAACACGAGGGGGCAAGCCCAGTGCGGTGCTGTTTCGTAGCCAGGCTCAAGGTTATTCGGGCCCCATCGAGTTGCTGATCGCGGTGTCGATAGAGGGTCAACTGCTCGGTGTCAAAGCCCTCAAACACAACGAAACGCCCGGCATTGGTGCTCGCCTTATGACTGAGCCGGCTTGGCTGAAGCGATTTATCGGCCGGTCGCTCGGCGATCCACCCGAATCCGCATGGTCGGTAAAGAAAGACAACGGCGAGTTTGATCAAATCGCTGGCGCGACCATCACCTCAAGGGCAACCGTTGGCGCAATACGCACCACATTACGTTTCTTCGACGCTTACCGGGCGCAACTGATGGCGCTCCCCTCAGGTAGGCACCCATGAATAACCCTACGCAACACTTCGACCGCCCTCGCTGTAACGCCCTGCTCGGCCCTCTAAGTCTGACGCCTATTTTGGGCGTTACGGACTCGCTTACCCGCGCAGTTGGGCTATTAACGGTGCTGTGGGTCGTTGCTGGTGCGCACGCCGTGCTGATGCAACCAATACGCCGCCTATTGACGCCAGCCGCCGAACTCCTCGCCAGCGCGTTGCTGGCTGCTTTGCTAGTCAGCTGCATTGAGTTGGCGATACAAGCGCGCGCATTGGCGCTTTATCAGGGATTGGGGATATATCTGCCACTGGTAAGCATTTATTGCGTACTGAGCAACCACTCACACAAGGCAATGGACTTGCGACGTAGCTGCACACTCGTTGCTCGATTCTGTGCACTGATGCTGACTCTTGCACTGCTGCGTGAACTACTGGGCAATGGCACGCTGTTCAGCCAGGCTCAATGGTTATTTGGCAACCGCGCGGCGCACTGGGAAATCCGAGTGGCGCCAGGGGGAGCGCATCTTGCTCTGTTAACCCCCGGTGGATTTATTCTGCTCGGGTTGCTTCTTGCCGCGAACAACTATCGGACTGATCGACGGGCTGGTCGCCGACCGACCCATAACGAGAACACCCATCAACACTCCACAGTCAAGGAAATGCTGCATCCATGAACGCCGCAAAACGCCTGGAAATTTTCCGTCGCCTGCGTGAGGACACTCCGGAACCCAAAACCGAGCTAGCGTATAACTCGGCATTTGAACTACTGATTTCCGTGATTCTCTCGGCCCAAGCGACAGATGTCAGCGTCAACAAGGCAACAGCACGCCTTTATCAAGTGGCCAACACCCCACAAGCTATTTACGACCTAGGGGTAGCCGGGCTTTGCGAATACATAAAAACCATTGGTCTCTACAACGCTAAGGCGAAAAACGTCGTCGAGACGTGTCGCCTCCTAATGGAACGGCATGGCAGCCAAGTACCGCAAACGCGCGAAGCCCTAGAGGCGTTGCCGGGCGTAGGCCGTAAAACAGCGAACGTTGTGCTCAATACTGCATTTCGCCAGCTGACCATGGCTGTGGACACGCATATTTATCGGGTAAGCAATCGTACGGGCATAGCCCCAGGCAAAAATGTGGTCGAAGTAGAGAGGCAGCTAATGAAATTTGTGCCTAAAGATTTCCTGCTCGACGCCCACCACTGGCTGATCCTCCACGGACGCTATGTGTGCCAGGCTCGCAAGCCCCGCTGTGGCAGTTGCAGGATCGAAGACTTGTGCGATTTTAAAGAAAAAACGTCTGACGATTGAGTAATAGTGAAGTTCAGGGGTAATCGATTGAAAAAAACCTTTTTACCCAGCCGACAATTATCGCTATAAGGTCCGCCAATGACAGCCTAAGCCTGGAGTCACTTTATGAGCACTGGCAAAGAGCAGCTGGACGAGGATGACGATTTCGTCGCAGTTGAAGCGGACGATGACACACCTCCACCTGTGGAAAGCGCAAAAACCAATTTGAGCAAACGTCGCACGATCGACAATATGCTGGAGGAACGACGCTTGCGGCGGCGATTGGCCGATTACGACTTCGATCTGTAAGGCAAAGGGCTACCCGCTGGCTGCGACCTCACGACGAACGCCACGTAAGCCTCTCATCCTCGAGAAGCTTTACATGGCGGGGGACCAGAATTTGCTATTCATCATTTGCCCCCATTCGAAATGGGTCAGACCAAGCCGTTGCGCTGAGCAAGCTCAATCAAGTCAACCAATGAGTGAGCGTTGAGTTTTAGTAACAGACGCGTTTTGTACGTACTGACTGTTTTATTACTTAGAAACATCCCATCAGCGATTTCCTTGTTGGTCTTCCCACACGCCAACTGCTGAAGAACCATCATCTCCCGGCCAGAAAGCCGATCAACCATATCTGCCTCACTGGCATTCCCCATGCTGGAGCGCACGGTATGCAATGCCTGGTTAGGGAAATAACTGTATCCCGATAGTACTGCCTTTATCGCACTCAGCAATTCAGTTAAATCCTGCTGCTTGCAGACATATCCCGCTGCCCCCGCTTGCATACATCGCATGGAAAAATGACCTGGGGCCTGAGAGGTCAGTATTAAAACTCTGAAGGGGAGCGTCATTGCTGATAGTCGGGCTATAACCTCCAAACCGTCCAGTTTTGGTATTCCAATGTCAAGAATGACGATATCGGGTAAATGTTCGCGAGCAAGTTGCAAGGCGTCCACGCCATTATCCGTTTCCGCGACGACTTCATAGCCGTGACGCTCCATTAGCATGCGTACAGCAAGTCTAATGACGGGGTGATCATCCACGATCAGCACTTTATTCATGAGCAAGTCCAATTTTCGCTGTTCGATTTTTCAGAGCCCGCACAATAGCCTAGTCGTTTAGTGCTTTGCATAGCGCACCCCTCCGAGGACCAACAGACAGAGACCTTTCCTACAAAGACGACAGACATACCCTACAAAAACCCCTATATGCATGACGTTTTTTTGATTTTCTGACGGCTGATTTACTCCAACGCCACTTACTCCAACAACGTAAGAAATGATTGCAGCCCCTTTTGATGACTCATTGCCTTCTGATTCAACCAATAGAATTTTTATCGTTCCGTCAAGCATATCCGCAACTCCCTTTAGACTATTCCGCACTAGCCGCGATTCCTGTTGAGAACATAGGCACGGCAAGCGCATGGCCATTGGCCGATTTTTTTAGTACTCCAGCCTCAATTTTCTCGTATCCAAATCAAAACTGACCGACGCTACATCGGCACGATTAGACACTCATGGTCTGATCGCTCTCTTGCACGAAGAATAAGTCGGATCGTCCGACATACCACAGAATAACGTTCAGAGAATTATTACTAATTCCATCCGAGCCTCTGCGCATCCAGAGCGCAAACTATACATTTAAACGTGGCTATATTAATCTTTTCGGTAACTACAAGAGAATCCCTACCTATCAATACGACTTTTCCTACATCGTAAACAACGCATTCCGGTTAAAGAGCCGATAAAAACGGACCATCCACCCGCTGAAAAATTGCTAAAAAGATCAATCAAGCATCTATAGAAAGTACACGCCGAATACTAAAAAATCAAAAACTCTGCCCGCTTGCTCGCGTCAATCTATTTATTGGCGAATAGTAATGATGCTGAATAGGGCTGCTGCAGGCTCGTCCGGCGATGAGTTAATGCTATTCGCTACATTCTAGCTAGCCTAAACTGAACAAAAAGGAAATGGACTACGACACATGAAGAAGACTTACTAGCTTCATGTAAGAAACTCAAGACAACCGCACTACAATTTACTTAATCCATCTTTTTTACTTGCAAATCCTATTACCACTCGTTACTTTTTATCGACAGCCTCTTCAACAACTTAATTTCAAGTGCTGATCAGAACCTCTGATACGTTATTGACTCGCCGCTTGCTGACAGAAAATCGCCTTCTGCTCGGGTTTAATTGAGCCAATAGACCTCGCCCAGTTAATTTGACCAGTCGAGAGATTCACTATTATCGCCTCTGAGCGGGTCGATGCTGCGTGCACTTTATCCAGTGAATTCGCTCATCCCTAAACTTAAACAGGTACATGTTCATGACTAATAAAAAAGACTCACGTTCCTCGATGCCGTCAAAATCCAAGCCTACACTTGATTTGGACACGGCGGTGGAACAGTACATTCATCAAGGAGGTATTATCCATGTAGTGCCACTGGGAGAAACTGCTGAATTTTCAGCAGAACCATTGGCGCAAAAAAACACACACATCGAGTCAGAAGAAGAGATATATAAAAAAGTCGAATTATTAAAAACCCTGGCAGCCAAGGGTGCAGGAGTTAGCTCATTGCAATACTCACTGCGGATGACTAGAAGAGACGTCCGTAGAATGGCAGGGGAACAAGGGATTAAAATCTCTCATAGTCGGCCTATTCGCGGCACCAGGAGTGAAGAACTCCAAGATCCAGAGGCGGTGGACGACAGGGTGGCCGGCCACGCGATGCATTACTCTAGCCTAGGGTACAACGCAATGGAGATTGCACAAAAACTGAATTTGAGCGTCCGCCAAGTCTGGAAAATCGGTCGAGACTATCGTTTTGAATTCAAGCAAATCAAAGAACAGGCAGCGCCCGACGAACTATTGGACAAGTGATGAACGGTGTAATAAAGCGCACCTTTAACTCACTGTTTATCGCGTTTTTACATTTACGCTTACGGAGTCTAGCCCCTCACCTATTCGCTAATGAGCATTCAACATGATCAACGCTCAATCATAGGCATGAGCCCTGTCAAGGTTATAGCGTTGTTTACAGCACTGTCAGAGGCGTCAGCAGCCACTGCGCTGCCTTTTTTGGATGAACGCAATTAAAGGATCTACGCTTGGTTCTTGATTGCTTTCCGTCAGTGCTAACTTTTTATTTTTTTGACATTGAATCTTAACGATAGGGTTTTGTATAACCCCTCAGACTTTACTAATGAAAAAAATTTTTAAAATAGTCAACGATGATCTTATCCACTTGATGAACGCGCTGCATACTGACAACACGCGCAGGCTGGATAACGTAAGACCGGTGCAGTTAATTGGAGTAACAGCCACAGAAGCAAGTTCGCGAACAATGTAGATATGCTCGCCTTGGCGAGTCATTTTCCAAGACTCTCAAACATGATCATACCTTTGTGCTTATTTCAATAAGTACAAATGAAGTGCTATTTATTTGAGTCAATACTCGAAACGCCCTCCCCTCACGTGCTTAGAGACGCCTGAGGGGAGGTCGCGTAGGTGTTAAAACAACTTGCGACCTTTGTTGGCCGCGATACGCATACGTAGAGCGTTCAGCTTGATGAACCCAGCTGCGTCCGCCTGGTTATAGGCACCGCCGTCTTCTTCAAACGTTGCAATAGTTGCGTCGAACAACGACTCCTCGGACTTGCGGCCCGTCACGATAACGTTGCCTTTATAGAGCTTCAGACGAACTACACCATTCACATGCGCCTGAGACGCGTCGATCATCTGTTGCAACATCAGACGCTCAGGGCTCCACCAATAGCCGGTGTAGATCAGGCTGGCGTACTTGGGCATCAGTTCGTCCTTGAGGTGAGCCACTTCGCGATCCAAGGTGATTGATTCAATAGCACGGTGAGCGCGCAGCATAATCGTGCCACCTGGAGTCTCGTAGCAACCACGGGACTTCATGCCCACATAGCGATTTTCAACGATGTCCAAACGACCGATACCATTTTCGCCGCCAATGCGGTTCAGAGTCGCCAGAACGGTCGCAGGCGACATTTCCACGTCATCGAGCGCCACGATGTCGCCGTTGCGGTAAGTCAGCTCAAGGTATGTGGCGACGTTCGGCGCGTCCTCAGGAGACTTGGTCCAACGCCACATGTCATCTTCGTGCTCGGTCCAAGTGTCTTCCAACACGCCGCCTTCATAGGAGATGTGCAGCAAGTTAGCATCCATCGAGTAGGGCGACTTCTTCTTTCCATGGCGCTCAATCGGGATGTTGTGTTTCTCCGCGTAATCCATGAGTTTTTCCCGCGACAGCAGGTCCCACTCACGCCAAGGGGCGATGACTTTAACGCCTGGTTTAAGCGCATAAGCACCCAATTCGAAACGAACTTGATCGTTGCCTTTGCCCGTGGCGCCGTGGGAAATCGCATCCGCACCGGTTTCGTTAGCGATTTCAATCAGACGCTTGGCGATCAGCGGTCGCGCAATGGATGTCCCCAGCAGGTATTCGCCTTCGTAGACAGTGTTCGCGCGGAACATTGGAAACACGAAATCGCGCACAAACTCTTCGCGCAGGTCATCGATATAAATTTCTTTGACGCCCATGGCTTGTGCCTTGGCGCGTGCCGGCTCGACTTCTTCACCTTGACCCAAGTCAGCGGTGAATGTCACTACCTCGCAGTTATACGTGTCCTGAAGCCACTTTAGGATTACCGAAGTATCCAGGCCACCGGAATACGCGAGAACTACCTTGTTTACGTCCGCCATGCCATCACTCCACCGGGTTGTACGGAAAGCGAGGGATTCTACCGCTCAAGCCGATGGTTTTACAGGGGCGCGACAGCTTGTGACGACCAAGCGACAGTTAAAGTCGAGCAGGGCATTAATTGAAGCTGATTACGTCGCGGAGCCAGCAGATCCTGCTGCAACCACGGCCGGAGCTTTGTCATCCGGCGGCAGCCGCTCCAACTGAACATTAACTCGTCGATTGCGCGAACGATTGGCTGCGTTAGTGTTAGGTGCCAAGGGATAGCGTTCGCCATGAAATCGCATAGTGATCTGCTTTTCAGGAATGCCTTGGGCTTTAAAAAAGTCCATCACGGCCAGCGCCCTGCGCCGTGACATATCTCGATTGGTCAGTCGATTGCCACTGTTGTCAGAATGGCCGTCGAGCTCAATGTGATTTACCGTCGGATCGGCCTTGAGGAAGTCAGCAATGACTTGCAGCTTAGCTCGCGCCTGGACGTCAAGATCGGCATCACTGCGCGGAAAATTGACTTGCGCTTGCTTGACCTGCTCATAATTCTTCGAAAGCAACTTAGCGGTACAGGCTTGATAATCGCTGAACGCTTTAGCGAACCGGACGGGCAACAAGCGAATTTCCAGTACGTTTCCCTCCTGCCCCTGACGGCGGATTAACGGACTGCGACCTTCCAATAGCCCTGCAATCAGGCCTCCCGCTTGTCCCTGCGAGGAGTTAAATGGAATCGCGCTGTTGTTCATTCTGACCGCGCCGAGGTTGACGTCTCCGCGGCCGGGCTGCCACGGCGCTGCCGCAGCCAATAGGGTTGCCGAACCTGAACCCAGCGACGCGCTATTTGCTTTCAGGCGGAATGTGGCTTGCTCTCCCGCACGACGGACGAATTCGCCCGCACCGAAGTCAGTGATAGGTTGGGTCAGGCGGCACTCAAATTTATCGCCTTCGACTTTCCATTCGATACTTTCCAAGCGAGTCTGGAAAGTGATGGCCACCGCCGGCAAACTGGCAAACACGCTGAGGAAGGCTAAATATCGCTGGCGCACAGGAGGCTCCACTAGAAGAACTGCATACGTCTAGCTATCGGTTAGTTCCCCAATAACTTGATAGCGAGTGCCTGTATGAGTGTTTTCCGGTAGCATTCCCTGCGAGTTTGACCCGCCTGGAATCCCAATGTCTGATCGCCTGATCCTCCTGCGTCCCGACGACTGGCACATTCATCTCCGCGATGGAGCTGTTTTGCCTCACACCGTTGCTGACGTAGCGCGCACTTTTGGCCGCGCCATCATTATGCCCAACCTGGTACCCCCGGTTCGCACTGCTCAGGAAGCTGATGCCTATCGCCAGCGCATCCTTGCCGCGCGACCAGCGGGTAGCCGCTTTGAGCCATTGATGGTGCTTTATCTAACTGACCTGACTCAACCGCAGGAAATACACGCCGCCAAAGCCAGTGGTTTTGTTCACGCTGCAAAGCTGTATCCGGCCGGTGCAACCACTAATTCCGATTCAGGCGTCACCAGCATCGACAAAATTTTCCCAGCGCTGGAAGCCATGGCTGAGGTCGGTCTGCCTCTCTTGGTCCACGGCGAGGTGACGCGCGCTGAAATAGATGTTTTCGACCGAGAAAAAATCTTCATTGATGAACATTTGCGTCGTGTTGTGGAGCGCTTTCCTACATTGAAAGTCGTCTTCGAGCACATCACTACCCGTGAAGCCGTACAGTTCGTTGAAGCAGCTCCGGCCAATGTCGGTGCAACCATTACGGCCCATCACTTGCTTTACAACCGCAATCACATGTTGGTCGGTGGTATTCGCCCTCATCTCTATTGCTTGCCGGTTCTCAAGCGAAATAGCCACCAGGAAGCATTGCTCGACGCCGCTACCCACGGCAGCACGAAGTTTTTTCTGGGTACTGATTCTGCTCCACATGCCCAGCACGCTAAAGAAGCCGCTTGCGGCTGCGCCGGTTGCTACACCGCTTATGCCGCAATTGAGCTTTACGCCGAGGCATTTGAGATGCGCAATGCGCTAGACAAGCTGGAAGGTTTCGCCAGTGTTCACGGTCCGGCGTTTTACGGCTTGGCAAGCAACCGCGACACCATAACCCTGGTCCGTGATGAATGGACCGCACCCACCAGCCTGCCCTTTGGCGAGCTGTCCGTAATTCCGCTGCGCGCCGGTGAAAAGCTGCGCTGGCGCCTGCTGGAGGAAAACGCGTGAGCGAAGATCATTTCGACGACGAACAGGAAGGTCATGGCGGCGGCGGAAGCAATTCCAGGCATCCTATGGCGGCCCGCTTCCGCGGCTATCTGCCGGTCGTTATCGATGTAGAAACCGGTGGATTCAATTCGGCGACCGACGCTCTGCTTGAAATAGCAGCTGTTACCATCGGCATGGATGAGAAAGGATTTGTGTTCCCTGAACACACCTACTTCTTCCGGGTTGAGCCATTCAAAGGCGCAAATGTCGAAGCGGCAGCGCTGGAGTTCACCGGCATCAAGTTGGATCACCCCCTGCGCATGGCCGTTAGCGAAGAAGTCGCCTTGACCGACATTTTCCGGGGCGTGCGTAAAGCGTTAAAGGCGAACGGTTGCAAGCGCGCCATTTTGGTTGGTCACAACGCAAGCTTCGACCTTGGCTTTTTGAACGCGGCCGTCACGCGTATAGACATGAAACGCAACCCATTTCATCCGTTTTCCAGCTTCGACACGGCGACGCTTGCTGGCTTGGCATATGGCCAAACCGTATTAGCAAAAGCGTGCCAGGCCGCCGACATCGACTTTGACGGTCGGGAAGCGCACTCCGCGCGCTACGACACTGAAAAGACGGCTGACCTATTCTGCGGAATCGTCAATCGCTGGAAACAGATGGGTGGCTGGGAAGACTTTAACGACTGATACCGTTCCAGTACTTACTAACCGGCCTCTGTGGCCGGTTTTTTTGTAGTGGCCATTGACGATCCCCCCCTTTCGTCGGTGACTTAAAACAAACAGCTCCTCCAATTTAAAGTGCTTTGACAAGCATTCTCATTACGATTAGTATCTTGCGAATTGAGTCACCACCAACGACGGTTCTCACTTTATGTATGTATGCCTCTGCCAAGGTGTCACTGATGGACAAATCCGAGACGCGATACTGGACGGCTGTTGCAGCTACCGCGATGTTCGTCAAACTTTAGGTGTTGCCAGCAAATGTGGAAAATGCGCATCTTTTGCCAAGGAAGTTGTGCGTGACACGCTGACCGCATTGCAAACGAGCCAAGTAGTCATGGCCTATCCGGCGGAACATTCAGTCCCTTAGAAATTCCAGCATTTTTCAGAACCGGACCTTGTGTCCGGTTTTTTTATGTCTGTAATTCAATTGCTTGCAATCAAGATGCGGAACTCAAACATTCTTATTTGTATTTAAACAACTTATTATTCAACAACTTAGATTTGACACCATTTGCGGTGCAGCCCAAGCTTGCTGCTTATTCAGATCTAGCAATGGCAGGCACCCACATGAAAGGCGACATTACAGTCATCCAGCATCTCAATAAGATCCTCGGAAACGAGCTGGTCGCCATCAATCAGTACTTCCTGCATGCCCGCATGTACCAGGATTGGGGCCTGAAAAAACTTGGCGAGCACGAATATCACGAATCTATCGACGAAATGAAGCACGCAGATAAATTGATCAAACGCATTCTGTTCCTTGAAGGCCTCCCAAACCTGCAAGATTTAGGCAAAATATTGATTGGTGAAAACACCAAAGAAATGATCGAGTGCGATCTCAAAATCGAACAGAAAGCCCTGATTGATCTTAAAACCGCCATTGCACACTTTGAGGTCGTCGGCGATTTCGGCAGCCGAGATTTACTCGAAGACATTCTCGAGTCCGAGGAAGAGCACATCGACTGGCTGGAAACCCAACTGGGCCTGATCGATAAAGTCGGTATTGAAAACTACCTGCAATCGCAGATGGGCGAGTGATAAACCTTCGACTTAATGGGGTCAGTTCACTCTCGATACTGAGAGCAGGGCTTTTCCATTCTTGCTGACTAAGCTTGACGTATCGACTACACCCCTTCGGGCCAATCAAGCAAACCTTCCCGGAACCGGGGAAGGCTATTAACAACCGGTTATCAAGCGTCTGCTTTTTCAGCGGCCGCTTTGACCGTTGCATCCTTGATTTGCGTCTGCAGATCACCGCTGGCAAACAGCTCAGTAATGATGTCGCTGCCGCCGACCAATTCACCACCGACCCACAGCTGTGGAAAGGTTGGCCAGTTGGCATATTTAGGCAGGTTTGCGCGAATTTCCGGGTTTTGCAGGATATCGACGTAAGCGAACTTCTCGCCACACGCCATCAATGCCTGCGAAGCCTTTGCCGAAAAACCACACTGTGGCGCATTCGGAGAGCCTTTCATGTAAAGCAGAACGGTGTTGGCGTTGATCTGCTCTTTAATCGTTTCGATGATATCCATGGAACACCTCGGCTGAACTTTCCGACTCAGATGTCGGCATGGTCGCGCATTGTAGCGGAAACCCGAGCGCTACGCTCGGCCTCTCCCTGTCGACCATCGACTGATAAAGCTCACGCTGCAGCAACCTTAACCGGTACACCATTCAGCACAGCGTTGCCGGACAGCGTGTCCAATTGACGCTCGTCGGTCAAGTCATTGGCGCTTACGCCGGGCTGTTTACCGGCTATCGCCATCTGTACCCCAGGGCGAGCGTGCCCCCAACCGTGGGGCAAGCTGACTACGCCCGGCATCATTTCTGCACTGCCGAGAACTTGCACTTCAACCGCTCCGACCCGCGAGCTGACTCGAACCCACTGCCCATCGCTTAAGCCACGACTGCTCAAATCATCAGGATGCATGAGCAGTTGATGCCGCGGCTTACCTTTCACTAAGCGATGGTAATTGTGCATCCAGGAATTGTTACTGCGCACGTGCCGACGCCCAATCAGCAGCAACTCTGAGGCCTGTGGTGCCTCGGCCGCAGCAAACCTCGCCAGATCGGCAAGAATTACGTCTGGCGCCGCCTGAATACGCTGGTTGGCGGTGTTCAAACGCAACGTCAAATTCGGTTTAAGCGGCCCCAAATCCAACCCGTGGGGGTGACCGCGCAATGTTTCCAAGGAAAGTTTGTGTTCGGAGGCGTCGCCGTACAATCCGCTACGCAAGCCTATGTCAATCATCTGTGACGGCGATATTGTAGGCTTCAGCTCACGCGCGGCTTTAGCGGCGAACGCCTTGGCCAAACCGACAAAAATCTCCCAGTCATGAAGCGCGCCGTCCGGCTTTGCCAAGATGGCGCGGTTGAAACGGGTGACATTACGCACGGCGAACATATTAAAGGTCGTGTCGTAATGGTCATTTTCCAATGCCGATGTGGACGGCAGTATCAAATCGGCGTAACGCGTGGTTTCGTTGATGTACAAGTCAATGCTAAGCATAAACTCCAAACCATCGAGTGCCTGTTCCAGTTTTCGCCCATTAGGTGTCGACAGCACAGGGTTGCCGGCCACGGTGATCAGTGCGCGGACCTGCCCATCCCCTTCGCTCAACATTTCTTCGGCCAACGCGGACACCGGTAACTCACCGGCATACTCAGGCAACCCCGACACGCGACTTTGCCACCGATTGAAATGCCCACCGGATGTCGACGCGACGAGATCCACTGCAGGTTCCGTACACAGGGCGCCGCCTACTCGGTCGAGATTGTCCGTCACCAGATTGATCAGTTGCACTAACCAATGACACAGCGTGCCAAACGTTTGTGTGGAAATCCCCATTCGCCCATAACATACCGCTTTGTCTGCGGCAGCGAAGTCCCGCGCTAATTGGCGAATCTTCTCGGCGGGTACACCGCAGCGCGGGCTCATTGCCTCAGCATTTAAAAGGCTGACAGACTGACGCACGACGTCCAGCCCATCTACCGGTAAGTGGCTGGTGCGGGTCAGGTTTTCTTCAAACAAGGTGTTGAGCATGCCAAACAACAATGCCGCATCGCCTCCAGGACGCACAAACAAGTGTTGATCGGCAATCGCTGCTGTTTCGCTGCGACGAGGGTCGACCACTACCACCTTACCGCCCCGCGCCTGAATTGCTTTCAACCGCTTCTCGACGTCCGGGACGGTCATGATGCTGCCGTTTGAGGCCAATGGATTACCGCCAAGGATCAGCATGAAATTCGTGTGATCAATGTCGGGAATCGGCAGCAAAAGGCCGTGACCGTACATCAAGTGACTGCTCAGGTGATGCGGCAACTGGTCAATGGATGTGGCAGAGAATCGGTTTCGAGTCTTCAACAACCCGAGAAAATAATTGCTGTGGGTCATCAGTCCATAGTTGTGCACGCTGGGGTTGCCCTGATACACCGCCACCGCGTTTTGACCATGACGCTGCTGTATGGAAAACAGACGCTCGGCCACCATTTCGAATGCTGCCTGCCACTCAATGGGCTGCCATTGCGTGCCTACACGAAGCATGGGCTGCCGGAGGCGGTCAGGGTCATTTTGTATGTCTTGCAGGGCCACCGCTTTGGGGCAAATGTGACCACGACTAAAACTGTCCAAGGGGTCACCCTTGATTGACGTAATCCGGGCACCAACGCCTTCATCGGTGGTGGTTTCGATCGTCAAGCCACAAATGGCTTCACACAGATGGCAGGCACGGTGGTGGAGAGTCTTGGTCATCGCCAGCCTCATTTTGTTTTGAACGACCTCGACGATCGCGGAAACAAAACTATGGCGTTTGAAGGAGGACTACGCCAGAGACGTTTGTCGTGTGAATCGGGCGGCATCAGGCGGGCCAATGCTGCCCCTTGGCATTCAGCCAAGCGTCACGACAGTCTTGAACGTATTTTGCAGCTCATGAACGGTTTCGATCTGCTCCTGAGCAATATGGACACCGGTGATTTCGCCGATCAAACGCCAATGCTCATCAAGCTCGGCGCTGATCGTCGCCATGCGATCAATCATGTGTTTGCCGGCTGTTCGGGTGACTTCGTCCTTGCTGCGCAACAACTCAAACGACATCGAAGTCATAGATGCGGTGAGATGGGTCAAAGTGCGGGCTGTGTGCCCAAGTAATTCCGTTAGTTGCTGTTCTTTAGAATCCATTCCCATAGCCCCCTGTGAGCAAGCAACCTTTATAACCCAGCACGGCTGTTTAGGAAACGGTACCTACCGGGGCAACGCTCTAGACTTAGCGGAGTTACGGAATGTCACTATTACAAGATATGCATGAATTGCCAAAGCGCCAACCGGCAGTGTACAAATGCGCGCAACATATTGAAGTTAGCTCGCTATTGGCAATACGCGACATTTGCTTATACCATCGCGCCTTCCCTATTCGTCGCCCCGTGCGGCTTTCGCCGCAGGTCTCGCCCGTTTTCCCGATAAAACCCGGCTTTGAGTATCTGCGGTCTGTTGCAAAAAGGTAGTTAATGATGAGCGCAAGGCACTTTCTCTCGATGATGGATTACACGCAGCAAGAGCTGGTCAGTGTTATTCGTCGCGGCATAGAGCTGAAGGACCTGCGAAATCGCGGCGTACTTTTCGAGCCGTTAAAAAATCGGGTTCTCGGAATGATCTTCGAGAAATCTTCGACTCGGACGCGCGTTTCGTTTGAAGCGGGCATGATCCAACTAGGTGGGCAGGCAATCTTTTTGTCCCCGCGAGACACCCAATTGGGTCGCGGTGAGCCTATCGGCGATGGTGCTCGGGTCATGTCTCGCATGGTAGATGCCGTCATGATTCGCACCTTTGCCCACAGTAACCTGACCGAATTCGCCGCACATTCCATCGTCCCGGTCATCAACGGACTTTCCGATGACCTGCACCCCTGCCAATTGCTGGCGGACATGCAAACCTTCCTGGAGCATCGAGGTTCAATCCAAGGCAAGATCGTTGCGTGGATCGGCGACGGCAATAACATGTGCAATAGCTATATAGAGGCCGCGATCAAGTTTGACTTCCAATTACGTATCGCCTGCCCCGCAGGTTATGAACCTGGCGTTGAGTTTCTGGCGTTGGCCGGGGATCGGGTCAGCGTTATGCGTGATCCTCGGCAAGCCGTGGCAGGTGCGCATCTGGTAAGCACCGACGTTTGGACCTCCATGGGTCAAGAAGAAGAGACTGCCAACCGCCTGGCCCTATTCGCGCCCTATCAAGTCACACGTGGATTACTGGATCTCGCCGCCAAAGACGTGTTGTTTATGCATTGCTTGCCTGCGCATCGAGGGGAAGAGATCAGCCTTGACCTACTCGATGACCCGCGAGCCGTGCCGTGGGACCAGGCTGAAAACCGCCTGCACGCGCAAAAAGCGCTGCTTGAGTTCTTGGTCAAGCCAGCCTATCGCAACGAATGAGTCAGCTCGCACTGTTGAACCTGAATAACATGGCCTGTGGCTATCAGGATCAGTCCGTGGTGAAGGCGCTCAACCTGCACCTAAACGCTGGTGATATCGGATGACTGCTTGGCGCTTACGGTTGCGGAAAGACCACGGCACTGTGACTATTGTCCGGGACAAGAAGTAGGGATTCGAGTAAAGAAACAGACGTTGGTGGTGTTTCCAGGCGAAACACCACCCCCTGTAGCTGTCCTATTTGCTAGACATGGATTACTTGGCACAACGCAGCGCTACTCATGGCAACAACAAGTTGGCTTGTTAAAGACGTCGCGAACATTACCCCAGCAACAGTTTTCCGCTGGCGATCAATCTTGCATGCCCAGCAATCTTCACCCGGTCGCCATCCAGACGGCAAAACAGCTCGCCGCCACGGGCTGAGCATTGGTAGGCGATCAGGCTGAGTTTGCCGAGTCGGTTCGACCAATACGGGATTAACGAGCAGTGCGTTGACCCGGTCACCGGATCTTCGGAAACGCCAATGGCCGGCGCAAAATAGCGAGAAACAAAATCATAGGTTTCGCCCCTCGCGGTAACAATCACTCCCGGCCAAGGCAGACGGACCAGAGCCGCCATGTCCGGCTGACACTCACGAACCGCCTGCTCGGACTCCAGCACAACCATCAATTCGACTGAGCCGTAGACATCCACGATGTCCACTCCCAGCGCCCGCTCAAGCTCGACAGTCACCGCAGCGCTGGTCGGGACCATCGCGGGAAAATCCAATACCAGGCGGTTATTTTCCCGCGTGACGCTCAGCGCCCCAGCCCTGCCGACAAAGTCGATGCGCTCGGCGGGATCGCTGTAAACCTCGAACAGCACATGGGCCGCCGCCAACGTGGCATGGCCGCACAAAGGCACCTCCGTGGATGGCGTAAACCAGCGAATGTGCCAACCCTGACCTTCACGAACCAGAAACGCGGTTTCTGCGAGGTTGTGTTCGGCAGCGATCTTTTGCATCAGCTCATCCGACAGCCAGCTATCTAGCCGATAAACCATCGCAGGGTTACCACTGAACGGGTGCTCGCTAAACGCGTCGACTTGATGAAATTCAAGCTGCATACCGACCCCTTCCATGATGTATTCGAATCGTTGGTTGGCACCAAGCATGCACTTCAACTGAGTGTGCCGCCAGCCCGTCAAATGTGTGGTCGTCTACGATGCGGCGCGTTACGCACGACCAATCTCGGCAAAAACTGCTTGGGTAAATTCGGCTAACACCGCAGATGAAAGTTCCACCTCAAGGCCACGACGACCGGCACTGACAAATACCGTGGTAAATAGCTGCGCAGATAGGTCAATAAACGTACGCAAACGCTTTTTCTGCCCAAGCGGGCTGATGCCGCCTAACAAATAGCCGGTCGAACGTTGAGCTGAAGCCGGATCTGCCATTTCGGTTTTTTTTGCACCGGCAGCGTGGGCCAGTGCTTTGAGGTCTAACGTACCTGCCACCGGCACCACGGCAACCAGTAGCTCGCCCTTTTCAGTGGCGGCTAAAAGCGTCTTGAATACACGAGCAGGCTCCAATCCAAGCTTTTCCGCCGCTTCTAGCCCGTAAGACGCCGCCTTGGGGTCGTGCTCGTAACTATGAACATGGTGATCAGCCCTAACTTTTTTTAATAAATCTAATGCGGGTGTCATGCAGCTCTCCATAGGGGGCAAAGCGCTAAGGTTGTCGTGCACACTTTAAGACATATGCAGCTAAAACACTGCATCAACGGCGAATTTCAGCCTATATCCTTATAACTTCGCAAATAATCTGCCGGGTTAAACGGTGACGACGAGACATTTCCTACTCGATTTACAGCAATGCCGGCAAAACGGCCAAGAAAAAAACAACGAAAGGTTCACTTCCGACCTTTGACAGGGTTCTTTATTGTCTATATTTTTTCGTTAACGAATAAATCAGACTTAGTCTGGTCCAACTTCGTAACTTGAGAGGAGCGGGGTTTCTCCCTTCAGGATAAAAATGAATGTTGCTGATCGTCTGACAACGTTCGAGAAAAACAAAAATAAGGGGGTTCCAATGACTACGGCCAATCAGCCACCGCTTCAAGCACCTACGCTAACAGGGCAATGCATCGCAGAATTTATGGGCACTGCGCTCCTGATATTTTTCGGAACAGGCTGTGTTGCGGCGCTCAAAGTCGCGGGAGCAACCTTCGGCCTGTGGGAAATTAGCATCATCTGGGGAGTGGGCGTCAGCTTGGCGATCTATATGACCGCTGGTGTTTCCGGTGCCCATCTCAATCCTGCGGTCAGCATTGCGCTGTGTATCTTTGGGGATTTTCAAAAGCGAAAACTGCCGTTTTACATATTTGCCCAAGTGGCAGGGGCCTTCTGTGCTGCCGCGTTGGTCTATGGGCTATATGTCAGCCTTTTTTTCGATTTCGAACACACCCATCACATGATTCGCGGCAGTCAAGCTAGCCTCGAACTAGCCTCGATTTTCTCAACGTACCCTAACCCTGCCATTTCCACCGGACAGGCGTTTCTGGTCGAGCTCGTTATTACCGCAATCCTGATGTGCGTGATCATGTCGCTGACCGACGACAATAACGGCTTGCCCAAAGGCCCAATGGCGCCCTTGCTAATCGGTCTATTGATTGCGGTGATCGGCAGCTCCATGGGGCCGCTCACCGGATTTGCGATGAACCCGGCGCGGGATTTCGGGCCTAAATTGATGACATTCTTCGCTGGCTGGGGCGAGATGGCATTTACCGGTGGCCGTGAAATTCCATACTTTCTGATTCCTATAGTGGCGCCGATCCTGGGTGCCTGCCTGGGCGCTGCGGGTTATCGCGGCCTGATCGCTCGCTATCTTCCCCACGAGTCGGTCGCTTTGAAACCAAAGGCATCCAAGGCAGTTGTGGATAACGTTCCAGCCAGTTTTTGAAAACCCATTCATTAGTGCAAGGCAATCGACATGACTGACTCAAAGAATAAGAACTACATCATTGCTCTTGATCAAGGTACGACCAGTTCACGGGCGATGATTTTCGACCGCGACGCCAATGTCGTCAGTACCGCGCAAAGCGAGTTCACCCAGCATTACCCGCAACCGGGCTGGGTTGAACACGACCCCATGGAAATTTTCGCCACCCAGACCGCATGCATGACCAAAGCCTTGGCCCAAGCCGATCTGCACCATGATCAGATTGCCGCCATCGGTATTACCAACCAACGTGAAACTACCGTGGTCTGGGAGCGCGACACTGGGCGCCCGGTGTACAACGCTATTGTCTGGCAATGCCGTCGCAGCACTGAGATCTGTCAGCAGCTCAAGCGCGACGGACACGAAGACTACATTCGTGCAACCACTGGTTTGGTCACCGACCCCTACTTCTCCGGCACAAAGCTGAAGTGGATTCTCGATAACGTCGAAGGCAGCCGCGAACGCGCACGCAAAGGCGAGCTCCTGTTCGGCACCATCGATAGCTGGCTGATCTGGAAATTCACGGGTGGCAAGGTCCATGTCACCGATTACACCAACGCCTCACGCACCATGCTCTTCAACATCCATACCCTGGAATGGGACGAAAAGATGTTGCAGGTGTTGGATATTCCTCGCGAGATGCTGCCTGAAGTCCGCTCGTCGTCGGAAGTCTATGGCCACAGCAAAAGTGGCATCCCTATCGCCGGTATCGCCGGTGATCAGCAGGCTGCCTTGTTTGGGCAAATGTGCGTGGAGCCAGGTCAGGCCAAAAACACCTACGGCACCGGCTGTTTTCTACTAATGAATACCGGTAATAAAGCCGTGCAATCGGCGCATGGCATGCTCACCACTATTGCCTGCGGCCCACGCGGCGAAGTTGCCTATGCGCTGGAAGGCGCCGTGTTCAATGGTGGGTCAACCATTCAGTGGCTGCGTGACGAACTGAAATTGATCAATGATGCACTCGACACCGAGTATTTCGCCGGCAAGGTCAAAGACAGTCATGGTGTTTATCTCGTGCCTGCCTTTACCGGGCTGGGCGCGCCGTACTGGGACCCATATGCACGGGGCGCACTGTTCGGCCTGACCCGAGGGGTAAAAGTCGATCACATCATTCGCGCTGCCTTGGAATCCATCGCCTACCAGACACGCGACGTACTCGACGCCATGCAGCAAGACTCTGGCGAACGCCTCAAGTCTCTGCGCGTTGACGGCGGCGCAGTCGCCAACAACTTTCTCATGCAGTTTCAGGCAGACATCCTGGGCACCATGGTTGAACGCCCGCAAATGCGCGAAACCACCGCGCTGGGCGCTGCGTACCTGGCGGGCCTGGCGATTGGCTTTTGGGGCAGCCTGGATGAGTTACGCAGCAAGGCCGTCATTGAGCGCGAATTCGAACCTCAACTCCCGGATGCCGATAAAGAAAAACTCTATGCGGGCTGGAAGAAAGCGGTAAGCCGTACCCGCGACTGGGAACCTCACGAAGAAAACACCGACTGATTAAGACCCTTGCGGGGAGCAGGTTGAGTTTCCGGCTGACAGGCAGTAGTTGCCTGCGGCATCATGGGCGCCATTTGTATGGCAGCCAGACAGGAAAATCAAAACAATGAATCTGCCTCCCCGTCAGCGGCAAATCCTCGAATTGGTTCGGGAGCGCGGCTACGTCAGCATCGAAGAAATGGCCCAACTGTTTGTCGTGACCCCGCAAACCATTCGCCGTGACATCAATCAATTGGCGGATATGAACTTGTTGCGCCGCTACCACGGCGGCGCGGCCTATGATTCAAGCATCGAGAATACGGCCTACGCAATGCGCGCAGACCAGATGCGCGACGAGAAACAGCGGATCGCCGAAGCGATTGCCTCACAAATACCAGACCACGCCTCGCTGTTTATCAATATTGGTACCACCACCGAATCCATCGCCAGAGCGCTGTTGAGTCACAACCATCTGAAAATCATCACCAATAACCTACACGTTGCCTCAATCCTCAGTGCCAAGGACGACTTTGAAGTCCTGTTGGCAGGCGGGAACGTACGTCGCGACGGAGGTGTGGTGGGCCAAGCAAGTGTCGATTTCATCAACCAGTTCAAGGTCGACTTCGCCTTGGTAGGCATCAGTGGCATTGATGAAGACGGCAGCCTGCTCGACTTCGACTATCAGGAGGTACGTGTATCCCAAGCGATTATCGCCAACGCTCGGCAAGTAATCTTGGCCGCCGACTCCAGTAAATTCGGACGCAATGCCATGGTCCGCCTGGGGCCGATCAGTCTGATTGACTGCCTAGTGACAGACCACGCGCCAGTCCCGGCGCTGATGCAACTGTTGACCCAGTACAAGATTCGACTTGAGGTGGTTTGAACGCGTAATTTTCGGCGCAAACAAATAGGGTCCAGCGCTCACACAGTCATTTGACGCCCCTCGCCACCGCCGCCTCCTTCAGCGAAGGTGTGTGGGGCGCTCGGAACATCCCCGCCTCATAAATGTTCGACTTTGTTCCTTTCTCGTCCCTTCCAATCGTCACTTTCAGTAAATAACGACTGGCCGACCCATATTTATTACGTTACTATTTTTCGAAATCGAACATAAATGTTCGGATTCGCCGTTTAGCCACGTTTTAAAATCCAGAACAAAGAGGCCGCCAGATGCCCAAGTCTTCATTGCCCGTGCTACCGTTTTCCCAGGTTTATGATATCGCCGTGATTGGCGGTGGGATCAATGGCGTCGGGATTGCAGCAGACGCAGCCGGTCGCGGTCTATCCGTGTTCCTTTGCGAAAAAGACGACTTGGCCAGCCATACGTCTTCGGCCAGCAGCAAGCTGATCCATGGTGGTTTACGCTACCTGGAACATTACGAATTCCGTTTGGTACGCGAATCTCTCGCCGAACGCGAAGTACTTTTGACTAAAGCCCCGCACATCGTCAAAGCAATGCGCTTCGTACTGCCACACCGTCCTCATTTACGCCCGGCATGGATGATTCGTGCCGGTCTGTTTCTGTATGACCATTTGGGCAAGCGGGAAAAATTGCCAGCTTCCCGCAGCCTGCGCTTTGGTGCAGACAGCCCATTAAAAGCCAACATCACGCGGGGCTTTGAATATTCTGATTGCTGGGTCGATGATGCGCGGCTTGTCGTGCTCAACGCCATGGCCGCCCGGGAAAATGGCGCTCATGTTCACACTCAAACCCGGTGCATCAATGCGCGTCGTGACAATGGCGTCTGGCAGTTGAACATGGAACGTGCCGATGGCGGTCTGTTTTCAATCCGGGCGAAAGCGCTGGTTAACGCGGCAGGGCCATGGGTGGCCAAGTTTATTCGAGACGACCTGAAACTGGATTCCCCATATGGCATTCGCCTGATTCAGGGCAGTCATTTGATCTTCCCTCGCCTATACGAAGGTGAAAACGCGTTTATTCTGCAAAACGAAGATCAACGTATCGTCTTCGCGATTCCGTATCTTGAACGGTTCACGATCATTGGCACTACTGACCGTGAATATCAGGGAGACCCAAGTACAGTTTCCATCACCGAAGGCGAAATTGAGTACCTCCTTAACGTGGTCAATGAGCATTTCAAAAAACAATTGAGCCGCAACGATATCCTGCATACGTATTCCGGCGTTCGCCCACTGTGTAACGATGAGTCTGACAATCCGTCCGCAATCACGCGTGATTACACGCTGTCATTGTCGGGCAGTAAAGACGAAGCGCCCATCCTCTCGGTGTTTGGCGGTAAGTTGACGACCTACCGCAAGCTAGCCGAGTCGGCCATGGCGCAACTTGCACCGTTTTTCCCGCAGATGAAGGCCAACTGGACAGCCACTTCCAGCCTCCCAGGCGCAGAAGACTTAAGCTCACCCAAAGCGTTGGCAAGCGAATTAAAAACGCGATGTGACTGGCTACCCACCGACGTTGCAAGGCGCTGGGCTCGAACCTATGGCACCCGCAGCTGGCGTTTGGTCGAAGGTGCACGCAACCTTGCCGATATGGGTGAACACCTTGGTGGCGGGCTTTACACCCGCGAAGTGGACTATCTGTGCAGCGAGGAATGGGCGCTGAGTGCCGAAGACATCCTCTGGCGCCGTAGCAAATTGGGCCTGTTCACGACGCCGGACGAACAGCAGCGCGTGAAGAAATACCTCACTACGGTTGCCAGCCATAAAAGCAATATAGAAGCCGCATAATCTCTGCTGACGGCCTTGCCCTGCAGGGGAAGGCCGCATCCGCCCCTCTGCGCAGTGCTATTCGGTTTTCCGAACAATCCACACAGACTGGTTCGGTTTTCCGGACACCTGCCAACCCCCCGCCTGCAAAAAAATAAAATAAATTCTTATAAATCATATAGATAAATAAAATCATGCATTTGGCATGAGTCATGCTCTAAACCTCATGTTGAATACATTAACGTCGCGTGCGCCTGATGGTCCACCGTTGAGGTATTTGCTCTGTAAGCGGACCGCCCCTGTCTGTCGGTCCCACAAAAAAAACAAAGTCGAGGATTAACTGATGCGCATCGTTCCCCATCTTTTGGGCGCAGCAATCGCTGCCGCTCTGATTAGCACTCCAGTTTTCGCCGCCGAACTAACGGGCACACTGAAGAAAATCAAAGAGTCCGGCACCATCACCCTCGGACACCGCGATAGTTCAATTCCTTTTTCGTACTTGGCGGATGCTTCCGGTGTCCCGGTTGGCTACTCCCACGACATCCAACTGAAGATTGTTGAAGCCATTAAGAAAGACCTGAACATGCCGGATCTGAAGGTCAAGTACAACCTGGTCACGTCGCAAACCCGTATCCCACTTGTGCAAAACGGCACGGTAGACATTGAATGTGGTTCCACCACCAACAACGCCGAACGTGGGCAGCAGGTTGACTTTTCGGTAGGCATTTTCGAAATCGGTACGCGCCTGCTGTCTAAAAAAGACTCTGCTTATAAGGACTTCGCTGACCTGAAAGGCAAAAACGTAGTAACCACTGCAGGCACTACGTCCGAGCGCATTATCAAAGCGATGAACGCCGACAAGCAGATGGGCATGAACGTTATCTCCGCCAAAGACCATGGCGAATCGTTCCAGATGCTGGAGTCGGGTCGTGCAGTCGCTTTCATGATGGACGACGCGCTGCTGGCCGGCGAAATGGCCAAAGCCCGGACACCAGGGGATTGGGCGGTAACCGGCACGCCACAATCTTATGAAATCTACGGCTGCATGGTCCGCAAAGAAGACGCCCCGTTCAAGAAAGCCGTGGATGACGCTATCAAGGCCACCTTCGCTTCTGGCGAAATCAACACCATCTACGCCAAGTGGTTCACTCAGCCTATTCCACCGAAGGGTTTGAACCTGATGTTCCCCATGAGCGACCAACTGAAAGCGCTAATCGCCGCCCCTACCGACAAGCCTGCGCCAGACGTAAAAATCTAAGTACTGGCTCATCCAATACCCGAGGGCGCCAACGCGCTCGGGTATTGAATCGTTCGAACGGAGGGGAAACCTGAATGAATTACAACTGGGACTGGGGCGTCTTCCTCAAGTCCACCGGCATCGGCAACGAGATCTATCTGGACTGGTACTTAACTGGCCTAGGCTGGACTATCGCAATCGCCGTCGTCGCCTGGATCATCGCGCTGCTGCTGGGCTCTGTACTCGGCGTCATGCGAACTGTGCCGAACCGTTGGGTATCGGGCATTGCCACGGTCTACGTGGAACTATTTCGCAACGTTCCTCTGCTGGTGCAGCTGTTCATCTGGTACTTCCTAGTCCCGGATCTGCTGCCCGCCAATCTGCAGGAATGGTACAAACAGGACCTGAACCCAACGACCTCTGCCTTTCTAAGCGTCGTCGTGTGTCTGGGTCTTTTCACCGCTGCACGGGTCTGCGAACAAGTACGCACCGGCATTCAAGCGCTGCCGCGCGGCCAGGAGTCCGCCGCCCGGGCCATGGGTTTCAAGCTGCCGCAGATCTACTGGAATGTGCTGCTACCCCAGGCTTATCGGATCATTATTCCGCCGCTGACCTCTGAATTCCTTAACGTGTTCAAAAACTCGTCCGTGGCTTCATTGATCGGACTGATGGAGCTGCTCGCGCAGACCAAACAGACTGCCGAATTTTCGGCCAACTTGTTTGAAGCGTTCACATTGGCGACCCTGATCTACTTCACCTTGAACATGAGCTTGATGCTGCTGATGCGCTTGATCGAGAAGAAAGTCGCGGTACCCGGACTGATCTCTCTGGGGGGTAAATAATGGATTTCAGTGGAATTATTCCCGCGCTGCCTGGCATGTGGAACGGCATGATCATGACCCTGCAACTGATGGTGCTGGGGGTTATAGGTGGTGTTGCGCTGGGCACGATTCTGGCGCTGATGCGGTTATCGTCAAGCAAACTGGCGGCGCGATTCGCCGGCGCTTACGTGAACTACTTTCGCTCGATCCCGCTGCTGTTGGTGATCACTTGGTTTTATCTGGCCGTGCCGTTCGTGCTGCGCTGGATCACCGGCCAAGACACCCCCATCGGCGCGTTCACCTCATGCTTAATCGCTTTCATGATGTTCGAGGCCGCGTACTTCTGCGAAATCGTTCGCGCCGGGGTTCAAGCCATTCCCAAGGGACAAATGGGTGCAGCCCAGGCGCTAGGCATGAACTACGGGCAAATGATGCGTTTGATCATCCTGCCTCAGGCGTTTCGCAAGATGACCCCGCTACTGTTACAGCAGAGCATCATTTTGTTTCAGGACACCTCATTGGTGTACACCGTCGGCCTGGTCGACTTCCTGAACGCCTCGCGCTCCAGTGGCGACATCATTGGCCGCTCCAATGAATTCCTGATCTTCGCCGGTCTGGTGTATTTCGTGATCAGCTTTGCCGCCTCGCAATTGGTGAAGCGTCTGCAAAAAAGGTTCGCCGTATGATTTCAATCAAAAATATCAACAAGTGGTATGGCGACTTTCAAGTGCTCACCGATTGCAGCACTGAAGTCAAAAAGGGCGAAGTGGTGGTGGTTTGCGGCCCCTCGGGCTCCGGCAAATCGACCCTGATCAAGTGCGTGAACGCGCTTGAGCCGTTCCAGAAGGGTGACGTGATTGTCGACGGTACCTCCATCGCTGATCCTAAGACCAATTTGCCAAAACTGCGTTCGCGGGTCGGCATGGTGTTCCAGCATTTCGAGCTGTTCCCGCACTTGTCCATCGTTGAAAACCTGACCATCGCGCAGATCAAAGTCCTTGGCCGCAGTAAAGAAGAGGCTACCGACAAAGGCCTGAAGCTGTTGGAAAGAGTTGGTCTGTCTGCCCACGCCAATAAGCATCCGGGACAATTGTCCGGCGGCCAACAACAGCGCGTGGCAATTGCCCGGGCGTTGGCGATGGACCCGGTGGTAATGCTGTTCGACGAACCCACCTCGGCGCTTGATCCAGAAATGGTCAACGAAGTGCTCGACGTCATGGTGCAACTGGCCCAAGAAGGTATGACTATGATGTGCGTGACCCACGAAATGGGCTTCGCCCGGAAAGTGGCAAATCGGGTGATCTTCATGGACCAAGGATTAATCGTTGAAGACTGTGAAAAAGAAGAATTCTTTGGTGATGTGACCGCGCGTTCCGAGCGCGCCCAGCAATTTCTCGCCAAAATTCTGCAGCACTAAGCAATTCTGGCTGTCCGCGCCCGCGTAGATTGCGGCGCGGACGCTGGTCGGTCCTGGACGACTGTGATGAAATGCGACCCCGAATCCTATCGCGCGCCCCCGCCATCACTTGCCGTGAAACCCCGCCTGATACGCCATCTGTTCATTCCCCCGCTGATCATCCTGCTGATGATTGCGCTCGGTTACGTCAGCTATTTGGTCAGCGAGCGCAATGGCGTAAAGGCTTTAAGTGAAAATGGCCAGCGTCAGTTGGAACTTCACGCTCGTACGGTCGAAAGCGAAATAAACCGCTACACCTACCTGCCGAGCGTGCTTGAACTTGAAGCCAACGTCTCGCGCTTGCTCAATGACCCGACGCCGGAGCTGAGACAGAACGTCAACAACTACCTTGAAGGGCTGAATCGACGCAGCCGCAGTCGGGCTATTTATGTCCTCGACACCACCGGCCGGGTACTGGCCACCAGTAACTGGCGCGACGCTGACAGTTATCTGGGTGAAGATCTGTCGTTTCGTGCCTACTTTCAAGATGCCGTACGCGGTCTGCCTGGGCGCTTTTACGGGATCGGAAGCACCACTGGCGAAGCGGGATATTACCTGGCCCACGGACTGGAAGAGCAAGGCAAAATCATTGGAGTAGCCGTCATCAAGGTTCGCCTTGAGGCGCTAGAAGAACGTTGGCAGCGCGCACGCCTGGAAGCTTACGTCACCGACGAAAACGGCATCATTATTCTGTCGAGTGACCCGGCGCGCAAGCTCAAATCGGTTCGCCCGCTGACGCCCGAAATCAAAGAGCGCCTCGCCCGCAGCCTGCAATATTACTGGTGGCCGCTCAACGAACTGGTGCCATTGGCCCGTGAGCCGCTGGCTGAAGGTGCAGAGAAACTGACGTTCCCTGCTAATAGTAGCGTCGACCACGACCACAGCCAGGTCAGCTACCTGGCGCAAACCACACAACTAAGCGATACGCCTTGGCACCTGACCTTGCTGACGCCGCTGGAAGAGCTGAGCAGCGAAGCAACCCGTCAAGGGATGCTGGTGGCGGTAGCCTGTGCGCTTGTAGCGTTTCTGCTGATTGCCTGGAACGAACGGCGCAAAATGCTCTCAACCCGACTGGCCGCCCGCGAGGCCTTGCAAGCCGCCAACGACGAACTTGAACGCAAGATTGCTGAACGCACGGCGGATTTACGTGCCAGCAACGAACGCCTGAAAAGTCAGATTCGAGAGCGACGCCAAGCGGAAGACACCTTGCGCCGAGCTCAAGACGAACTGGTTCAGGCAGGCAAGCTCGCGGCCATCGGCCAGATGTCCACCAGCATCGCCCATGAACTCAATCAACCCTTGGCTGCCCTGCGCACCTTGTCCGGCAACACCGTCCGGTTCATTGAGCGCGGTGCGCTAGACACGGCCAGCACCAATTTGCGGACTATTAACGATCTGGTAGATCGCATGGGCCGAATAACCGCTAGCCTGCGCGCCTTTGCTCGACGTGGCGATGACCAGGGCCAAGCGTCCCTCGGCCTGGCGGTCGCCGCCGCGCTGCAAATCCTCAGTGGCCGGCTGGAAAACTTCCATCTGCAATTGCATGAACACTTCGACAACGTGGCATTGAAAATCGACCAAACGCGTCTGGAGCAAATTTTGGTCAACTTGATCGGCAACGCGCTGGATGCCATGCATGACAAACCGCAGCCTGAATTGTGGCTAGAAGGCGAAGTGGCTGACAGCCGTTACCGCTTGTACGTGCGGGACAATGGCCACGGCATCGACTCCGAAGCACGTAAACATTTGTTCGAACCGTTCTTTACGACCAAACCGGGCGAGCACGGTCTCGGGCTGGGATTGACCCTTTCCGCCAGCCTTGCCGCCGCCGCCGGGGGAACCCTCAGCGCGGAGCACCCACCCGGAGGTGGCACGGCCTTTGTCCTTAGCCTGCCACTGCTGACTGCGCCCAAGCCTCGTGGAACCGAACCGACATGAATGAGCCAGCAAGTATGAATAGCGATCTGACCGTTCTGATCGTCGAAGATGACCCACACGTGCTACTGGGCTGTCAGCAAGCACTGGCCCTAGAAGATATCCTCAGCGAAGGTGTCGGCAGTGCCGAGGAAGCGCTTGCGCGAATCGGCGACAATTTTGCCGGTATTGTCATCAGCGATGTTCGCTTGCCCGGCATCGACGGCTTGGAGTTATTGACCCGCCTCAAAGCCCGCGATCGAAGCCTGCCGGTGGTGCTGATCACCGGACACGGCGATATTTCCATGGCCGTCAACGCGATGCGCGATGGCGCTTACGACTTCATGGAAAAACCCTTTTCTCCCGAACGTTTGGTTGAAGTGGCACGACGCGCTTTAGAGCAGCGCGGCCTGGCTCGCGAGGTGTCGTCACTGCGCCGGCAACTGGCTGAGCGTAGCTCGCTTGAGGGCCGTATTATTGGTCGCTCCCCCGCCATGCAGAATCTACGGGCGCTAATCGTCAACGTCGCCGACACGTCGGCTAATGTGCTGATTGAAGGCGAAACCGGCACTGGCAAGGAGCTGGTTGCCCGCTGCTTACATGACTTCAGTCGCCGCCATTCCCATCAGTTCGTCGCGCTCAATTGCGGAGGTCTGCCAGAAAGCCTCTTCGAAAGCGAAATTTTTGGCCATGAAGCAAACGCATTTACCGGCGCTGGCAAACGGCGGATTGGCAAGATCGAACACGCCCACAACGGCACGCTGTTTCTCGATGAAGTAGAGAGCATGCCACTGAACCTGCAAATCAAACTGCTGCGAGTCCTGCAAGAACGGACCTTGGAGCGTCTGGGCTCGAATCAAAGCGTTGCGGTGGATTGCCGGGTCATTGCAGCAACTAAATCCGACTTGGATGAGCTGAGCAAGGCCAGCCAGTTTCGAAGCGACCTTTATTACCGACTGAATGTGGTGACGCTTGAATTGCCACCCTTGCGCGAGCGGCGTGAAGATATCTTGGAGTTGTTCGAGCATTTTCTACAGCTATCGTCGTTACGCTTCGACCGCCAAACTCCGGAACTGGATCGCCAGACATTGTCGAGCTTGATGACCCACGAATGGCCGGGCAACGTCAGGGAATTGCGCAATGTTGCTGAACGTTATGCACTGGGACTTCCAGCGTTCAAAAAATCGGGCGCCAATCCCTCCAGCAGCAGCCTGGACTTTGCCGAAGCGGTAGAGACTTTCGAAAAAAATCTGCTCACCGAGGCCTTGCAACGTAACGGTGGCAACCTTAGCCAAGCGAGCCAAGAACTGGGCATGGCTAAGACCACGCTGTTCGATAAGGTAAAAAAGTACGGACTGAGTTGATCACGGGAAACTCCGAAAAATTTCAAACCAGGCAAAACCTATCGAATGGCACAAATGGCTTTGCCGGAGCACCCGAAAGTTACGATGGATTTCAAACACTCACCCCTTCAACGTTAAAAATCGCGGGGGGGCGTAACGGCTTACCTGCCCTTGACGGCTTCTACAACCTCCTGAGTATTCCTTCTCGAAGAAGCAAGCACTGGCCCACCCCTTGCATCACCTCCGTCCAACTTTCTGGAGCTGTTCCCTTGACCCCTTCTGTGGTGCTGCTGATCGCGCTGTGCATTACCCTTGATGTCATTGGCCAAATTGCTTTTAAGCTTGGCCTTGATCGCTTACCGGAACACGTTGGCGGCTTTCGCTTGAGTATTTTTTGGCGACAAATCGCTGGAGCCCCGCTGCTGTGGTGCGGGGTTAGTTGCTACGCGGTGCTATTTGTTGCCTGGCTGGACGTGCTGTCACTGGCGCCCCTGAGTTTGGTATTTCCCGCCCTCAGTCTTAGCTATTGTGGCGTGGTGCTAGGCGGTCGCCTAGTGCTGGGCGAGGCTGTCAGCCGAAGACGCTGGCTGGGCACGCTGGTTATCACTGCCGGCGTCATGCTGGTTTGCGGCACAGGAGCATGAGGTCGTTATGACAAACAGCTGGATTGAAGGACGCGGCGCGAGCCTGATGCTCTGGGTGCTGCTGATTGCGTTCGAAAGCGGCGCGCAACTATCGTTAAAGCTAGGTGGCGATGGCCTTGCCTCCATTCCGTTCGGCCTTAACTGGCTTCTGACAGCCATCAGTAGCTTGGCGGTGATGGTGGCGATTTTCTGCTATATCGGCTCGTTTTTAACCTGGATGCTGATTTTACGCAGCAGCAAGCTTTCGCTCGCCTTTCCGCTAAGTTCGCTGGTTTTTGTGGTGGTGCTGCTAGGTTCCTGGGTAGGCCTGGGCGAAAGCATCAGCGCCCTGCATTGGCTGGGCGTGTGCGTGATCATTGGTGGGATAGTGCTGCTGGCGGAGGGGAAACAAGACGCGTGAATAACAGTCATGCCCCGTGCGTAGTGCGGGTTGTGTTCACAGCCCTTTGAAGTGATACGCCACGGCGATGTTGACCTCGCCTTGATTGCTATCACCTTTTTCTTTGACGATTGAGCTGTCAGCAGCGGATTGAGTCAGGTGAGTCCATGTAGCACTGGTCAACAGCGACCAACCGTCCGCCAACGGAATTCTTAGACTTTGGGTCAGCGCGACTTTTTGTAGGCCACCGCTGGCGTTATACGCCTGAAATCCCGAAGCCTGAGCTTCTTGGGCGCTTACGCCAAAAAACGTTTGCGCTTGGCGACCATTTGAGTAATGAGCGGTGATCTCGGTGTCGCCAATAACACCAAAGCCCATCGGGTAACCGAGCTCGCCGCCAATACGACCCAACACGCCACCCTGACCATTGCTGCCGCCCACGGCTCGGCCCATTTCAGCGAACACGCGCCAGAAATCAGCAGGGCTGTACTGTACGAAACCACCGAACTCACCCATATCAGACACATCACGCAACCCACGTAATGAACCGTTAGAGGTACGCCCGGGCAAATAATTGGCAAACGGACCAACGCTCCACCCATTAAACTTTATTGCCTTCCAGTTAAGCCCCTCATCGGAGCTTAAACTGACGTCCCCCCAATTTAGATCCAGGTAGGGAAACGGCGCTACATCATAGTTGACACCCGTTGGATCGCTTGCCCTATAGCCAACCCCTATGCCTAAATCGCCGATAATGGCCTCGGCATAGCTCTGCGGACTAAAGCTGAAAGCACATGAAAACACTGCCAGACCCGTAAGCACTGAGCGAGTGAAGCGGTTAAAGGGGAGTAAGGCCATAAACTATCTCGAACTAATTGAGCATACGCGAATCAATCCTTACACGAATCTTTCACGCAAGCACTTATGTTGTTTGTAGCAAGCTACAAAAATTGTAGCTTGCCCACCGACGCATTTCAGATCTATGTCGCTAAGCCTCATAAAGGAGGCCTTGGGCGACTATTGTAAATATTGGCACAGTCTATGCTCTACCTCAGTGCAAGCGCAAAGAGCGCTCTCACTTAAGTAGGCACCTGCAGATGATGCATTGGCATATCGTGTGTGATTTCGATGGGACCGTCACCCGGACTGACGCGATAGATAACATCCTAGAGCTTTTCGCCGACCCGAGTTGGGAGGTCATTGAAGATGAATGGCTGTCTGGCAAGATCGGTTCTCGAGAATGCCTGAGCCGTCAGTTGGCGATGGTTAAAGCCACGCCCAATGAGCTTCTGGGATATTTCGATACCATCGGTATTGATCCGGCGTTTCCCGACTTTGTTGAATTGGTTATGGGCCTAGGCGCCACGCTGGACATCGTTAGCGACGGCATTGAGCAGGGCATCGCCCGAATTTTGTCGCGTAATAACGCGCCGCTACTGCCGATTATTGCCAACCGCTTGCGTCAGGTCGGTCCTGACAGCTGGCGCATAGAGTTTCCTTATTCCAGCGACGCTTGCCGCGCAGCATCCGGCAACTGCAAATGCAAATCCGCTCCCGATGGTAAACGCATTTTGGTGATCGGCGACGGTCAATCCGATATGTGCGTTGCTGGGACTGCTGATTTCGTATTTGCCAAAGATCGCTTGGCCGAACATTGCGAACGCAATGGCATTCCATATGCCCGCTTCGACTCCTTTGCCGATTTACCGGCCCTGCTCGATCGCTTACCTCACAGCGAACCGGTCCGCACGCACAGTCTCCCTATTGAACAGCAGGAACTCTTCCACCATGTCTGAAATCCGTATCGCAACTCCCGAAGACCAGATTCTTCTGGAAAAAGAAGCGAAGTATTGCTCCTTTGGCGACACCGTTCACTACATTGATCCACCACGCATCTTTAACCGCTGTGAGGGTTCGTATGTTTACGACACCAGCGATCAGGCCTACCTTGACCTGCAAATGTGGTACTCGGCCGTTAACTTCGGTTACGCCAACCCACGCTTGAACAATGCTCTCAAGGCACAGATCGATTCGATGCCGCAGATTGCCAGCCAATATCTGCACCGCGGAAAAATTGAGCTGTCTGAAATGATAGCTGTCGACGCCAAGAAAAAATTCGGCATGGACGGCCGCGTTCACTTCAACGTTGGTGGTTCGCAGTCCATCGAAGATTCGTTAAAAGTAGTGCGTAACGCCAGCAACGGCAAAAGCCTGATGTTTGCTTTCGAAGGCGGCTACCACGGCCGCACGCTGGGCGCTTCGTCGATCACCTCAAGCTACCGCTACCGTCGCCGTTACGGCCATTTCGGTGAGCGCGCGCAGTTCGTTCCTTTCCCGTACCATTTCCGTGGTCCGAAAGGCATGACTAAAGAAGAATATGGCAGCTATTGCGTTCAGCAGTTCGCCCGCCTGTTCGAAACTGAATACAACGGCGTTTGGGATCCTAAAACCAATCAGTGCGAATACGCAGCATTTTACGTTGAGCCTATTCAGGGCACCGGCGGCTACGTCATTCCGCCTATGAACTTCTATAAAGAACTGAAGCAAGTCCTGGATCAGCACGGCATCTTGATGGTCGTCGACGAAATCCAAATGGGTTTCTACCGCACCGGTAAGCTATGGTCCATTGAGCACTTCGACGTCAAACCAGACGTAATCGTCTTCGGTAAGGCGCTGACCAACGGCCTCAACCCGCTGGGCGGTATTTGGGCGCGTGAAGAGTTGATCAACCCAACGATCTTCCCACCTGGTTCGACCCACTCCACCTTCGCCTCCAACCCACTGGGTACAGCGGTAGGTTTGGAAATGTTCAAGATGACCTCTGAAGTCGATTACGGCGCGATGGTCATGGAAAAGGGCAAGTATTTCCTGGCTGGCCTGCAAGATCTGCAAAAACGCTACCCAATCATCGGCGACGTTGACGGCTTGGGCTTGGCACTGCGTGCAGAAATCTGTGGTCCGGATGGCTTCACCCCGGACAAAGCAACCCTGGACTTCATGGTTGATGAAGGCATGAAGGGCGACATCGAAATCGACGGTAAAAAACTTGGCCTGATTCTCGACGTTGGCGGTTACTACAAAAACGTTATTACCCTGGCTCCGTCGCTGGAAATCAGCTACGCCGAAATCGACCTGGGCATCGCCCTTCTCGACCGTCTGCTGTGGCGGGCAATGCAGCGATGATCCTGGCGCAGATGGATGTCGAGATCGATATGGGCGAAGGTGACGCCAGTTTCGTTCTCGGCACTGGCCCGGTCGCGGTGTTGTTAATCCACGGCCTGACCGGCACTCCGACGGAACTCCGTCGGGTGGCCCAAGGCTTGGCCAAGCGGGGGTACACCGTCTATGTGCCCACGCTTGCCGGGCACTGCGGCGACAACGCCGACCTGCAAGCTACTGGCTGGAAAGACTGGTACGAAAGTGCACGCAAAACGTTTGTCGGCATTCGCCAACGGCACGAACAGGTTTTTGTCGGTGGGTTGTCGATGGGCGCAGTATTGTCCATGCACATGGCGGCCGAGCATCCCGGACAAGTCGCCGGTTTATTGCTCTACTCGACCACTTTGCGCTACGACGGCTGGAACATGCCAAAAGCAGCGGTGCTGACACCGTTACTTATGGCCATTCCTTTTGGCGTGCATTTGTGCCGTTTTAACGAAACCTCGCCCTATGGCATCAAAGACGCACGTTTGCGGGCCATTGTTGAACGTCAGATGAAAGCCGGTGAAAGCAGCAATGCCGGGCTGTTGACCATGTCGGGTATTAACGTGCGCGAACTTCATCGGCTCGTGGCGGTGGTAAAGAAAGGCATGCGTTCAGTCAAAGCGCCTGCGCTGGTCTTGCATTCAATCGAAGACGACATCACCAGTCGCTGGAACGCAGATTATTGCGAGAAGCATTTAGGCGGCCCCGTCACAAAAGTGTTGCTCAATGACTGCTACCACATGATCACCGTGGATCTGCAATATCGGAAAGTAATTACATTGAGCGCAGACTTCATTGACCGCGTGATAGAACAATTACCTGCTGAACCGATCCCTATGAACAATCAGCGACAAATAGCCTGAATTTTCCATGCTTATTGCCCCTGTGTTTTTCAGTTTCCCGGGCAGTCATTACGATGACTGCTTAGCAGGCACGCTGAAGGATTGGGAAACCGATGGCAACGCTCGCCGTTCTTCGCAACGATCACACTCTGGCATGACTGCTCCGACAAGCGAACGTTGATGATCAATAACCAATGACCGAAGAATTCCGCTCCCCCCAGCAACCTTTTTCCCTGTCGCGTTGGAGCTGGCAGCGCAAGCTGGTATTGGCATTCTGGCTGGTCAGCGTGATTCCAACCATGATCGCGGCAGAACTCGCAGCGACCACTCTGTCACAGATTTTCGAGGGTAACTTTCGGGTTTGGCTGCAAGAATCAACCAGGATCGTCCAGGACGAAATCCGCGAAATCCAGCGCGGCAACGCCAGGGTCTCGCAATTGTTTCTGCAAAATACCCGCCCCTCCGCACCTTCGTCACCTCGGCACAACAAATTAACCTCCGACCTCGCCAGTGCCATGGGCATCGACGTGGTCGCCTTGATTCGCATCAAAGATCATAAAGTGGTGTTTTCCACTGTTTCCGACAATATCATCGACCAAATCAGCCTCTCCCCCAACGCAGTGCTACAAACTATCCACAACGGCAGCGTATTTACCGGAGTGGTGGTCTCCACTTATCAGTCCACTCAGGACGGCGTCGATTATGAGTTGCTGATAGGGACTTATCTAGACAGCAGTTTTCTTACCAGTGTGGCCGATGTGCACTCCCTCGACCTGCGCTTGTACATGAACGACGCTGGTGGTTTCAGCGAGATCTTCTCGACCCAGCGCTTCATGAATCACCCGGCCGTTGTGCCCCGCCGAATCGAACAGATCCTACGTGACACCAAAGAGCCAAGCGAACAATCCACCAGCGCCTACTCCGGTCTGTATACGCCTATATTCAATGACAATGGTGAGCTGCAAGGCATCGTTTTCAGTGGTTTGCTGCGACATACGTCGCTGGTAGGGCTAGTCAACCAGACCAACCTGTTCTTGGCGATATTGCTACTGGGGTCGCTGCTATCCCTTAGCGTCGGCTGGTTAATATCCAGGCGCCTGACAGGGCCGCTGCGCCAATTATCCGAAGGCGTTAGAGCGGTCACGGCCGGTGATTACCGGCAGCGGGTGGAAGTAGTAGGCAGTGACGAAATCGCCGAGCTAAGCGCAACCTTCAACCACATGACGGAACGTCTGAAAGAGCTTCAACATCTTGAAGCCCAGCTGCGCCGTCGTGACCGGCTGCATGCATTGGGCGAAGTGGCAATGGGCTTGGCACATGAAATCCGTAACCCGCTGGGGATAATCAAAACAGCCACCCAGTTACTGCACCGTCGCGCGCTGTTGCCGGAAACGGATATGCGCCACCTGGAATACGTAATTTCGGAAGTCACCCGTATCAACGACCTGATTACCGAATTTCTTGATTTCGCCAAACCTAGCGCTCCATTGCGCTCCACCCAGCTGGCCAAGCCGCTGATGGAGGATCTGCTAGGGTTCTGTGCACCGGAGTTGTCGACTCATCAGGTCGACGCTGAAATTATTGAGCACGACCCTCACTCAATGATTTATGCCGACTCCCGCCAGTTGACTCAAGCATGTCTAAATCTGATCCTCAACGCGATTGATGCCATGCCAGGCGGCGGAACCCTCACGATTGATATCTCCTCCGACCAGGAAACTACAATCATCAGTATTTCCGACAGCGGTCAAGGCGTTGAACCCGACATGATTGAACGCATTTTCAATCCTTTCGTCACCACCAAGGCATCTGGTACTGGCTTGGGCTTGGCAAAGGTTTACTCGATCATGGAGAACCATGACGGTCGAGTAGAATGCGTCAGTAGCGTGGGAGCCGGTGCAACATTCAATCTTTACTTGCCTGCCCATGACAGAGGCCTGACATGAGTCATAACGTGTTGGTGGTCGACGATGAGCCTAAGCTCTGCGATTTGTTAGCTTCAGCCTTGAGCCAAGGCGAGATTCAAGTATTCACCGCTGGCAATGGCTTGCATGCCCTGGCGGTACTCGAACGCGAAGCAATCGATCTGGTGATCAGCGATTGGCGAATGCCTGGCATGGACGGCCCGCAGTTATTGGCTGAAATCAAAGTTCGCTATCCAGACTTGCCGGTTATCGTCATGACCGCCTACAGCACGGTAAAAAATGCCGTGCAGTCGATGCGTAACGGGGCTTTTGATTACATCAGTAAACCGTTCGATATCGACGAACTGGATATCACCGTCAATAAAGCGCTGCAATTTCGCGACATCCTGCGTGACAACGCGCGCCTGCGTGCCGAATTGGATCAACACCAGCAAATCGACAGTTTAGTGGGCGAGAGCCCGGCCTTTCGTCTCGTACTGCAAGCGGTGGACTCGGTCCGCGACAGCAACGCCACGATTCTGCTGACCGGTGAAAGTGGCACCGGTAAAGAGATGGTTGCCCGAGCGATTCACAAGCACGGCAACCGTGTCGGCAAACCTTTTGTTGCGGTCAACTGTGCAGCAATACCCGAAGGCCTGCTCGAAAGCGAAATGTTCGGCCATCGCAAAGGAGCTTTTACTGGCGCCGTAGCTGATCGCGTCGGGCGTTTTATGCAAGCGGACAAGGGCACGTTATTTTTGGATGAGGTGGGTGACATGCCCCTCGCGCTGCAAGCAAAGATTTTGCGCGCATTGCAAGAACGCGTGATTGAGCCAGTGGGCGACTCTCGCGAACGCAAGGTGGATGTTCGGGTGATTGCCGCCACCAACAAGAATTTGCTGGAAGCGGTGGCGAATAAAGAATTTCGCGAAGACCTTTATTACCGTCTGAATGTATTCCCGATTCCGCTACCAGCCTTGCGTGAACGACCGGAAGACATCGCTCCGCTGGCGCTACATTTCGCCCATGTGCTAGGCGCAACCGCAGGCAAACGTATTACTGGATTTAGCGCCGAAGCTTTGCAGGCCATGGCCAATTACCCATGGCCTGGCAATATTCGGGAGTTACAGAATTGTGTTGAACGCGCCACTATCGTTGCGTCCAGCAATACCATCGAAGAAAGCGATCTGCCAGCCTACCTGTTTGGCTCACGTCCCATCGACAACGGCATCAGCCAATTCCCGGCGGACGGTGTAGGCATCCCCGAGGACTTGGAGGCGGCTTTAGCCAACGTTGAAAAATCCTACATCCTCGCCGCGCTTCAAGAAACCAATGGCGTTCAGGCCGCCGCCGCGCAACTGATCGGCATATCTGAACGCAGCTTATGGTATCGACTGAAAAAGCTTGAGATTCATGTAGACAAAATTGTTCGATAAATGAGCCGCCGTACGAGCGCGCAGGTTTATTCGGTCGTTACAGACTCGCTAATGACCTGCCCAATAGCGCTGGCAAATGCTTCTACTGGCTGCCCGCCCGACACCGCATAACGATCATTGAAGACGATGGTTGGCACTGAGCTAATACCGCGCGAAATCCATAGTTGCTCGATTTCACGCACTTGCGCGCTGTATTGATCGGTAGTCAAAATCGACTCGGCCCGCTGACGATCTAGCCCAACCTGCTCAGCCACATTTGCCAATACCTGATGATTCGAAGGGTCGGCGTGGTCAGTGAAATATGCCGTGAACAAGGCTTCTTTAAGCGCTTGCTGCTTGCCTTCCAACCCTGCCCAATGCAACAGACGGTGTGCGTCGAAGGTGTTGTAGATGCGTCGGTCGCCTTGGGAAAACGTGAAACCCAACTCAGCGCCACGCTGACGAATCATTTCGCGATTCTGCTTTGATTGTTCTGGCGTAGAGCCATATTTCTCAAAGATGTGCTCGTTAAGGTCTTGGCCTTCAGCGGGCATTTTCGGATTAAGCTCGAACGGTTGGAAATGGATCTCGGCCTTGACCTCATCACCCAAGTCCGCCAATGCCTGATTCAGCGCCCGCAAGCCAACAACACACCAGGGGCAAGAGACATCGGAAACGAAATCGATTTTCAGCGTAGTGCTCATGGAACCCTCGCTCACGCTTGGCAGTGACAAAGTGAGCACTTTACACCCTCGTAGCCGCCCCTTCATCAGAACTACAACTGCGCGATGTGGCTGCCATCCAGCCGATGGGCTTTCAAATAGGGTAAAACTGCTCCTAGCAACGGGGCCTTGAAAGCTTCTTGAAAACGATGGGCCAAGCCGGGAATCAGGCGCAGCTGGCTACCTTGGATATGGGCAGCAACGTGGATGCCGTGCATCACTGGCAGTAATGGATCGGCGGTGCCATGCACCACTAGCGTCGGCACTCGCAATCGGTCTAGCAGTTCGACGCGACTTGGCTCCGCTAGTATGGCCAGAATCTGCCGCTTTACGCCGTCAGGGTTAAACGCTCGATCGTAGGATACTGCCGCCTGTTGCAGCAGCATCTTGCGATCATCCACCACCTGCGGACTGCCTAATGCGGCCAGCAGATCTGCTTGCTGTTCGATGGCTACTTCACGGCTGGGCGCGCTGCGACGACTGAGTAATTGCAGCAATGCCGGGGCAGGCATAGGTAAGCCGGGGGCGCCGGAACTCGTCATGATCAGGGTCAAGCTTTCGACGCGATCAGGCGCGATATCAGCCAGATGCTGAGCAATCATGCCGCCCATACTCGCCCCAAGCACATGGAATTGATGGACGTGCAACGCGTCCATCAACCCCAAAGTGTCATTGGCCATGTCCGTCAATGAATAAGGCGCCGAAACCGTTAGGCCTAGTTTGTAGCGCAGCACCTCAAAGGTCAGGTTCGGGCTGGCAGGCACTTGCGCCCATGTCGATAAGCCTACATCGCGGTTGTCGTAGCGAATCACCCGAAAACCTTGTTGGCAGAGCGCAACCACTACCTCATCCGGCCAATGAATCAACTGGCCACCCAAGCCCATGACCAACACCAAAGCAGGATCGGAATCGCGCCCGATGCTTTGGTAAGCCAAGTGAACCTCTTTAAGGTCGGCCATTTGAGTAGGGACGTTTACGTCACACCGAGACGCCGCAAAAGTCGGCAGGCCGCACAACAGCGCGACCAAAAAAATTAACACCCGCATGAAAACACCAAGCCACAAATCCCCAATAGCTGATCAGTGTGAGGATATTTTCAAAAGCGCGCTGCCACAGTTACGTGACAATTTGATGAAGGAAGCTGAGTGGTAGATTTAGCAACCGGCCCTGCTCGCGAATGGCAACGCAAAAAACTCAACAAACAGCGAACAGTGCTACATGTCAGGCTCCAAATGGCGACCATCGAGCTAGGATTTAAGGTTTATGGATAACTGCCACGGACGACGCGACTTTCAGCCAGGGCCGCCTGCACGGCGGCCACTTTCGGATGATTTAACGCAGCCTTAAGCGCTGCAATTTCCTTGCACTTTTGTACGGCAAACGCTAGCCAGCTTTTTAACTCGGCATCCACCTGACCTTCGCGCTGAAGATTCGCCGAGCCGTGCAGCAACGAGCATGAACTGGCTACCCACAGGTTTTCGCCAAACCGCTGTTGCGCTTTCTGCAGTTGCTTCAATGCTTCATCCAAATCACAGCGCCAAACGTCGCGTCCATTGACAACACTCAGCGACAGCACTTTATAGGGCGGCACACGACTGAGCACATTGGAAAGCTGTTCTGGCGCACTAATCAGGTCGACGTGCAGACCGTCAACCGGAAGCGAGGCCGCTAGCCCGAGGTTGCTTTCCAGGCCGCCAGAGTATGTCGCTACCAGCTTTTTCAACGGCGAAAATTGCAGGATGTGATAAGCACGCTCAAAAGCGTTTTTCCATTCCTGCGGCAGATCAAGGGTCAGAATCGGTTCGTCAATCTGTACCCATTCCACGCCCTTCGCCGCCAAACGACCGAGAATTTCGCCGTACACCGGCAGTAACCGCTCCAGCAGATCGAGCCGGTCGAAACTGTTACCTTCGGCTTTGCCCAACCACAGGTAAGTCAGTGGGCCAATCACTACCGGTTTGACGGTATGGCCGAGGGTTTTGGCTTCTTCGACCTCTTCGAACAGCTGTTCCCAGCTCAGTTGGAAACGCTGGTCTTCAGTAAATTCTGGCACCAGATAGTGGCCAGTGGTATCGAACCATTGGGTCAACTCATGGACGTACTGCGCTTCGTTTTGAGCATGATTATCGCAGCTGCCTTCACTAGCATCACTGGCCATGGCAAACAGGGTATCAAGGGTGGGCAGGCCCCTGTAGTCAGTGGTTGAGGCGAAGCGTTGCGCAATGACACCGAACGTAAGCGAGTGGGTAAGTACTCGATCGTGCCAGGCAAAATCCCCTACCGGTAGTAGATCGATACCAGCGTCTCTCTGCACCTGCCAGTGCGTAGCACGCAGCTTGCGGCCGGTCTTGCGTAGCCCCGCCTCGTCGAGATCGCCTTTGCAAAAAGCGTCCAACGCTTTTTTTAACTCACGATCACCACTATTGCGCGGAAATCCTAGGGTATGGGCCACGGCCATATCAATGTCCTCCATAAAAGATGACGCTATTGTCGACAGCCCAAGCAACATGAGACAAACTCATTGTATTCGCGTTGATGACAAAATAATTTCATGGAGCATTTCGTGCTAGAAATTCGCCATCTAAAGACCCTTCAGGCCTTGCGCGAGGCTGACAGCTTGGTGGAAGCCGCCGAGCGCTTGCACCTGACACAATCGGCCTTGTCCCATCAGTTCAAAGAACTTGAAGAGCGTGTCGGCTTGTCGTTGTTTGCGCGTAAGACCAAACCGGTGCGCTTTACCAGCGCCGGGCTTCGTCTCCTACAATTGGCTGATTCGATGCTGCCGCAATTGCGCAGTGCCGAGCGTGATATTGCACGACTGGCTGGCGGCACTGCGGGACGCCTGCACATGGCCATCGAATGCCACAGCTGCTTTCAGTGGCTGATGCCGACCATCGACCAGTTTCGCGATGCCTGGCCAGAGGTCGAGCTGGACCTTGCGTCAGGCTTTGCTTTCGCTCCGCTTCCTGCCTTGGCCCGTGGCGACCTGGATTTAGTGGTGACGTCCGATCCGCTGGAGCTGGTGGGCATCACTTACGTGCCGCTGTTCACCTACGAAGCCATGCTCGCGGTCGCCAACCAACACCTGTTGGCTAACAAGCCTTACGTGATCCCGGAAGACTTGCTCAAGGAGACCTTGATTACCTACCCGGTAGAGCGTGACCGGCTGGACATTTTCACCCGATTCCTGGAGCCCGCCGACGTTGAACCGGCGCACGTGCGCACCTCGGAACTGACCGTGATGATGATGCAGTTAGTTGCCAGCGGACGCGGGGTTTGTGGCATGCCCCATTGGGCGCTGCATGAATACAGCTCGCGCGGCTACGTGAAGGCCAAGCGACTTGGGGAAAAAGGCTTATTTGCAACGCTGTACGCAGGCATCCGCGCCGACATGCTCGATGCGCCGTACATGCGCGATTTTCTGCTGACCGCGAAAGACACGTCTTTTTCGACGCTCAATGGGGTAAGTGCGGTTAGGTAGAAGGCAGACTCTCTTTGGGAGAGCCCGCCCTGTCTCCGACGCCGCGCTGTTGCGCAGCAAACACCAGACAATAAGAGCGGGTTTGCTCGCGATCGGCTGCGAAGCAGACGTAAAATCAGCAACTCAGTTTTGCAGTTGGAACCGAGTCGGCCTGTTGGGACCGCTTCGAGCTCCGTCGAGCAAGCCCGCTCTTACCATTTCAATATCTACCATTCAAGCGGTTATGCGTTGTTTGGTAAGAGCTCCCACCGTAGTTTTGATAGGAGCCAGAGGACTGATCAGCTTTCCTGAAAATCCATCTCAGGTGGTTGGCGACGGAAGCCGCCGGTCAGCCATGCCAGGTAAACCAAGCCTACTGCCAACCAGCTCAGGCCGAGAATGATTGCCAGTTTGTCGAGGCTGATCATCAGCCACAGGTCTGCAACCAAGCCAATCAGCGGAAACACCAGGAACAGCACCAGCTCACGAAGTCCGCGTTGTTTGCCGCCGATCCAGTAGTGAAAGATCACCGACAAGTTCACCAGACTGAACGCCAGAAACGCGCCGAAGTTGATGAACGAGGTGGACGTGGTGACGTCCAGTTTCAACGCCAGCAGCGCTACGACACCGCAGAGCAGAATGCTGTTAATCGGGGTACCGAAGCGTTCGCTCAGACGACCAAAGAATGAATTCGACAACACACCATCACGGCCCATGGCGTACAGCAGACGTGAGCCGCTGGCCTGTGCCGCCAGCCCCGAGGCGAACTGGCCGACGATCAAACCAATCAAGAAGATTGAGACAAACAGGTCGCCGCCAATGTTTTTGGCAATTTCATACGCGGCAGAATCAGCGTTATCAAACACGAACGACGGATGCGCCAACTGCACGAAATAAGACACGCCGACGAAGATCACGCCGCCAATCAGCGTAATCAACATGATTGCCCGTGGAATGGTACGCACCGGGTCTTTGGTTTCTTCGGTCAAGGTGCTGACCGCATCAAAGCCGAGGAATGAATAGCAGGCAATCGCCGCGCCACTCATGATCAGCGGCATCTGCATATCGCCACTGAAGAACGGCGAGAGGGTCCACAACGGCTTGCTGGCATCGCCACCAATGTAGTGAATACTCAGCGCAACAAAAGCGATCAGCACCAGAAACTGCACCAGCATCAGCGCGGCGTTAATGGTGTTGGCCAGTTTCAGGCCGACGATGTTGATCAGGGTGGTGATCACGATAAACGCCAATACCCAAACTGGCTGAGGGATCGCAGGAAAAGCCGAGCCCAGGTACGCCGCGCCGATCAGCCAAATGGCCATAGGCAGGAACAGGTAATCAAGCAATACCGCCCAACCGGCAATGAAGCCAAGTTTCGGGCTGATGGCCTTGCGCACATAGCTATAAGCCGAGCCCGCAACCGGGTAGGCCGCGGCCATGCGTCCATAACTTAGTGCGGTGAAGATCATCGCAACCAGTGCCGCCAGGTAAGCTGCTGGCACCATGCCATTGGTAGACTGGGCGAGAATACCAAACGTGCCAAGCACGATAATCGGTGTCATATAAGCGATGCCAAACAGCACCACCGACCCTAGTGAAAGGGTACGTTGCAAACGAGCCATGAGCGATTACTCCGGGATTATTAGTTTTATGGCAGGAGAAAAGTTCGGAAAAAACACAATCGTTTTTTGTTATAAAAATCGGTGTAACCAGCGCTCAGAAAACCTCGCCGTTCCAGGTCTATATCAAGCAATCAACAGCTCACGCCGACCGTCAGCGTGCTCAATCACTTCGCCTGGCAAATGCAGGCGCAGGTCAGTCAAATAGCGGTAATCACTGCGGGCCGCGGTCAGTTGGGCCAGATCCAGCTCGACGCTGAACTGGCACTCTTCGCGCCCTGCTTCGTGCAACAACGTGCCAAACGGATCGACCACGGCGCTGCCCCCCGCGAATCGCAGACCCCCATCGCCCTCGCCCACCCGGTTAACCATCAGCGCGAACGCCTGGTTTTCTTGAGCGCGAGCCATGATCGCGGTGTGATGCGTCGGGCCGTAAGGGTCCATGTTGCCGTTGGTGACAATGATCAGGTCCGCTCCCAAGAGCGCAACCGCGCGGGCGGTTTCCGGGAATTCGATGTCGTAGCAAATCAACAGGCCGACGCGTAGGCCGTTCCACTCACAGGTAGCAAAGCGGTCGCCAGGGCTGAACACCCCACGGTCAGAAGCCCACAAGTGAGTTTTGCGATAGCGCAGGGCAATGCCGTATCGGGTGATTAACAACGTGGTGTTGTAGTACCGACCGTTGTCGTTCTCGGCAACGCCGATGACGACGGCAATATCATGCGCTTTGGCCGCCAGCTGCACTGCTTGCACGGTGGGGCCGTCCAGCGGTTCAGCCACCTCGGCTACCGTATGCGCCGAAGGAAAGCCCATCAGGTGGGTTTCCGGGAAAACAATCAGCTGGGTGTCACTGGCGCACGCGGCAATGGCCGCCAACGCACGCTGCAGGTTGTACGCGGTGCCGTTATCCTGGCCTGCCAGTTGGGCAAGTTCGACCTTCATGGGTTCTCCTTATTCGATGTCGAGGCCGACCCGGCACAATAAGTGCTGGATGGTCGTCGGCTGTGCGGGCAGTATGCGCATCAGCAACGAGTGCAGGGAATTACGCAGCTGTGGTAACCCAATAGGGGTAGGAGTATGACAATCGCACTGCAGGACATCGCGTGGCATCGCTCGGTCGCGCAATTGATCGAAGCCTTGGACAAGCCGAATTTCTGGGCACAATTGGTGCGCCTGCTGAATCAGTACGTGAGTTTCGATAGTTGGGTCGCGCTGCAATTCAGTTCTCAGCAGCGGCCGTTGGTGTTTGCCGAGTCTCCCGCTGAAGACGGCACGCCCGATCAGTTGTTTCAGGATTACCTCAAAGGTCTGTACCTGCTTGACCCGTTCTACATCGCCAGTCGCGAACACTCCCATACCGGACTGTTCCGCTTGGCTGAGGTCGCCCCGGAACACTTTGAGCTGACCGAGTATTATCAACGCTACTTTCGCTTGAACGTAGTGGCGGACGAAATTCAGTTCAATTGTCCGCTGGGTGCCGAACATACCGTGTGCTTGTCCTTGGGTTCGACCCAAAGGTTCACCACAGAACAGATTGCGTTGTTGTCACTGATTCAGCCGTGGGTGGTGGCGCTACTTCGACAGCGCATGCCGTTCGAATTGCAGGAGCCAAGGGCCGAGGTGCCGGCCCAACCGTCGCCAACCGGTAATGATTGGCGCAGTCAACTTGAAGCCTCGGTGCAGCAGAGCAGAGGTGCCCAACTGACCGCACGAGAATTGGATGTTGGTCGATTGATGCTCAGCGGCTGCTCCGGCAAAGAGATCGCCCGCAAGTTGGAAATCTCCGTAGAGACCGTCCGGGTGCACAAAAAACACATGTACAGCAAGCTGGGCATCAAGTCTCAGTCCGAGCTGTTTTCGATTTTTCTTCAGGCGCAAAGTGCCTGAACCGAGGGACGGTTGCAGCCTACCAATACAGGCATGCGACCACCAATTACCAGGCGCGAAACAGCGCCAGTGTTCGCCTCATTAACCGTCATTGAGCCCCAGGATTCCGTATGAGCTTGTCCCTACTCAGCCGTTATGCGTTTTTTGTACTTTGCGTGCTATTTACCCTCATCAGTCTTCCATTCTTGCAACACGAGTGGCTTTGGCCCTTCACCCTAGTCACCGGTTTGCTCAGTTTGATCGGCATCGGCGACCTGATTCAAACGCCCCACGCCGTACGGCGTAATTACCCGGTGCTGGGCAATATTCGCTACCTGGTTGAACGTATTCGCCCGGAGATTCGTCAGTATTTGCTGGAATCCGACAGCGACGCCCTGCCCTTCTCCCGCTCTCAGCGCTCATTGGTGTATTCCCGAGCCAAAAACGAGTCGGCGGAAAAACCCTTCGGTACGCTGATCGACGTCTACCAGACCGGATTTGAATTTATCAGCCACTCCATGCGCCCGGCGCCATTGAGCGATCCAACCGCCTTCCGTGTGATTATCGGCGGCCCGCAATGCAGCCAACCCTATTCAGCGTCAGTATTTAATATTTCGGCCATGAGCTTTGGCTCGCTAAGCGCCAACGCGATTCGCGCGTTGAACCAGGGCGCCAAGCTCGGCAATTTCTCCCATGACACCGGGGAAGGCAGTATCAGCTCGTATCACCGAGAAAACGGTGGCGATCTAACGTGGGAATTGGGCAGTGGCTACTTTGGTTGCCGCACCTCAGACGGCCGTTTCGACCCTGAGCGTTTCAAAGTGCAGGCGCTGGACCCGCAAGTGCGGATGATCGAAATCAAGTTGAGTCAAGGCGCCAAACCGGGCCACGGCGGCATTCTGCCCAAGGGCAAAGTCACCAAGGAAATCGCTGAAACCCGCGGCATCATGATGGGTGAAGACTGTATCTCGCCATCCCGCCATAGCGCGTTTTCGACCCCGATCGAGCTCATGCAATTCGTCGCGCAGTTGCGTGAGTTGTCGGGTGGCAAACCGGTAGGTTTCAAGTTCTGCCTCGGTCACCCTTGGGAGTTCATGGGCATCGCCAAGGCCATGCTGGAAACTGAAACCTACCCGGACTTCATTGTCATTGATGGTACTGAAGGTGGCACTGGCGCGGCGCCAGTAGAATTCACCGACCACATTGGCGTGCCATTGCGCGAAGGCTTGTTGTTTGTGCACAACACTCTGGTCGGTCTGGGCTTGCGTGACAAAATCAAATTGGGTGCCAGCGGCAAGATCGTCAGTGCGTTCGACATCGCCAGCATATTGGCCATTGGTGCCGATTGGGCCAACTCAGCCCGTGGCTTCATGTTTGCCATCGGTTGCATCCAGTCGCAAAGCTGCCACACCAACCGATGCCCCACCGGCGTCGCGACCCAAGACCCGCTGCGCCAAAGGGCGCTGGTGGTCCCGGACAAAGCGCAACGCGTCTACAACTTTCACCGCAGCACCTTGCACGCGCTTGCCGAAATGCTCGCGGCAGCCGGTCTCGATCACCCTTCCCAACTGGAAGCCAAACATCTGGTACGGCGCATGTCTGCCACCGAGATCAAGCTGTTCTCTCAGTCCCATGTGTTTCTCAAAGCGGGTCAACTGATCACCGGCGAAGTGGACGGCAGCTTCTACTCGAACATGTGGCAGATGGCGCGGGCCGACAGCTTCGAGCCGAACGAGATCTAATGCTGCATGCGGCGAGTACGCTTGGTGGCAGAGTGGCGGGCCGTAGCTCTAAGGGACCGGTTGATTGCCCTCTAGTCGCCGGTCGTCAGGGATAGGTTTTTTAAATCCATCATTCCTTCGTCTGCGTTTAATTCGCGACGTCATTTGATGTCTCGCCCAACAGCATAAAGCCGCAACTGCGTATTGCCCAAGGTGTATACGCTGACTGCGTGCCACGTCGAGGGAACAGGCACATAATCTTTTACGGCGCTGCCGTACAACAGCCAGACTCGCTTCGCCCTACTGTCCAAGTCCGAAAGTCTGTCCAGATAATAGGTATTTTGCTGTTGGTAAAACAACGTGCCTGCTCCATTCATACCGGGGCGTGCGGCAAGGCCAGCCAAGGTCGGCGGTGTGTACAGCAGGGGCTGGACCTGGTTTTTGTTGTAATAGAGCACGCTTAGATACCAGTACAGTCCGTACACCACAACTTGGTCTCCCGGTCTAAATCGCAGATTTAGCTCCTCGACCATCGTCGCGAGGCGGTTATTGAGCACACCGATGGAATCATTCAATTTGTTGTTCTGGGTATAACAGTTATAAAGCCCGACGCCTTCCAGCGCGACAAGCGCCATCAAACACCCCACCGCAATCCGTCGGTAACGTTGAGCCAAGTGGTCGAGTGCAATCGCCAAAATGATCGGTAAGCCTAGAGCCGAAAAAACGAAATAGCGCGTCGCAAACAGCGGTAGCTTGAAGGAAATCAGAAGCACCGCACACAACGGTGCAACGGTATAAAGTGCGATCAGCGAATGAAACTTAAGCGGCCCGTTTTCCTTTATGACAATCCCTAATGTCGCCACCACTACCATCAACGGCAACCCTAAGAACAACGGCCACGGTAATCCCAGCCCGTCGTTTAGCGTCAGAAACTGCCAGATCACCGAGGGCAACGTATTGAGGGTAGGCGGTGGGATCCAGTCGACGCCCGCCGTGTGCGAGAGCTGGCCAATCAACCGCGTAATCCATGGCAGGAAGCAGACCACGATGGCGGCATTCGCCACCCACCAATTCAAACGCAGTACCAAGCGGCCCTGCTTTGAGCCTACCGACACATACAACCAATGGGACAACACACACAGCGCGGCAAAATAATGGGTATAAAACGCTGCAGTCATCAGTACCACGTAGATCACCGAATAGCGCTGCCGCAACGGGTTCTGAACCCAGTAAACCAAGGCAATCGTTGCGCCCATTAACCAAACACCCATCAGTGCGTACATTCGCACTTCCTGGCTGTAACGCACCGCAATTGGCAGCAATGCCAATAGCAGACCCGCCCAAATGGCGGCTCGTTGGGTGGCGATCAAGCGGACCAGCCAGTGCGCCAATGCAACCGACACCACACCCGCCAGTACGCTCATCGCTCGAATCGCAAAGACCCCATTTCCAAAGGCCACGATCCAACCATGCAACAGCAGGTAGTAAAGCGGCGGATGAACATCTTGTCCGCTGTAATGCCAAATAAGCGTCGGGGAATAAGCACTGATTAATGCGCTAAACGCCTCGTCGTACCACACCGTCGGCGACGTGAGATTGTAGAGCCGTGCCAGCAAGGCAAGCATCAATATGGGCAGCAACCCATGCTCCCGGACGAACACCGTAACGCGTCGCGTATTGAATGCCTTGTGTGGAAGAAGTAGCTCCATCAAGCCCTCTAGCGGCGGCTGACAAGTAAACTAGTGGGGGTCATCATGATGGCGCACAACATTCTTCACCACATACCTTGGCCGGTGTTTGGCTTCCATGTAAATCCGACCGATGTATTCCCCCAAGATGCCAATACCGATTAATTGCACGCCGCCCAATAACAGAATCGCGGTCATCAACGACGTATAGCCTGGAACGTCATTACCGAAAACGATTTTATCCAGCACTCGGTAGGCGGCATATAACAGCGAGAATACCGAAACGGCGCCACCGACATAGGTCCAGACTCTTAAGGGAACGGTGCTGAACGAAGTGATGCCATCCAACGCCAGGTTCCATAACTTCCAGCCATTAAACTTAGTGCTGCCCGTGGCTCGCGCGGCGCGGTCGTATTCAATAATAACGGTCTTGAACAGGACAGCACGCCTTTCATGAACAGCTGTTGCTCCGGCAACGTTCTTACAACATCAACCACCTTGCGATCCATCAGGCGAAAGTCACCGACGTTTTCTTCGATCTTAGTGCTGGCGATGACGTTAAGTACCTGATAAAACATTGAAGCGGCGTGGCGTTTGAGGTAGCTGTCCGAAGAGCGATCGTGTCGTTTCGCCAACACCACATCGGCGCCGTTTTCCCATTCTCGAATCAGTAACGGCAGCACGTTGACCGGATCCTGAAGGTCGACGTCCATGGGAATCATCGCCGCCCCAGTGGCGTATTCAAGACCGGCAAATAGTGCTGCCTCTTTGCCAAAATTACGGGAAAAATCTACCAACAGAACATTGTCATCTGCCATCGCCAACGCCTGAGCAAACTCGCCTGTGAGGTCTGAGCTCCCATCATTCACAAAAACAATTTCAACGGTATAGCCAGCTAAAAGAGGCTCCTGCCGGACCGTTTGATAGAACAGCGCAATCGCTTGCTCTTCGTTGAACACCGGGACGATCAATGAAATCTTCAAGGGCTGCTCTCTCGAAAGATAACGCGCTTGGAATAGAGGAAGCCGCACACAAGGCTAATTGCCGAGAACAGCATCCAGGTAGCTAATGGAGGGAACAGATAAAGGTCGCCGACATAACCGACACCTAAGCTTAGCAGCCCCATGAAGGCGACGAATTTCAGATAGCGTGACCACGTTTTCTGGGCGTTGAAGGTGTACTGGGCGTTGGCATAGAACGAAAATGACACAGCGACAGCAAAACCACACAGGTTGCTGTATGCCTGACTGACGCCCATGCCTACGTGAAATGTCAGAAACACAACGCCATGAATTAGCGTGTTGATCAGCCCTATGACTACGTAGCTCGCGAACTGTTTTTCTTGTAGTTTCATGTTCGACCCGCAACTTCAGGCCAAGAGGGCCTATTCCAAAACAGCTAACTTGAACATCTTGTTACTTCATTATCTGTCAGAGCGAAATGTTAGACCCTACTAAGCAGTAGTATCGAAAACTGTTGGCCCAGTTCCTATTCATCCGACCAACAGCCCGTGGGACATTCTCCAATACCCTTTTTTGCGTCCAGTTAGCCATCAAGCGCAACCAGCGCGCTGCCCAATACCAAGCTCGCAGCATTGGGCCACTGTGCTTGCATCGCGACAGCGCGGGCCGAAGACGGGACGGCCCCCTATAGGGTTAGCGAATGAAGCGACGCAGCTTTTCTGATGCATCACGTCGCCTCTTATTTCAATCAAGCCCTAAACTGCAGCCCCCACCGCACCCGCCACTGGAACTTTCGGCGCCAGCTTGAACACGTAGAACAACACCGTCAGCACCACGAGGAATGCGGGGCCGAAGTAGAGGGCAATGCGGGTTTCTTCGAAGTACGCCATCAACCCCACAACAAACAACAGAAACGCTAGCGCCAAGTAGGAGCTAAGTGGCCATAGCCACATGCGAAATTTCAGCTGACTGACTTCGGTTTTGCTCAGGCTGCGACGGAATTTGATTTGCGCCAGCAGAATCATGGCCCAAGTCCAGATGGCGCCAAAGGTAGCGATGGCGGTGACCCAGACGAAGACTTTTTCTGGTGCCAAGTAATTTAGGAACACGCCGATCAGCAGCGCAAAAATCGACAGCAGCAGCGCACGCCGGGGTACGCCGTTGGGGGCCGTGTGGGCAAAACCACGGGGGGCCTGGCCATTTTGCGCAAGGCTATAAAGCATGCGCCCAGTGCTGAAAATCCCGCCATTGCAAGATGACAAGGCGGCGGTCACCACCACGAAATTGATGATCCCTGCTGCAGTCTTGATGCCTAGCCGTTCGAACGTCATCACGAACGGACTGCCTTGGGTACCGATATCGCTCCACGGATAAATCGACAAGATCACGAACAGTGCACCGACGTAGAACAGCAAAATCCGCCAGAACACCGAGCCGATGGCGCTAGGAATAGTTTTCTGGGGGTTCTTGGCTTCGCCAGCGGTGAGGCCAATCATTTCGACGCCCAGGTAAGCGAACATGACCATCTGCAGAGACATAAAAATGCCCTGCACGCCGTGAGGCATGAAGCCACCGTGGCTCCAAAGGTTGGAGATGCCCAGCGCAACGCCATTATTGCCGAAGCCAAACGCGATCACGCCGATGCCGCCAACGACCATGGCAATAATAGTGACGATCTTGATCAGGGCGAACCAGAACTCAAACTCCCCGAAGGCTTTGACGGCGATCAAGTTGACGGTGCCCATGCTCATCAAGGCGGCCAGCGCCCAGATCCAGCGTGGCGTGTCGGGAAACCACACGCCCATGTAAACAGCGACGGCGGTAATTTCCGCGATGCAGGTCACCAGCCACAGAAACCAGTAGTTCCACCCCGTGAGAAAGCCTGCCAGCGGACCCAAGTAATCTTGCGCATAACGGCTGAACGAACCGGCGACCGGATTGTGTACGGCCATTTCACCCAGGGCGCGCATGATCACTAGAATTGCTAAACCACCAATAATGTAGGACAGCATGATCGCCGGTCCCGCCATTTGAATCGCCTTGGCAGACCCCAGAAACAGCCCGACCCCAATACAGGCACCTAACGCCATAAGGCGGATATGCCGCTCACCCAAGTCTCGTTTAAGCGGACCGTCCTGGACAGTTTCTGCCTGCAAAGCGTGCTTGCCGACTGGCATAAATTACAACCTCGTATTGTTATTGGATGTAGTCAGTCAACAGCTCAAGCATGGCCGGGCAAACCCGACCAATGCATCTGAACGCCCCGACCAACAACAACGCCGATTCAGGTGCGGTTAACACTCACGACATTGGGTGCGCAGTATAAAAATCTGAAGCCAGTTGTTTTAACTGTAAAAACATTTCTATTCAGCGATAACTCATGACGTAGACAGGTTTAGCAGGCAGATATATCAGCGCCTTGGTTTTGGACGCTTAAATTCACCGCTTTCCTCACATTGCCTTGTGCAAAACCGCTAATAGCGTATTGATATCAAACGTTTTTACAAGAGTCGGCCGCTACAAATTTTTCGGCGGCGGCAGCCAGCGTCTACGCTTGTATGAGGTGCGATTAACATGATTAACCGGGCCAATCGATATGGGCGCTTTGTGGCATTCCGATTCGAAGAAGACTCCAGTCGCCGCTGATAGTCTTGATGACGCTTCATTGCCAAAACGTCCTCGTGTTAAACGGTACGGATGGCGTCTGTTTTGGCTGCTATTGCTGGTTGGCTTGGTCGCGCTGGGTATCGCGGTTTCTTCAGAAATCCACAGCTCCAGGCTGCAAGCACGAGAGTTCAGCCGTTTCGGCAGCGAACTGGGCTACTCCATGCAAAAAGGTCCGAGCAACGCGATCGCCTATCCTGGAGATGGCCCTTTCGACAAACGCCTGGGTTATTCCGCGATGGGGGAGTTTCTGCCGCGCTTGCTCAAGCGCGACTACCTGATCACCCAGCAAGTACGCTTCTCATCCGAGCTTCTGGGCTACAGTCAGCGCGGCTTTTTCACGCCCTATCAGGAGAAGATTCAGGCCGGTTTATCGATTACCGATTGCCAAGGATCGCCGCTCTATCAGTTTGTGTATCCGCAGCAGCTTTACCCTGATTTCTCGAGCATCCCGCCGTTGGTGGTGAACAGCTTGTTGTTTATCGAGAACCGGGACTTGCTTGACCCAAACCAACCGCAGGCAAATCCCGCTGTCGATTGGCCACGATTTGCCAAAGCAGCGGCCTCGCAGGTGGCCAAGCTGTTCGCCTTGGGCGGCCAATCTGCAGGCGGCAGCACCTTGGCCACGCAGCTAGAAAAGTACCGTCATTCCCCCGATGGCCTGACCCAGTCGGGCGCTGAGAAACTTCGACAAATGATTTCCGCGAGTGTCCGCGCCTATCAAGCCGGCACGCAAACGATGGATGCCCGGCAACGGGTAGTCCGGGATTATCTCAACAGCGTGCCGTTGTCTGCGGTGCCCGGGCATGGTGAGGTGCATGGCTTGGCTGAAGGTTTACGCGTGTGGTACGGGGCTGATTTTGATGAAATAAATCAGCAACTACGTGCCACCACGCAGGATACGAAAAACCTTGCCAGGCGCGGTCTCGCTTTGCGCCAAGTGTTGTCGCTGGTCATTGCGCAACGCCGACCGTCGCATTACCTGTCCCGCGGCCGCGAGGAGTTGGCCCAGTTGACCGACAGCCACATTCGCCTGCTGGCGCGCAATGGCGTGATTGATCAAGCGCTGGCAGGGGCCGCATTGGACAGCGTGGTGACTTACCGCGATTGGACGCAGCAACCGACGATCCAGCTCATCGAAACCGACAAAGGCATCAGCGTCGCCCGTAGCCGATTGTCGACGTTGCTAAACCGCCCACTGTACGACCTCGACCGACTCGACCTGGCGGCGACCAGCACGTTGCAAAACAGCCTGCAAACCCGCGTCAGTCAGTACCTTCAAGACTTGGCGGACCCTGCGTTGGCGGCAACGCTAGGTTTGATCGGCGACCACCTGCTGACCCCGACCAACACCGCGCAGGTTCGTTATAGCTTCACCTTGTTCGAGCGCGACCCAGACGGCTCAAGGGTCCGGGTGCAGACCGACAGCACCGACCAGCCGTTCGACATCAACGAGGGCAGCAAGCTGGAACTGGGTTCTACGGCCAAGATGCGCGTACTAACAACCTACCTGGAAATAATCTCTGAGTTGCACCAACGCTACGCCGGACAAAGCCTTTCGGCATTGAACAAAGTCCCGGTGGAGGAACCTGATCGACTGACCCGTTGGTCTGTCGACTACTTGAAACAGAACAAGGACCAAGACCTGTCGAAAATGCTTTCAGCCGCGCTGGATCGGCAATATTCGGCCAGTCCCAACGAAGGTTTTTTCACTGGCGGCGGCATGCATCATTTCCATAACTTCCGTAACGAAGATAACGGCCGCAGCCCGAGTTTGCGCGATGCACTGCGCGAGTCGATCAACTTGCCGTTCATTCGTTTGATGCGTGATCTGGTGCGTTACAGCATCTATCAATCACCTAACAGCAGCGCGCAATTGCTTAAAGATGATGACGATCCTCATCGCCAGGAATACCTCAGTCAATTCGCTGACCGCGAAGGCACGGTGTACCTGCTGCGCTTCTGGAAACGCTACAAGAACAAGTCGACTCAAGAGCGTCTAGAAACGTTCCTGGACAGCATTCATCCCACCGCTATTCGAATGGCTGCGGTACATCGCTATCTGTTACCGGAAGCCCATCAGGACACCTTCAACGCTTTCGTCCGCGCGCACTTGGCCGAGAGCAAAGTCCCCATCGACAAATTGACCGATACGCGCCTGGACGCGCTGTATAAAAGCTACGGGCCCGGCGCTTATGACCTGCCGGATCAGGGTTTTATCGCCAAAGTCCACCCACTGGACCTATGGTTAGTGGGCTACTTGTTGAAACATCCAGATGCGCAGTTCAAAGAGGTGGTGGCTGCCAGCGAAATGGAGCGTCAGGAGGTTTACAGCTGGCTATTTAAAAGTCGTCACAAGAGCGCGCGTGATAGCCGGATTAGGACCATGTTGGAGATCGAAGCCTTTACCGACATTCACAAACGCTGGCAGCGCGTAGGGTATCCATTCGACCACCTGGTGCCATCTTTGGCGACGGCCATTGGCAGCTCTGGCGACCGCCCGGCAGCTTTGGCTGAACTGATCGGGATCATTCAAAACGACGGCGTGCGCCTGCCGGTGTTACGCGTTGACAGCCTGCACTTTGCTGCTGGAACGCCTTACGAAACGCAACTGATCAGCAATCCCGATCTAGGTAAACGTGTGCTGCCATCGGAAGTGGCGACGGCCATGCGTGAAGCGCTGTCGCAAGTGGTGGACGCTGGAACCGCGAAGCGTGTGCAAGGGAGTTTCAAACTCCCGGACGGCAGCACGCTAGCCATGGGCGGCAAAACCGGCACCGGCGATAACCGACTCGAAAGCATCGGCGCACGCGGTAGAATCTTGGGCTCGAAGTCCATCAACCGCACCGCCACCTTCGTGTTTTATATCGGCGACAACCACTTCGGCACTTTGACCGCATTCGTCCCGGGGCGAGCTGCGGAGGCCTTTAAATTCACCTCCGCGCTGCCGGTCCAGGTGCTTAAGGGTATGGCACCGATTCTTAATCCTTACCTGACGCCCGGCACCCGCACCGAATGCCAAGTGCCAAGCCCTCCTTTGCAAACCAGCGCCCGATAAAAACCATTTCGTCTCTGCCTCTTGCAAAACCATTAAGATATATCTTAAGTTACATCTAACTGATGCAAGAGACAGAAAAAATGAGAGACCCAAGTGATCACCCCCACCACCATTTCCAGCACCGCGAACACGGTGATGGCCGAGATGGTTTCGAAAAACGTCCAGGACGCGAACGCGGCGGCCGTGGCCCTCGCGTCTTCGCCCCTGGAGACCTTAAATTATTGCTGTTGGCATTGATCGCGGAGCAACCATGCCATGGCTACGACCTGATCCGTCAGATCGAAGGCATGTTCGACGGCGCCTACAGCCCCAGCCCCGGTGTGATTTATCCGACACTAACGTTTCTTGAGGAAAGCGAGTTAATCCTCGGGGACGCCATTGCCGGCAAGAAGCACTACACCGTGACCGAGGCAGGCCGCCAATCATTGGCTGATCAGGCCATTGCCCTGGACGGCGTGCGAATGCGCATCGACGTTAGCAAACGCTCGCTGCGTGGTCATGACCGGCCACCGGAAATACACGAGGCTGTGCATAACCTTCGGCACGCGCTGCAACTGCATCACGGACGCTGGAGCGCGGAAGAAATCCTGCGGGTACGCGACCTGCTGAACAACACCGCCAAAGCCATTGTCGATGGCCCGCTGGACACCTCGGAGAAGTCTCAATGAATTCACAAACATCGCTTGCTTCACAAGCCGCGCAGCCGCAAGGTATTCACCGTGTCAGTCATGACATCAAACGGCGCAAACTGGAAGTCATCCGGGTCTTTGACCTGACGCCCCGGATGCGCCGCGTGACCTTTAGCGGTCCGCAACTCGAGGGTTTCATCAGCTTGGGCACTGATGATCATGTGAAATTAATCTTCGCCCAAACCCCGGAGGAACAGGCAACGCTCGATACCTTTGTTCCCGGAGCGTCCGATGACGGCCCGCGTCCCACCATGCGCGATTACACGCCTCGCCGTTACGACCCGAAGGCTGGCGAACTGGACATTGATTTTGTGCTACACGGCGAAGGCCCTGCAGCTACCTGGGCAACCCAGGCGGCACCAGGACAGTTTCTGCACATCGCTGGCCCGCGTGGCTCGATGATCGTGCCGGATATCTTCGACAGCTACTTGTTGATCGGCGATGAAACCGCACTGCCGGCCATCGCCCGTCGCGTAGAAAGCCTGCCGGCTAACCGTGCAGCGTTGGTCGTCATGGAAATCGAAGACCCGGCTGAACAGCAGGCATTCAACAGCGTTGCGCAGGTCGACGTGATTTGGGTGGTTCGCAGCGAGCAAAACCTGGTGGATGTCGTTCGCAGGCTGGAAATGCCAGAGGGCGAACTGTACGCCTGGGTCGCCACCGAAGCGGCCTTGTCCCGCAAAATCCGGCGGGTGTTGCTGAACGAGTTTGGTCTCAGTGAAGCGCTGGTGAAGACGTCGGGGTACTGGCGGGTGGAAGGTGAGGATGAGTGAACGCACGATAAAAATTTACGTGTTGGCGAGAGGTTCGCCCCCTCCCAACACTTTGGCTCTACCGGTGGGTCTGCATTCGGCCTTTCAATCTATCAACCGCCAGCAACACACCTGAAATAAGCAGAAAGCCCACCAACACCCCCAGCGCGTTAAAAAACGTCTGTGGATAACCCAAGCTGCTGACATCAATAAACGGGTACATGTAGTCGCTGATCAAATAGCCGCGAAGCAAGGCATAGGCAAAATACGCCAGCGGATAGATGACCCAAAGCAGCACATGCTTTATGCGCAGTGTCCCTTTTGGAACGTAAACCCACCAATAAAACAGAAACAGAACCGGCAGGATGTCGTGCAGTAACTCATCGGCAACCCGCTGCAAACCGTGGGGTTGCCATAAAGGGCGTAGCAACAGGTTATACGCGATGCTTACCAATACGATGTTCGCAGCGACGCCGCTGCTGACCCAAGGCGTGCGAAAAAATCGATGAGCGCATGAGCCCCTGGAGGTGATTGCGCAGGTCAATACGGTCGCTACCAACGTGTTGGTAGTGACGGTGAAAAAACTGAAAAAACGTACCACTCCGGCCGATAGGCTGGCTTGGTCAACCCAGCGAGCGAACAAGACCAAGTAGAGCTGAAGGGCCAACGCCGACCAGCCCAGAATGGCGGCGATGAGGGTGTAACGCCGCGGCCCTCGCGCCATCTGAGTATGTTGACTGAGTATCATGGTTGTCCTTGAATTCGGGTAACACCAAGCACGAGCACTTAGCCCTTGCTGCGTTGCAATTTTAGGTACAAACCTTCGACTTTTTCGCGCGCCCAAGGAGTTTTGCGCAGAAATGTCAGGCTCGACTTAATGCTTGGGTCACTTTTAAAGCAGCGGATATCAATTTTTTCAGCCAATCCTGACCATTCGTAATGGGCAACCAGCGCGGTAAGAATCTGCTCAAGCGTTACGCCATGCAGGGGATTACTGTTGGATGTCATCATGCGGAACCTTCGACCTGACCTTTAATATGGACGGGACTGCGTCCCTTAGGTGCGCACCTTAGCTGAGGGCTTAGGCTGCGCAAAGCGACAAATGTGCCCTGCGCCGTTTACCACTGCCACTGAACCAGCCCGTTACCACATCCCTGATTTTTCTCCCAAGATGAGATCTCTAACTCATCAACGGTGAGTAATCAATTAATACGCTTCAAGGAGCTGCCATTCAGGGCCAACCTGAACTCTGCGCACCTTGCGATGCCTATGAACAAACCCCCCGAGAATCCTGATCAAGGTGCCGTGTTCCCGAGCGATTCAAATCGGCGGTTTTTACTAGAGCGAATCTGACTGAGCCAAGTTCGTAAGCAAAGCAATATCAAATGCAGCGGCGACCCTTAATTTTCATGGAGAAACACACTATGAGCACTGATGGTGCTTTAAGCAGAAACCGGTTGTTACCGACATTGCTAGGGCTGGTGTTCCTGCTAATGGGCTTGGCCATGTTGGCGGGCGGTATAAAACTGACCCAGTTGGGCGGTTCTCTGTATTACCTGATAGCAGGTATCGGCATTGCCATTACCGGCGTGCTGCTGATGATGGGGCGTCGCTCTGCATTGGGCTTGTACGCACTGGTACTGTTCGCCAGTACATTGTGGTCATTATGGGAAGTGGGCCTGGATTGGTGGCAATTGGTCCCACGCCTGGCACTGTGGTTCGCTATGGGTGTTGTGCTGTTGTTGCCCTGGTTTCGCCGTCCATTGCTTGAGCGTGGGCAGCAGCCTTCAGCGACAGGCACCCGGGCACTGAGCCTGGCGGTGATCCTTGCAGGCCTGGCCGCGCTGGCCAGCCAATTCACCAACCCAGGTGAAATCAAAGGTCAACTGGACCGTGAAACCGCAGGCACTACCAGCGCCGCGCCGGCCATGCCCGACGGCGACTGGCAGTCCTACGGTCGCACTGCGTTCGGTGACCGCTACTCACCTCTGGCGCAAATCACCCCGGAAAACGCGAGCAAGCTGGTACCAGCCTGGACTGACCGGACCGGGGATATTCCTGGGCCCAACGATCCAGGTGAGACCACCGCTGAGAACACCCCGCTGAAGGTCAACGGCATGTTGTACGTCTGCACGCCGCACAGCATGGTAATCGCGCTTGACCCGGATACCGGCAAGGAGTTGTGGCGTTTCGATCCGAAGATTAGTACGCAAAAAGCGGCCAACTTCAAAGGTTGGGCGCACATGACTTGCCGTGGCGTGGCCTATCACGATGACGCCGCTTACACGACTGCAACGGCTCCGGCACAAAGTCCGAAGGCAGCAGCAGCTGTCGCCGCCACTATAAGTTCGTGCCCTCGTCGTCTATTTTTGCCAACGGCTGACACCCGTCTGATTGCATTAAATGCCGACACCGGCAAACTGTGCGAAGACTTCGGCGACAAAGGCTCCATTGACTTAGGCGCTAACATTGGCACCTTCGCCCCAGGGGGTTACTACTCCACATCGCCACCCGCTGTGACGCAGAACTTGGTGGTGATCGGTGGTCACGTGACTGACAACGTCTCCACGGACGAGCCTTCCGGCGTTATTCGTGCGTTCGACGTCCACACCGGTCGCCTGGTGTGGAACTGGGACAGCGGCAATCCGAACGACACGACCCCAATTGCACCAGGCAAAACCTACACCCGCAACTCGCCCAACATGTGGTCAATGTTCGCAGTCGATGAAAAGCTCGGCATGCTCTATCTGCCAATGGGCAACCAGATGCCTGACCAATGGGGCGGCAATCGTACCCCTGAATCAGAGGTATTCAGCGCAGGCTTGACCGCGCTGGATATCAAAACCGGTCATGTTCGCTGGACCTTCCAGTTCACGCACCACGATCTGTGGGACATGGACGTTGGCGGCCAGCCAACGCTGATGGATATCAAAACCGCAGGGGGTATGAAGCAAGCGGTACTCGCTTCAACTAAGCAGGGCAGCATCTATGTGCTGGACCGGACAAACGGTCAGCCGGTCGTGCCTATCAATGAAATTCCGGTTCCACAAGGCGCAGTGGCTGGCGATCATACTTCACCGACTCAACCCAAGTCGGACCTGAACTTCATGCCTCCACCGCTGAAAGAGCGCGACATGTGGGGCGTGACACCGTTTGACCAAATGCTGTGCCGAATTGATTTTAAGTCAATGCGCTATGACGGACCCTTCACCCCGCCATCACTGCAAGGCTCGATCGTTTATCCGGGTAACTTTGGCGTGTTCGATTGGGGCGGTATTTCGGTCGACCCGGTCCGTCAGATAGCCTTTGTCAATCCGGACTACATGGCCTTCACATCACGGTTGGTCCCGGCAGCGGACATTGCGGGGGGGCCAGGCCGGAAAAGTGAAACCGAAGGTGTGCAGCCAAACACCGGCGCGCCGTATGGCGTGATCCTCCAAGCAATGCTGTCGCCATTGGGTTTGCCATGCCAAGCGCCAGCATGGGGTTATGTGGCTGCTGTGGACCTGACCAACCACACCACAATCTGGAAACACAAGAACGGTACCGTGCGTGATAGCTCGCCAATTCCGATTCCACTGACCTTGGGCGTACCCAGTTTGGGCGGCACCTTCATCACCAAAAGTGGCGTAGCGTTCCTTAGCGCAACCCTTGACCAGTACTTGCGTGCGTACGACGTTCGAAACGGCAAGCAGTTGTGGGAAGGTCGCTTGCCAGCGGGCGGCCAGACGACGCCAATGACCTACACCGGCAAGGACGGCAAGCAATACGTGCTGGTCATGGCCGGTGGTCATGGCTCGTTAGGAACTAAACAAGGCGATTACATTTTGGCGTTCAAACTGCCAAATTGATGCGTTCTAGCGGTCAATAAGAAGGCGACTACCAGCAGGTAGCCGCCTTTTTTTGACGAATTCAGTTCGACCGCTGTACTTTCGCCGAAATAGGAAGTTGATCCGGAATCTGTCTGCTGCGCCTGCCGAAAAAGATTCGCCTGCGGTGTCACTTCTCAATAACTTCGCCACGCAACGGCGCCAGCTTGGCGATTAAGCGATTTTGGGTGGGTACCGGAATGTGCTGAGTGTCCATGGCATCGATCAGATCTTCAACCAAGGCGTTGAAATCGCTGCGGGTCAAGTGCTGGCCTTTATGGACTTCAGCCATGCTATCGCCGGTGTAGCGACAAGGGCCGCCGGCTTCCTCGCAGAACTTCTCAACCAATTTATCGCGCAGACGGACCACATCGACTCGCTTGAAATGCTCGACGATGCGCGGGTCTCGAGCAATGTTCAGCAACATGCCTTCTACGATGCGTTGAAGCCCGGCACGCTGACCAAGGGCGAGGTAAAGACTGTCATCGTGCGACGGCGTTTGCGCACAACCAGCCAGCACGGCAATCAAAAACCCCAACAGCAGACGCATGTTAAAAACTTCCTTGCACGGACAAATACGTGCCGTTCTGACTCTTCAAGGTGGCGATCTCGCCCAGCCGCGCATAGGCCAACACGAACGACAGGTGCTTGTTCGGAAAATAACCAACGAACAAATCTTTCCAGTCGCTCTCACCGGAGAACGACAGGTTGTCCGGCTTCTCGCGGTATTCCATGCCCATCGCCCAGTGTGGGTTAAATAGCACGGCGACCGAGCCTTCCTTGAGTAAGCTGCGGGTGTCATTAAGGTCTCCGCCAAAACCAAGCAACCCCAACTCGTTAGCGCGACTGTAACGCACACCACCATTGAGCAGCAGGTTGTAACCAAACGCCGCACCAATGAACATACGGCTCGCCGTCAAATAACCCTCGACGTCGGATGCACGTCTGGCGCCCGCCAGTTGCGAAACTAAAAAGTCGTCTTGATGTTTGTATTCCAGGCCCAACGAGACTTGTGGCAGGTCATCGTAAATAACGTCCCCGAACAACCGCACTTTTAGCCCAAAAATGTCTTGGCTCAAGCTGTCTCGGGGAAGATGCAACTTGCCCGCCAGCGACCCAATGTCCAACCGCTGGTGCGCGTACGACATCTCGACGCGGTTATCAAACGCTACAGCCATGCCTGCCACATCCAGGGCGTAGTCCGGCAAGTCAATATGGGTGGCGAACACAGAACTGCCCCACTCGCCCGCCTCGCCGTACCCGGCCAAAACCGCCCACGGCGTGACCCCTCCGCCAGCGGCGCCCTCGATGCTGCTGGCACCCCCGGTGGCAATCAACCGACCTTGATCACCTTCGGCGCTCGTACAGAACAAAATGGCCAAACCGCTTAACACCAAGCACAGACGACAACCCATAAATCAGTGCACCATCAGGCTTAGTGGACTTAACGGCTGTGCAATCCACACCTCAAACGCCGCGGCGGTCAGCGGACGACTGATCAGGTAACCCTGAGCAGTGTCGCAGTGCCAACGTTCAAGGAGGCGCAGGCTGCGTTCATACTCGACGCCTTCGGCCACCACTTTGAGCCCCAGGTTATGACTCATCTCAATGGTCGAGCGGACGATGACCGCGTCTTCACTGGTCTCGTCCAGGTCACGGACAAACGACTGATCTATTTTGAGTTCCTGCACCGGTAGACGCTTGAGGTGCGCCAATGACGAATAGCCCGTGCCGAAGTCATCTACCGACAGGCTGATGCCACATTCACGCAAAAGGTGCAGCACTTTCAATGCGTGTTCGGGTTCGCGCATGACGGCGCTTTCGGTGATTTCAAAGATCAATTGATCGGCCGGAACCTGGTACTGGTGAAGCAAAGCCGACACACGCCCGACGAGTTCGTCGCTGAGCAAATCGTCTGCTGAAATGTTCAGGGATATCTGCACCTGCAAGCCGCGGCGGTTCCATTGAGCCCACTGGCGCATGACTTCTTCAATGACCCAATGGGTCAACAAATGAATGCTGCCAGTGCGCTCGGCAAGAACGATAAACTCCAGCGGAGAAACCAAACCGAATTGGGGATGCTGCCAACGTAACAGTGCTTCGGCCTGGCGCACCCGCCCCTGACGGATGTCCAGCTTGGGCTGGTAATGCAAAACCAACTCGTTATTGGCCGCTGCATGACGCAAATCGCGAATCAGGCTGATCTGGCGTTGGTGGGCCACATCGCGCCCCTGTTGATAGATTTGCAAACGACCCGGCAGAAGGGCGGCATCTTGTCGTGCAATGGCAGCTCGGCTGAGCAACTCCTGCGGCGCGGCACCGTCGGCTGGATATACCGCAATACCCACACAGCAATCCAGCGACAAGTCATGACTTCCTATCCGCTGGGGCTTAAGCAAGAGTTGCTGCAATTTGTCGGCCATAGCGACGGCGCCATCACTGCTGGTATTTTCCAGCAACAGCAAAAACTCATTGGCAGTGAGTCTCGCCACTGTGTCGCCAGGACGTAGAACTGCCTGCACCCGAGCACTCACTCCTTGCAGCATATGATCAACACCTTCAGCGCCGATGCTTTCATTGATCGCCCTGAAGTTGACAATATCTAGATACAGCAACGCCACTGGCCGCTCAGCAGCAATCGAACTGCCCAGACGCTCCATGGCCAATGCTCGGTTAGGCAAGCCGGTGAGAGTATCGTGAAGGGCGTTGTGTGCCAGTTGCTGTTCGCGCTCAGCGATGCCGCTTTGCATCAAGTTAAAAGCACTCGCGAGTCGACCTAATTCATCGCTGCGCTCGAGAACCAGCGGCGTTTGATAATCGCCTTCACCAATGCGTTCTGCCGCTTGCGCCAATGCACGCACCGGTAATGAAACGTTGCGCGCCAGTAGCAGAGCTCCGGCCAGCGACGCCAATAGGGCAGCGAGGGCGATCCAGATAATTTTTTCGTCTAGCGAAGCGAACGCTTGCATGGCCCGATCCACCGGACTTTGCAGCAGGGCGATCACTTGTCCGTCTTCAGGATTACCTGAATTGACCAAGGCCAGCGACTGACTGAGAAAGCGTTGATTCATATGCTGGGTCAGGTGCATTTGCCGACCTTGAGACGTGTCGAGCATCACGCTGTTGAGGCTGCTATAAAGTGAATCGGGCTGGGTGCTGACCATTTGCCCTGATTGCTGACTATCAACGGCAAGAAACGAAACTTCCAGACCGCTTAGAGAGCGCAGTTCTTGGGCAAAATCGATGTCAATTGCAAAGCCCATCACCACCCGGCCAATGGGCAACGGCGCTAGAACAGTACTTTCCACCAAGAGATGCGGCTTGCCATCTAGCGGCACGATCAGTGCCGAGGGACTGTTGCGAATTTGGCGCAACGCCTCGTCAAAACGGAACTGGCTGCCTTCAGGGATCTGATCCACGGTGCTAGCCAAGACTTTGCCATCCATGCTCAGCAGGAACATGTCACTGGCGTTGATCCGTGCGCCATGATTAAGCAGGACCGAGCGGATGGTCGCTGAATCGCCGCTGGCTACAGCGTCCCGAAAACCGAAATCTGCTGCCACCAATTGCACGCCATCGCGCAATTGTCGGCCACGTATATCCAGCAAACTCTGGAATACGCGGGTACCCACTTCCAACTGTTCTTCGGCCTGAATCCGCACCGCATTATCGGTGGCCACCTTGACCGCAAAATACACGGCGCCAATCACCACCAGCATTAACAGGATCAATACGCAAGCGATGCGCGCCTGAAAACTACTGCGAAGGTTCATTCATGTGCGGCCTTATTAAAGGCGTCGCCAAAGGCACTCGACGCCGGGGGGCGGTCCGTACCCGTGTCTTTGGGTTGTACCGTCAGCGTGAATCGTTGGCGCAACCCTTTGACCGGGACGTCGATCTCGCCACCCGATGTTGATTGCATATCGGGCGAATCAGGATGCCAGAGCGTTACTTTGTAATGCCCAGCAGGCAGTTGGTCGAATTTAATCGCACCGTCACCACCGCTCACGGCAAACCATGGATCGTCAGTGACATAAATGTAGCCCAGCATAGAGTCGTGAATATTGCAGCCCAGCACCACCACACCCGGTTTGTCGAACAGCACCGGTAATGAGGGCGTTCCTCCGTATAGCCTTAGTTCAAAACGTTTGGCAGGGGAGAACGAATACACTTGATGGCGGACGTTATCGCTGTTGGGAAAGGCGACTTGCGTGCCGGAATGGACGGCTAGCACATGCGGTTCGAATTGCTGGTCGCGTTGGTCCATATCGGCTTTAAGTGCCAGCGCCAGGTTGCCTGATGGACCCTGCAGCGTCAGCACTGCAAAGTGCAACGGCTTGCCACTCTGGTCCACGATATCTGCATCGAAATTGGCGGCGGACGCGCCCATCGTGAAAATGACCGAATACATCACCAGGACAACTGTAGAAAAAACGCGAGGCATACCTGTATCCATTCCGTAGCTACAAAGCCGATTAACTGTACGCCTGCATTGGCAACGAAAGAACTAGCAGGACAGATTAGTGACATGCATTGAGAAGGTCACGCTTTTAAAAAGGCATTTAGCTACTACTGTCGTCGAGCCGTCTTAATCGTATCGGCATTTCAGACAGCAACCTAAGCCTGGTGAATCAATTTTATCAGGCCATTGAAACCTGCTATGGCGTGCCCCATTTAAACAGCATATCCAATAATGCAGGTGCCCCATGAGCGACCAGCAAAACGACTCAGCGACTGTGTCAGATGACGTTAATGCAGAACACGAAGTAGCTTCAGGCTCCACCAGCACCAGTTTGGCTTTGCCGGGACAAAGTCTTCCTGACAAGGTATACATCATTCCGATTCACAACCGACCATTCTTTCCGGCCCAAGTATTGCCGGTGATAGTCAACGAAGAGCCTTGGGCCGAGACCCTTGAGCTGGTCAGCAAGTCTGACCATCATTCCCTGGCCCTGTTTTTCATGGACGCGCCAGCTGACGATACCCGCCATTTCGATACCCAAGCCTTGCCCGAATACGGGACTCTGGTGAAGGTCCATCATGCCAGTCGCGAGAATGGCAAGTTGCAGTTCGTGGCTCAAGGGCTAAACCGCGTCCGCATCCGAACCTGGCTCAAACACCATCGCCCACCGTACCTGGTTGAGGTTGAATACCCGCAGACGTCCGTCGAAGCGACTGACGAAGTTAAGGCGTATGGCATGGCCCTGATCAATGCGATCAAGGAATTGTTGCCGCTGAACCCGCTATACAGCGAAGAATTAAAAAACTACCTGAACCGCTTCAGCCCCAACGACCCTTCGCCGCTCACCGATTTCGCCGCCGCACTGACCTCGGCCACCGGGGTTGAGTTACAACAAGTGCTCGATTGCGTGCCCATGCTCAAGCGCATGGAAAAAGTCCTGCCAATGCTGCGCAAAGAAGTCGAAGTGGCGCGACTGCAAAAAGAAATTTCCGCCGAAGTGAATCGTAAGATCGGCGAACATCAACGCGAGTTCTTTCTTAAGGAACAACTAAAAGTCATTCAGCAAGAGCTGGGCTTAAGCAAAGACGACCGCAGCGCCGACATCGAACAGTTTGAACAGCGACTGGAAGGCAAAACATTGCCGCCGCAGGCCCGCAAGCGCATCGACGAAGAGATGAGCAAACTCTCGATCCTCGAAACCGGCTCACCAGAATATGCGGTCACGCGCAATTACCTTGACTGGGCCAGTTCGGTGCCATGGGGTGTTTACGGTAAAGACAAGCTGGACCTCAAGCATGCGCGCAAGGTACTCGACCAGCACCATGCCGGGCTGGATGACATCAAGAGTCGCATTCTCGAATTCCTTGCGGTAGGCGCTTACAAAGGCGAGATCAGCGGCTCAATTGTGTTGCTGGTTGGCCCCCCCGGGGTCGGCAAAACCAGCGTCGGCCGCTCGATTGCAGAATCACTGGGGCGCCCGTTCTATCGTTTCAGCGTCGGCGGCATGCGCGACGAAGCAGAAATCAAAGGTCACCGTCGAACTTACATCGGCGCGCAGCCGGGCAAGTTGGTCCAAGCGCTGAAAGAAGTCGAAGTCATGAACCCGGTGATAATGCTCGACGAGATCGACAAAATGGGCCAAAGCTACCAAGGCGACCCGGCCTCAGCGCTGCTGGAAACCCTCGATCCAGAACAAAACGTCGAATTCCTCGATCACTACCTGGATTTGCGTCTGGACCTGTCGAAGGTGCTGTTCGTCTGCACCGCCAACACCCTGGATTCGATTCCCGGCCCGCTATTGGACCGGATGGAAGTGATTCGCCTATCGGGCTACATCACTGAAGAAAAGCTCGCCATCGCCAAACGTCACTTGTGGCCAAAGCAATTGGCAAAAGCCGGCGTGTCGAAAACCAGCCTGAGCATCAGCGACAGCGCGTTGCGTCAGGTCATCGACGGCTACGCACGAGAAGCTGGCGTTCGGCAGTTGGAAAAACAACTTGGCAAACTGGTGCGCAAAGCGGTGGTCAAGCTGATCGACAGCCCGAACCTGGTGATCAAACTCGGACCCAAAGACCTCGAAGCATCGCTGGGGACGGTGGTCTTCCGTAACGAACAAGTGCTATCCGGTACTGGCGTCATCACCGGCTTGGCCTGGACCAGCATGGGCGGCGCAACTTTGCCTATCGAAGCCACCCGTATCCACACGCTCAATCGCGGTTTCAAACTCACCGGGCAGTTGGGCGATGTGATGAAAGAGTCTGCGGAAATCGCTTACAGCTACGTCAGCGCCAACCTTGCGCAATTCGGCGGTGATCCACGATTCTTTGATGAGGCATTTGTGCATTTACACGTGCCCGAGGGCGCGACACCGAAAGACGGCCCGAGCGCTGGCGTAACCATGGCCAGCGCGCTGCTTTCGTTGGCGCGCAACCAGGCGCCTAAAAGGGGGGTGGCTATGACGGGAGAACTGACGCTGACTGGGCATGTACTGCCGATTGGCGGGGTACGTGAGAAAGTCATCGCCGCACGTCGGCAAAAGATCCACGAATTAATCCTGCCGGAACCCAATCGTGGCAACTTCGACGAGCTGCCGGACTACCTTAAGGAAGGTATTACCGTGCACTTTGCCAAGCGCTTTGCCGATGTGGCGAAGATATTGTTTTAAGGGTTAATCGCTTCGCCAACAAGTTGACTCCTACAGATCCAGTCCAACTTGTTGGCGAGAAAGGCTATGCTTTGTGTTCGTTGCATACGACTGGAGCCTCCATGACTGCCCGCCTGCTCGTCCCCCTGAGCCTCGCCCTGCTTGCTGCTTGCGTGCAACAACCCCGTCAAATCGTTAGCCTTGATAAGCAAAGTGATTGTCCGCTGAAGTTGAAATCAGGACAAACCTTACTCCTAACCCTGCCTAGCACACCCGAAACCGGCTATCGCTGGGCGGTGCAAAACCCCGCACCCGGTGTATTGCGTAGCTTGGGTCCAGAGGTTTACAGCAACCCGGAAAATGCCGGAGTGGTGGGTACTGCGGGCCAGTCGGCATGGCGTTATCAAGCAGCCAATGCCGGAGCCGGGCGCTTGATGATGGTTTATCAACAGCCTTGGGCACCTGAAGTCGCACCCGTAAAGACATTTGAGTGCGCTATTACAGTTAATTAACTTCCAATAAGCCTGATTTCTTTGAAAGTTGCCGAGGCCTGCGACTCGGTTGAGTACCGGTTGCGCTCTTAAACCACTGAAGTCATGCAGAGCATGGCAGCCTTCGGCAGCTTGCTCCTAAAAGCCACAAGTTTGCTTGGCGACAGTGCGACGTCGCATCCTGTGACTAACTTCGCTAAAATGCCGGCCTTTTTAACCTCCTCGCTGGAATCGCCGTGAGTAAAGAACCCGACCGCATTTTCGCCCAGCCACTGGCCCAGGTGCAGGACTTCGCCTTTAACGAAGACGTGGTGCGTGTTTTTCCTGACATGATCAAGCGTTCGGTGCCCGGTTATCCCACGATTGTCGAAAATCTCGGTGTGCTCGCAGCGCAGTTCGCCCAGCCAAACAGCGTGTTGTACGACTTGGGCAGCTCCCTTGGCGCGGTTACTCAGTCGTTGCGCCGCCATGTACGCAGCGAAGGTTGTCGGGTGATCGCTGTGGACAATTCGGCGGCCATGATCAACCGATGCCGTGAATACCTCAAAGCACAGGATTCGATGTTTCAAGAGCTGTTGCCGGTTGAGGTCATCGAAGGCGATATTCTTGCTTTGGAATTTCAACCAGCTTCGGTGGTGGCATTGAATTTTACGTTGCAATTCGTCGCCCCCGCGCAACGCCAAGCCTTGCTCAGCCGGGTCCGCCAATCACTGGTTCCAGGCGGCGCGCTGATCCTTTCGGAAAAACTGCGGTTTAACGATGATCAAGAACACGCTCTACTCACCGATCTGCACATCGCGTTCAAACGCGCCAACGGCTACAGCGAACTGGAAATTGCGCAGAAGCGCAGCGCCATCGAAAACGTGATGAAGCCCGACAGTCTTGAAGAGCACCGGGATCGCCTGCTGGCGGCCGGGTTTTCCAAAGTGGTGCCGTGGTTCCAATGCCTTAACTTTGCCTCTTTGATTGCCCTGCCATGATTGATCTCGCTCCACTAGTCCGCCGTTTGGCAGGCACTCCCTTGGCTGAGTGGGCAAATGGCCTGCAAACGCAACTCGATACCAAGATGACTAAAAGTCATGGCGATCTTGAGCGCTGGCAAGGCGCGCTGGATGCCTTGCCGTCGCTGAAGCCGACACGCGTCGACCTGACTGAAAGTTTCACGCTTGCTCTTGATAAGACTGACGACTGCGATGCTGACACCCGCGCACAACTGCGCACCGCGCTAATGGGCTTGTCACCGTGGCGCAAAGGGCCGTTCGATGTATTCGGCGTGCACATCGACACCGAATGGCGCTCCGACTGGAAGTGGTCGAGGGTGTCGCCGCACCTGGACTTGAAAGGCAAGCGGGTTTTGGACGTTGGGTGCGGTAACGGCTATTACCAGTGGCGCATGCTGGGTGCCGGGGCTGACAGCGTGATCGGGATTGATCCAAATTGGCTGTTTTTCTGCCAGTTCCAGGCCATGCAGCGTTTTTTACCCGACCTGCCTGCCTGGCACCTGCCGTTTACCCTAGAAGACCTGCCGGCCAACCTGGAAGGCTTCGACACTGTATTTTCCATGGGCGTGCTCTACCACCGGCGATCGCCGATTGATCATCTGCTGGCGCTGAAAGACTGTTTGGTCAAAGGCGGCGAGTTGGTAATGGAGACCTTGGTGGTGGAAGGCGACGTTCAGAAAGTACTGGTGCCTGAAGACCGCTACGCACAAATGCGCAATGTCTGGTTTTTGCCATCGGTGCCCGCGCTGGAATTATGGTTGCGGCGCGCAGGGTTTGTTGACGTGCATTGTGTCGATGTCAGTACAACCACTGTCGAGGAGCAGCGCGGGACTGAGTGGATGCGTTTTCAGTCGTTAAGCGACTATCTGGACCCGGGTGACCACAGCCGCACGGTAGAAGGCTTGCCTGCGCCGATGCGGGCCGTAATTGTGGCGCGTAAGCCGTAAGGCCTGGGTTCGGAATAAACCTTCGCCAATGAATTCGCTCCCGGACAGAAAGTGGCGTGGGAGCGAATTTTTTTCGCGAATAAGACCCATGTGGTCTAGCTGATCAGCCCTTGGCAGCCGCTGCCACTATCAGCGCTTTCATCTGCGCCACCGCCGATTTGAAACCCACAAATAATGCGTGAGCCACCAGCGCATGGCCGATGTTCAGCTCGTTGATGCCTCTGATCGCCGCAACTGCTTCAACGTTGTGGTAATGCAAACCGTGACCGGCATTGACGATCAGGCCTTGAGCCAGCCCGAACGCTACGCTATCTGCTATGCGCTGCAGTTCGTCTACAACGTCGCTAGGGGTCTGCGCATCAGCGTAACGGCCTGTATGCAATTCAATAGTCGGTGCGCCAATGCGTTTGGACGCCGCTATCTGCCGCTCGTCAGGGTCAATGAATAAAGACACTTCGCAACCGACTTTCGTCAGGCGATCGACAGCAGACTTGATTCGCGCTTCTTGCCCCGCGACATCTAAACCGCCTTCCGTGGTCAGCTCCTGGCGCGTCTCTGGAACTAGACAAATATTTGCCGGGCGAAGGCGCTCGGCAAACGCGAGCATCTCTTCGGTGATGCCCATCTCGAAGTTCATGCGTGTTTGCAGCACATCTTTGAGCAACAGCACGTCGCGCTCCTGGATGTGACGGCGATCTTCGCGCAAATGTACAGTTATGCCATCAGCTCCTGCCTCTTCGGCATCCAGCGCGGCCTTTACCGGATCGGGGTAACGCGTGCCACGGGCCTGTCGCAGGGTGGCTACGTGGTCGATGTTCACGCCAAGAAGAATGCGAGTGCTTTGGGTCACGGATCTCTCCTGTCAGGTTGATCAAAAAAACAAGGCAGCATAAAGCCTGCTCACGGCTTACGAAACAATTCACGGCTAACCAGTGGCCGCCCACCCAAATGTACAGCGAGTGCCTGGCGCATCAGGCGTTTGGCTGCGGCCAGCGCGCCCGGTGCGTTCCAGTCCGCCTCAGCCATCGCCAACAACTCTACTCCCTGAAACACGCCGGGCTGCAACAACCAAACGCGCTCCAGCCCGGCATCCACTTGTAAGCGGTACATGCCATCTGCTGCCACAGGCTCACCGTTGATGTCAGCGTGTAGATCAAAGCCGTAACCGAGATCATCGAGCAAGCGCCATTCGAAAGAGCGCAACAAGGGTTCCAGCGGCCGACCTTCAGCCAATGCCAATAAAGTAGCGCCATAGTGGTTGAAAACAGCCGGATGTGGGACTTCAGGGGGTAATAGCCGAATTAGCAGTTCGTTCAGGTAAAGGCCACTGAAAAGTGCCTCGCCAATAAGCCAGGTCGAAAGGCCAGAGCTCTCCATGCGCCCGACATTCTTGAGCTCACCACGACCACGGAACTCGACTTCGAGCGGTACGAACGGCCGGGCCAAGGTGCCCGCCTTACCGCGTGCACTGCGCAAGACGGCGCGCAACAAGCCTTGAGGCGTGAGGAAGTCAACCAATGCGCTGCTTTCGCGGTACGCCCGGCTGTGCAGCACATAAGCAAGTTGGCCGGTTGGCGTGCTCATCGTTCAGGCAGGCTCGCAGATCGCAGCAATGGGAAGCGTAACGGATAACCGGTTGAGCCAAGCCCGGTGCCGGATCGACAAGGCGACCCCGCACCCGCCGTTCGGCTTAAAGGTCGGCGTAACCCAACGAACGCAAGGCGCGTTCGTCGTCGGACCAGCCGCCTTTGACCTTGACCCACAGATTGAGCATGACTTTGGAGTCGAACAGCAGCTCCATGTCACGGCGGGCGTCGGTACCGATACGCTTGATCCGCTCGCCCTTATCACCAATGATGATTTTTTTCTGCCCATCACGCTCTACCAGAATCAAAGCGTGGATATGCAAGGTTTTGCCTTGCTGCTTGAATTGCTCGATTTCCACCGTGATTTGATACGGCAGTTCGGCACCCAGCTGACGCATGATCTTTTCACGGACCAGTTCAGCCGCCAGGAAACGGCTGCTGCGGTCGGTAATTTGATCTTCCGGGAAAAAGTGATCGTTTTCCGGCAAGTGAGAAGCGATCAACCCTTCCAGTGCTTCAAGGTTGTGGCCCTGTTGCGCGGAAATCGGCACGATCTGCGCGTTAGGCAATTGGCCTTGTAGCCATTCCAGATGCGGCATCAACGCAGCTTTGTCTTCGAGACGATCCGTTTTGTTAATCGCCAGGATGACCGGACCTTGTACGTACTGAATGCGTTCCAGGACCATCTGGTCTTCGTCGGTCCAACGGGTACGGTCGACCACGAAAATCACCACGTCGACGTCTTTCAAGGCGGCCGAAGCGGTTTTGTTCATGTAGCGGTTTAGCGCTTTCTCGCCATTTTTGTGCATGCCGGGTGTATCGACGTAGACCGCTTGAATCGGGCCTTCGGTCTTGATGCCGAGCATGTTGTGACGGGTGGTCTGCGGCTTGCGTGAAGTAATCGCCAGCTTTTGGCCGAGAATGTGGTTCAGCAGCGTGGACTTGCCCACGTTGGGGCGGCCAACAATGGCAACATAGCCACAGCGAGTTGCGGTTGAATCAGTCATGGCCGTTCTCCACACCAAGGGCAATGAGTGCTGCGGCCGCGGCTACCTGCTCGGCAATGCGACGACTAACACCCTGACCCCGGCTTTTTTCATTCAATAAGTTGATCTCACACTCGACAAAAAACAGTCGGCAGTGCGGTTCGCCCTGAATATCCACCACTTCGTAACGTGGGAGGTCACAGGCGCGCGATTGCAAAAACTCTTGTAGGCGGGTTTTTGGATCTTTGTTGGTATCAACCAGGGTCAGGCTGTCGAACTCGGTGGTTAGCCAGGCCAGTACACGCTCACGCGCCATGTCCATGCCCGCGTCCAGATAGATTGCACCGATCAACGCTTCTAAGGCGTCGGCCAAAATTGATTCGCGACGGAACCCCCCGCTTTTCAATTCGCCGGAACCCAAGCGCAGATACTCGCCCAAGTCGAAACCACGGGCCAGCAATGCCAGGGTTTCACCCTTTACCAAGCGCGCCCGAAGCCGCGATAACTGGCCCTCTCGCGCCAGAGGGAAGCGGTCGAACAAAGCTTCCCCGGCGACAAAGTTCAAAATAGCGTCACCGAGGAACTCCAGACGCTCGTTGTTACGGCCGGCAAAACTCCGGTGTGTCAGGGCAAGGATCATCAGTTCCTGATCCTTGAAGGTGTAGCCGAGCTGACGCTCCAAGCGACTCAAGGATACGCTCACGGTTTTGCCACACTGAATTCGTGATCGAACTTTATCACCAGATCAATATTCTCGATCAGGGGTTCGCGATTCTCATATTTTAAATGGGCGAGGAACTGATTGTTCTGCACCGTCACACTTAACGCCTTGTTCAAATCCAAATCCCGAATGCTGTTGACCTCCATGCCCTTTCTGACATGGCTGTAAAAATCGCTGATCGTCGTAATTTCCAGCGTTTTGTCGGTATCGACCGAGCTAATAATATTCTTCAATGACATATAGTCGAGGTAATGCGGAATCACCTTGAACGCCGTGCTCGCCACAAAAGCGACCAGCGCCAATGTCAGCAACCAACCAAAGAACGACAAACCCTTTTGCGAAACGGCGGATGTCATATTCGACCTCAAGCGTAGCTGCTCTAATTGCAAGCAAGGTTGTTATGCCGCTGCCGGCGTTTCAGGCCAGCCCAAATGACATACGGCGCTGTTGTGAAACAGCGCCGTATTTACTTACTTGATCAAGCCGACCCGAGAGATATTCGGGAAATGACTAAGTTTCGGCTCAGGCCAGCTCATCCAGACAGCAAAGGCTTTACCCACAATATTCTTGTCGGGAACCATGCCCAACTCATCCTTGGGAATATTGGGATCGTCCCAAAAACGGCTGTCATTGGAGTTGTCACGGTTGTCACCCATCATGAAATAGTGCGCCGCAGGCACGGTCCACTCATGATCAGGTGGCGCACGGTAACGACTCATTTCCTGGCGAATCTGATGCTCGACTTCACCCAGTTTCTCTTGATAAAGCTCTGCGCTACCTAACGTGCCCGGTTCAGAGCCGATCAACTGTTTAGCGACCAACTCACCATTGATGAACAGGCGCTTGTCGTTGGTATAGCGAATTCGATCACCAGGCAAACCCACTACCCGCTTGATGTAATTAACGCTCGGGTCGCTAGGGTAACGAAACACCATGACATCGCCGCGCTGCGGGTTACCTATCTGGATCACTTTCTGATCCAGTACAGGCAAGCGAATGCCGTAGGAAAACTTATTCACCAGGATGAAATCACCCACGTCCAGTGTTGGCTTCATCGACCCCGAAGGAATCTGAAAAGGCTCTACCAGAAAGGAGCGCAAAATCAGCACGATGAATAGAACTGGAAAGAATGATTTGCCGTATTCAACCAACAACGGTTCTTTGTTTAGCCGCTCTACGATGGCGAGATCCGGCTGGCTGACGCTGCCCTGATAAGTCGTTATCGCGATACGCCGACGTGGCGCCAAAATGGCCAGATCGAGCAAAGCGAGCAAACCGCATACGAAAACGGCGATGACCAACAACAGCGGGAAATTTAGTGACATAGGACCTAACTATCCAACCTGAGCACTGCAAGGAAGGCTTCCTGTGGAATTTCCACATTACCGACCTGCTTCATGCGTTTTTTACCGGCCTTCTGCTTCTCGAGCAGTTTACGCTTACGGCTGACGTCGCCACCGTAACATTTGGCCAGTACGTTCTTTCTGAGCGCCTTGACCGTTGTACGCGCCACAACCTGCCCGCCAATGGCGGCCTGGATTGCAACATCGAACATCTGCCGCGGAATCAGTTCTTTCATCTTTTCGGTTAGCGCGCGACCTTTGAAGTTCGCGTTATCGCGGTGCACGATCAATGCCAACGCGTCGACTTTCTCACCATTAATCAACACATCAAGCTTGACCAGGTTTGCAGATTGGTAACGGTTGAAATGGTAGTCCAAAGACGCATAACCGCGGCTTACAGACTTGAGACGGTCGAAGAAGTCCAGAACCACTTCGTTCATTGGCAGGTCGTAGGTCACTTGTACTTGAGTGCCCAGGAATAACATGTCGTGTTGCACGCCACGTTTTTCGATGCACAGCGTAATGACGTTGCCTAGGTGCTCTTGGGGCACAAGAATGTTGGCACGCACAATGGGTTCGCGCATGTCTTCAATTGTGGACTGATCCGGAAGCTTTGACGGGTTATCGACAAGAATCGTTTCCCCCGTTTTCAACAGCAATTCGAAAATTACTGTTGGCGCGGTCGTGATCAGGTCCAAATCGTATTCGCGTTCAAGACGCTCCTGGATGATCTCCATGTGGAGCATGCCAAGGAAGCCGCAACGAAATCCGAAACCAAGCGCGTCGGAGGCTTCCGGCGCGTACTGCAGGGAAGAGTCGTTCAGCGTGAGCTTTTGCAGCGCTTCGCGGAAGTCTTCGAAATCGTCAGAGCTGACCGGAAACAGACCCGCATACACCTGCGGTTGGACACGCTTGAAGCCGGGCAACACATCAACATCAGGCGTGGTGCTCAGGGTCAGCGTGTCACCAACGGGAGCCCCGTGAATGTCTTTGATGCCGGCGATGATGAAACCTACTTCGCCAGCTTTCAGATCAACGGTCTGTGTATGCTTGGGCGAAAACACGCCCACGCTGTCCACCAAGTGCATTTTTCCGGTGGACTTGACCAGAATCTTGTCACCCTTGCGTACACGTCCGTTGCGCACGCGCACCAGCGACACAACGCCAAGGTAGTTGTCGAACCATGAATCGATGATCAACGCTTGCAGCGGCGCATCGATATCGCCGGTCGGAGCAGGGATGGTGTGAACCAGACGCTCCAGTACTTCATCGACGCCGAGACCGGTTTTGGCCGAGCAGGCAACTGCGTCAGTGGCATCAATGCCGATAATTTTCTCGATTTCTTCCTTGACGCGATCAGGGTCAGCCTGCGGTAAATCGATCTTGTTCAACACCGGCATGACCTCAAGGCCCTGCTCGATGGCGGTGTAGCAGTTGGCGACAGACTGGGCTTCAACCCCTTGACCCGCATCGACAACCAGCAGCGCGCCTTCGCAGGCAGCCAGCGAACGGCTGACTTCATAGGTGAAGTCAACGTGGCCTGGGGTATCGATGAAGTTCAACTGATAGGTTTTGCCGTCCAGCGCCTTGTAGTAAAGGGTAACGCTGTGAGCCTTGATGGTGATGCCGCGCTCGCGCTCCAAATCCATGGAATCGAGGACCTGAGCTTCCATTTCGCGCTCGGACAAGCCGCCACACATTTGAATGAAGCGGTCTGCCAGCGTCGACTTGCCATGGTCAATGTGGGCGATGATGGAGAAATTGCGGATATGACTCAAATCACTCACGGGTCAACACTCAAAAAGGTTGCAGGCAGACTGCCCGCCGAAAAATAGCCGGGAATTGTACCTGATGGAAGGCTGGGGCGTCACGTTCGTAAGGCAAGCAACGATCGGTATCAGCCCTGACAATCGCATTCCCTGAATGACGGAAACAAAAAAGGGCGGTGATTACCGCCCTTTACTAAGCATGTGTCAGTTATTCAGCCAGTTTGAATGTAATAAAGCTCGCACGGCCCTGGCGCAAGACACGCATGGACACAGAACGATTCTTCGGCAGGTCTTTAGCAACCTCAGTGAAATTTTTGGCTGACGTGATCGCCTGATTGTTCAAGTGGGTAATCACATCGCCCGGCTGCAGACCAATTAAAGACGCAGGACCTTCCTGCACTTCTTTGATCACCACACCGCCCTTCAGATCGAAATTCTTTTTCTGTTCAGCGGTCAATTCAACCACCGAAACACCGAGACGATTACTGCTGCGCTCGACACCGTCCCCAGGAACTCCCATTTCCTGGCCTTCGTCCGGAAGTGCACCAATGGTAACACTCAGGGTTTGACGCTTGCCGTCGCGAATCACTTCAAGATCGGCTTTACTGCCATCCTTCATGTTGCCGACCAGATGTGGAAGGTCGGCGGACATGACAATGGGCTGACCATTGGCACTGAGAATCACGTCACCAACCTGAACACCACCTTTGGCCGCAGGACCGTTGTCCAGCACCTGCGCCACCAGTGCACCGGCAGGCTTGTCCAGACCGAAGGACTCAGCGAGGTCTTTGTTGACTTCCTGAATCACCACGCCTAACCAGCCGCGATTGACCTTACCACCCGATTTCAGTTGATTGGCAACGTCCATGGCGACATCGATTGGAATTGCGAAGGATAGGCCCATGAATCCACCGGAGCGGGTGAAAATCTGCGAGTTGATTCCGACCACTTCGCCGGCCATGTTGAACAGCGGGCCACCGGAGTTACCCGGATTGATGGCGACGTCGGTCTGAATGAATGGCACATAGGTGTCATTAGGCAGACTGCGGCCCTTGGCGCTAACAATGCCTTTGGTTACAGAGTGATCGAAGCCGAACGGCGAACCTATCGCCAACACCCACTCACCGACTTTAAGTTTGTCTGAATCACCAATTTTGACGATGGGCAGATCCTTGCCATCAATTTTCAGCACCGCAACGTCGGTGCGTGGGTCGGTACCGACTAATTTTGCTTTGAGCTCGCTGCGATCAGACAAACGCACGATAATTTCGTCCGCGCCTTCAATTACGTGGTTATTGGTCAGCACGTATCCGTCGGATGAGATGATGAAGCCAGAGCCCAGAGATTGAGCCTCGCGCTGACGATCACCTTTAGGGGTGCGTTGACCTTTGGGAATACTGCGTTCGAAGAACTCTCGAAGTTGTGGCGGGAGGCCATCCAGGTCGGGCATTTGACCACTTGCAACGGACCGTTCAGGCATTTTTTGCCGCGTACTGATGTTTACGACAGCAGGCGAAGCTTGCTCGACCAAACCGGTAAAGTCAGGTAAAGCCTCTGCCTGGGCAATGGCCACTTGACTGAACATCAATACAGCGGCAACGAGTGACAAATAGGACTTTAAGCGAGGTATCAACATACGTCTCCCGTTCACAACGAGCATGGTTAAGCTGTCGGACCGACCGGCCCGAAAAAGCTGGTGCACATCGCATGCGACTGCGAATGCATTCTGTCAGCCAATTTTCTTGACCCAGAAACGACTAAGGCCAGAGCTGGTGAGCTATGACCTATAGAAACAATCGATTTTTTTTGCAACTTTGAACTTTCACAAAACATTTCAGCATCTCAACTACGAAACACGCTCGAACTCGTTTTGCCAATCATACTGTCGAGGATGAGAAAATCTCGTTGACCACGTTGACGCTTTCCGTCGTTGCCCAATACCTATTTGGCAACCTGTTTGGGCTGCGAATCTGTACTGCGCATTGAAAGCGCAATGCGCTCAGCAGTCCCTATAGGAATCTCTCCCACAACCGTTACCATGGAATCGCCCGAGACGGTGGCTACCCGACGCGAAACCGCAACGGTGGGACCTAACTGAGTGCGAATGTCAGCAACATCCGCAGTGTTTACCGGCTCAATAAATACTGAGAACCGAGCCAGTCCATCGTCATACATCAAACTGGTGAGCGTTGCTTTGGACGCAGCATCCTGCCGTACAGAACTGCTACTCAACTGAAATCCATCAGGAACCCAGTCCGACCGCCAAGTTGACGGAATTTTGGGTACACCTTCTCGAATGTTAACTACTTGAACAGGTTTGCAATCGGCAGTCGTTTCCAGCATCTGATCGGTTGGGATGTCGCGGGTATCCAGTTCGGTGAACTGAAATCGCTCGAGCAGTTGCCCTTTGTCATTGAGTAATAATGACTTCAGGGGCAATGCTGTTTCGCTATCGATGTGTAATTCAATTCCGTAGCGATGTTGATCACGCGGCATTAGTGCAACGATAATTGCATTGCGACCGGCCACACGAGACTTCCCGACTATGTTCATTTCATAGAAGGCAGATAGTTTTTTGGGATCAAACGCACGTGCCGGAGAGCTCGGCTGATTGGTCATACCGGTCACAAAAGCGCCACTTACGCACTGGGTAAGCCCATCAACGCGCAGCACCTCTTGTGCAGAACCATCAAGTTGAAGCATGCGCTCACGAACATTGCCACCAGCTACACGGTGCCAGATTCGATGGGTAGAGAAACTGCCATTACGCTCATAGACAAAAGTGCCTTGAAAGCTCTGCTGTTGCTCGGCCTGCGCAAGACGTCTAAGAATGTCTTGCGCGTCCTCGGCATGCGCTGGAAGAACCAGCCACCCACTGAGCATAAAGGGCAATAGAGGGATGGCGCGCATGGTCCTCCTTAACGGTTTTCCAGGCTAGCTGCACGGGCATAGGGCAATGCGCTTTCAGTACCTTTCAAAGCAGCTTGCTGAGCGTGCTGGCGCAGATAACCTGGCAGACGCTGATCATGCCAGCCTGCCTGGCCTTGCAACACGCCAGTAGCCATTGGGCCCGGGGCTAGATCAGAGCTTTCTTTGTAACCAGCCAGAACTGCAGGACCTTTCACTTGCAGGACTGCCAGATTTGCGGGCTGAGGAGCTTGCTGGGCAAGCTTCAACCCTGCGATGTCGTCCTGATTGTACAAACGCACACCGGCCAGCACTGCAACCGTTACTGAAGCAGCGACCGCCAAGCGACCTAAGCTACGCCAAGGCTTGCGCGGCGCCTTGAGCGGGCTCAATTCATCGGCAATCGCGGCAGAAACAGCAGCAGATATATCCAGATGAGGCAATAGCAAATCTTTGTGCATTGCGGCACGAGCAACTTGGTAACGCGACCAGGTGGCACGTGTATCAGCATCGTCAAAGGCATTCAGCACCCGACGTATTTCCAGCTCATCCGCTTCGTTGTCCATCACTGCGGACAGCGATTCCTGCAGGGCTTCACGACTCATGGCGGTTCCTCTCTTGGCTATCGCCGCTGTCTCAGGACTCCTGCAACAACGGCTGCAGGGCTTTATCGATGGCTTCCCGAGCGCGGAAAATCCGAGATCGCACGGTACCCACCGGACACTGCATGACACTGGCAATGTCCTCGTAACTCAGACCGTCGAATTCGCGTAAAGTTAGAGCCGTACGTAAATCTTCCGGAAGTAACTGGATAGTTCGATGGACAGTGCCCTCGATCTCATCCCTCAACAATGCACGCTCTGGTGACTCGATATCCTTGAGGCCATGATCACCGTCATAGAACTCCGCGTCTTCAGACCTTACATCGCTATCTGGTGGTCGCCGACCTCTCGACACCAAATAGTTTTTCGCCGTATTAATGGCGATGCGGTACAGCCAAGTATAAAAGGCGCTGTCGCCGCGAAAATTACCAAGTGCGCGATAGGCTTTAATAAACGCTTCTTGCGCAACGTCCTGGGCTTCATGGGTGTCGTGCACAAATCGCACGATCAACCCGAGAATTTTGTGCTGGTATTTCAGCACGAGCAGATCAAACGCTCGTTTATCGCCGCGCTGTACGCGCTCGACAAGCTGCTGATCCTCTTCCTGGGTTAGCATGAACACTCCTCGGTAGACCTGAAAGAGTGCTGCATCGGCCGCTGAGCTGGCCTGCAATCATAGACTCGGGCTTTTCGCAAAAGTTCTCCCCCTTCAAGCAAGTTTCCTACGGACAGTCATTAGCCCGCACGAAAAACGCAGCTCGGACATGGCCGGGCTGCGCAAATAATCTTGTCGCCGTTCACTATCGGCGCGGTCAATTAGACCCGCACACAAACGACGCGTCCCTTTATAGGCAACCTGCTATTGAGCTCGGGCGGTACGTAAAGTTCCCGGCATTTCGCTATCAGGTGTAAGACATCGCCACTATCCGAGCAGGAAACATACTTCACGACTGAAACAGTCATGGCTCCATCTACCCAGAGGGAAAACGGTATGCAGATCTGTTCAGACTAGAGCACACTCCTGCCCCGCTGTGGTTTCACAATGCCATAAAAGCTCGGCTATTGTGCCGACCCACCCCTTTATATACTAGTGGCCGCTGTGAGCGGAGTTCTGACATGAGCCAACATTTTCAACACGACGTCTTGATCGTTGGTAGCGGCGCCGCAGGCCTGAGCCTTGCGCTGACCCTACCCAATCATTTGCGCATTGCCATTCTGAGTAAAGGCGATCTGGCCAATGGCTCGACATTCTGGGCGCAAGGCGGCGTCGCCGCAGTGCTGGACAACACGGATACCGTACAGTCCCATGTCGAGGACACCCTCAATGCTGGCGGTGGTTTATGCCATGAAGACGCCGTGCGCTTCACCGTCGAACACAGCCGAGAAGCCATTCAGTGGCTCATTGACCAAGGCGTGCCGTTCACCCGTGATGATCAATCGACAACGGAAGACGGCGGATTTGAATTCCATTTGACGCGTGAGGGCGGCCACAGCCATCGCCGCATCATTCATGCCGCCGACGCTACCGGCGCCGCGATCTTCAAGACGCTGCTGTCTCAAGCGAGACTACGGCCTAATATCGAACTGCTTGAGCAGCGCGTTGCAGTGGATTTAATCACCGAACGCCGCTTAGGCCTAGAAGGTCAGCGCTGCCTTGGCGCCTATGTGCTCAACCGCGCCAGTGGCGAAGTCGATACCTACGGTGCTCGTTTTACTATTCTCGCATCGGGCGGCGCAGCGAAAGTTTACCTGTACACCAGCAATCCCGATGGCGCTTGTGGTGATGGGATAGCCATGGCTTGGCGCTCCGGTTGCCGGGTTGCGAATCTGGAATTCAATCAGTTTCACCCTACCTGCCTGTATCACCCGCAAGCCAAAAGCTTCCTGGTAACCGAAGCGCTCCGAGGCGAAGGCGCATTGCTCAAATTGCCCAATGGCGAACGCTTCATGCAGCGCTTCGATCCCCGGGCCGAATTGGCGCCACGTGATATCGTCGCCCGTGCCATCGACCATGAAATGAAGCGCCTGGGCATCGACTGCGTCTATCTGGACATCAGCCACAAGCCCGAGGCATTCATCAAGACCCACTTCCCAACTGTTTATGAACGCTGCCTCGAATTCTCCATCGACATAACTAAACAGCCAATACCGGTAGTGCCCGCAGCGCACTACACCTGCGGTGGAGTGATGGTCAACGAGCAAGGTCGCACCGACGTTCCAGGCCTATATGCCATTGGCGAAACCAGCTTTACCGGCCTTCACGGCGCCAACCGAATGGCAAGCAATTCGTTGCTGGAGTGCTTCGTCTACGCCCGATCTGCTGCCGCGGACATCCTCGAACAATTACCGAACGCCGCCATGCCCGAAGAACTACCGACCTGGGACGCCAGCCAAGTAACCGATTCCGATGAAGACGTGATCATCGCCCACAACTGGGACGAATTGCGTCGATTCATGTGGGACTACGTAGGCATTGTGCGCACTAACAAGCGCCTGCAGCGTGCACAGCACCGAGTGCGTCTGCTGCTCGACGAGATTGATGAGTTTTACAGCAACTATAAAGTCAGCCGTGACTTGATAGAGCTAAGGAATCTGGCTCAAGTCGCCGAATTGATGATCAGTTCGGCCATGGAGCGAAAGGAATCTCGGGGATTGCACTACACCCTGGATTACCCAGACATGCTGCCTGTGGCACTCGATACTATTCTGGTGCCGCCCACCTACGTCGGCTGAATTTTAAACGCACGCGCAAACGCCGGTGTACCTCCGGCGTCAGTGCGTCGCGCGCAATACAAAGGCCCCGCACCCTGCGCCCGATTAATCGCGGCTCGTTGACAAGGCGAAAGCGCAGCACTACCAGTAGTGGCAATGCCAGACTGTCACGACGTAATTGCACCGCCTGCCAGCCGTTGGCATCGCTCCATAGCTGCCATCCGTCAGCGTCGCGGCGCAAACCGGTGAACGCTGCCGGGGAGCTCAGCAAAATAAACTGCGGCAGCGCCCAGGCCCCATGAGCCAAACACGCGAAAGCGCCGAGTGCACGGCCCCACCAAAACACGTCTAGAAAAAACAACGAAATCAGCGCCAGCACCTGCGCTATTAAATATGCCGCCAGCAATAGCCGCGACGGCCGCCAACGACATTCGAAGCGCTCACTTCGGCTGGACACGATCCAGAATCATTCTGACCATACGCTGCAGCTCTGGGTCTTCTGACTCTGCGCGCTGCATGAACCAACCAAACATGTCTTGGTCTTCGGAGGTTAGTAATCGACGATACAAATCGCGATCTTCCGCGTTTAGCGTGGCGTATACCTCTTTTACAAACGGTACCAACAGTACATCCAGCTCCAGCATGCCACGGCGGCTGTGCCAGTAGAGCCGGTTGAGTTCAACGTCATCGACCATGGAGCGCTCCTCAAATTAGGCGGCAAGTATACAGGCGCAGGTCAGCGAGACGCACTGCGCTTTGGTCGCAGGGGTTTTCAACAGATCAGTGATCACGCCTGTACCCATTCGGCGAACTCAGCACTATTATGGTGCCCATACTTTTTACCCTGCGATGACCCATGGCCGACTCAACTTTCTTCTGCATGCTGTCCCACGAGGGCATACTCGCCGTCCGCGGCCCTGACGCCAGTAAGTTTCTCCAGGGCCAGTTGACCTGCAACCTCAATTACCTGAACGACACGACGGCAACCCTCGGCGCACGCTGCACTCAAAAAGGCCGAATGCAATCGAGCTTCCGCATCCTGCCTGAAGGTGATGGCTACCTTTTGGCGATGGCATCCGAATTGATCGAACCGCAGTTAGCTGATTTAAAAAAATACGCGGTTTTCTCTAAATCCAAATTGACCGACGAAACCGCTGGATGGGTTCGTTTCGGCCTCAATGAAGGCGATGGCGCGTTAGTTTCGCTGGGGTTGGACTTGCCCCACGCTTCGGATTCGGTGGTGCGCACCGGTGCATTGATCGCTATTCGAGTATCGCCCGCTCGGGCCGAGCTCTGGGTCGCCGCAGACCAGGCAGAAGACGTGCAACGTCGCCTGGCCGCACAACTGGCTCAAGGCTCACTAAACGATTGGATGCTGGGGCAGATTCTTGCTGGCATTGGCCAAGTAACTGGCAATACCCGCGAAACGTTCATCCCGCAAATGTTGAACCTGCAAGCCATAGGTGGCGTCAGTTTCAAAAAAGGCTGCTACACCGGACAGGAAATAGTGGCGCGCATGCAATATCTGGGCAAGCTCAAGCGACGGCTCTACCGCCTTACTCTTGCGGGCACTGACCTCCCTGAGCCAGGTACAGCGTTATATTCGCCGGTCCACGCCAGTGCCGTGGGTGAAGTTGTCATAGCCGCGCGGGCGCCCGACTGCATTGAATTATTGGCTGTAGTGCAGGCCGATGTTGCACAGGATGGCAGCATTCATATTGGTGCTCCAGACGGTTTGGTACTTCAATTGAAATACCTTCCGTACACGCTAGACTCCAAACTGGAAACTCAGCGTTAAATGATTGGCACTTCTTTACCATTTCCAGGTCGAACGACGTCAACCCCGAGCCGCTCGTCGAGTGCTCGGTAGCAGGAACCACGCTACGCCTAAGAGATGTGACATGAACACGATGTCGGACACAGTGCAAAGGGACCTGATTCGGGCGATAAACAGCGACGAGCTATTTCTACCTACTCTGCCGAAAGTAGCGCTTAAAATTCGTACGGCCGCCGAAAATCAAGACATCAGCGTCAGTCAATTGAGTAAAGTAATCGCCGGAGATACGGCACTTTCCGCGCGATTGATAAAAGTGGTCAATAGTCCGTTGATGCGCGGCAGTATCGAAGTGAGTGACCTGCACACCGCCATTACCCGGCTGGGCATCAATTACAGCTGCAACCTTGCAATCGGTCTAGTCGTGGAGCAGATGTTCCAGGCAAAATCGGATGTTGTAGCGCGAAAAATGCACGACATATGGGTAAAAAGTCTTCAGGTAGCCGGTATCAGCTACACGTTGTGCCGCAATCATTCCAAGCTCAAGCCGGACAAAGCCACGCTGGCTGGGATGATGCACCTGATTGGCGTATTGCCAATCCTGACGTACGCCGAAGACCATTTCGAGCTGCTTTCGGATGCAGTCAGCCTCAACCATGTGATTGACCGCATTCACCCAATCATCGGTCAAAAATTGCTCACCGCATGGGAGTTTCCAGAAATGCTGGCCAAAGTGCCGGGTGAGTTCCAGAACTTTGAACGCCAAGTGGATCAGGCCGATTATGTCGATCTGGTGCAAGTTGCGACGGTGCACAGTTATCACGGTACCCACCATCCCTTCGCTACGTTGGAACTGGGCAATCTGCCTGCCTTCATCCGCCTCGGTCTAGACCTTAAAGATGGCGCTCTCGTCGCCGAAATGAATGAATCAATGAACATGCTTGTTTAGCGTGTCTGATTTTCGGATTCTATGCCGAGCGCAAATCTCACCCTTACCTTCAAGCCCCGCTCAGCCCCATCATGGAGGCTGATTTTGGCAAGGTGTGCATGGCAGATTTCGCCAACAATCGCCAAGCCCAATCCTGATCCAAGCTGATCACGCCGATAAAAGCGTTCGAACACCCGCCCGCGCTCCGCTTCTGGGATGCCAAGGCCGTCGTCTTCGACCTCAAGCACTCCCGGCGCGATGACTCGCAAAATCACATTGCCGCCCGAGGGAGTGTGCGCCAACGCGTTGTCCACCAAATTACTCAACAGCTCATTAAGCAACACAGGATCGCCTCGCAACCACACTGCCTCATCAGCTTCCAGCGCCAAGGCAACACCCTGCGCATGGGCCAACGGCGCCATCGCCATACCCAACTCACGCGCCAGTTGGCTCAGATCAAGTCTCTGAGCCCGCCCTTCGGAAATGGATCTTGCACCGTTTTCGATGCGCGCCAGCGACAGCAACTGATTGGCCAGATGAGTCAACCTGTCAGTACCCTGTGCGGCAGCTTCCAGGGTAATTCGCCAGTTCGCCGGATTAGTGTCACGCAACCCAAGTTCAACCCGGGCTTTGAGCGCCGCCAGTGGCGTGCGCAACTCATGCGCAGCGTCGGCAATGAACTGCGCCTGACGTTCGAATTGCATACGCAGGCGCTCAGTGAAATGGTTGAAAGCGCCTACCAACGGCTGAAGTTCGCGCTGAACGTCCACCGGCGGCAGCGCCCGTAAATCATCCGGCTGACGCGCCTCGACCGCCTTGCGCAGACGCTCCAGCGGACGGAGTGCCGCGCTGACGGTGATCCATACCAACACCAGCGCGCCCGCACCCAACAGGCCCAAACGCACCAATGTGTCGGCCATCAGACTGCGCGCCATGCGCTCGCGAGCTTCTTCGGTTTCGGCTACCCGAATTTCCGCCATGCCATTCATGTTTGGATCACTGACGGGCTTAAGCAAGCTAACGACACGCACGCTTTGTCCCTTATAACGGCCATTATAAAAGCTCGCCAACGCAGGATAGTCATCAGTACGCAACGTTCCCGGCGGTGGTGCAGGCAAGTTTTCGTAGCCCGAAATAAGCTGCTTATTAATGTCGTTGACCTGGTAATAAATCCGCCCGGCGCTGTCGTAGGCGAAGGTGTCCAGGGCCACGTAAGGCACGTCAGCGCTAAGGCTGCCATCGCGCTGAGAAACTCCAGCGGCAATGGTGCGAGCAGAGGCAAGTAACGTGCGGTCATAAGCCGTATCGGCAGCTTCACGACCATTCCAATAAGCGCTTAAGCCACTGGCCAGCATTAATGCTGTGAGCAACAGGCCAAGGTTCCACAGCAACCGCCCGCGCAAGCTGCCTGACGCATCATGCATCGCGGCTTTCCAATAAATAACCGAGTCCACGAAAGGTCACGATAGCAATCGGATGCCCGCCGATTTTTTTGCGCAGGCGGTGGACATAGATTTCGATGGCGTCGGGGCTGGCCTCTTCATCCAAGCCAAATACTTGCGCCGCCAATTGCTCCTTGCTCATCACGCGTCCGGGCCGCGCAATCAGTGCCTCAAGCACCGCTTGCTCACGGGAGGTCAAGATTAGTAACGCTTCTCCCAACGCGAAGCGTCGCGTATCGAGGTCGTAAACCAACGCACCGCAACGCTGCTGACGCTCACCGCCTAACACGCTACGACGCAGCAACGCCTTGACCCGCGCCTCCAGCTCGGAGAGTTCGAAAGGTTTAGCCAGGTAATCGTCGGCGCCGAGATTGAGGCCATGAACCCGATCTTTGACATCGCTACGGGCGGTCAACATCAGCACCGGAAGGTTCTTGCCCCTTGCTCGCAAACGAGCCAGCACTTCAAAGCCGTCCATTCGCGGCAACCCCACATCTAAAATCACAACAGCGTAGTGCTCGCTGCTCAATGCCAGATCAGCAGCCACGCCGTCGTGCAGAACATCGACCGTCAAGCCTTGGCTTTTTAGGGCCAACGTGACACTTTCGGCCAATTGCAGATGGTCTTCGACGAGAAGTACACGCATCGACTTCACTCATTTCTTAGGCTTATAAGCCGCGAAGTTTACAGCCGTGTCGTCTGCTGTGAAGCACCAAAAGCAAATCAAGCGCAACTCTGAGCCCTATGAAAGGTTGGTGAAAGCTTCACCTTTTAGCCTCCCGTTACACTGGCCCACCGCTGCGGTAAAACTGAAAAACGCCTCGACGCGTTTTCTAATAAGAACAAGAAAATGGAGTACTTCGTGGCATTATTTTTGCGACGTTTCACCTTTATTGTCGGCTGCATACTAGTTGCCAGCCAGTTATTCGCCGCTGAACCCAAACGCCCGGAATGCATAGCTCCAGCCTCGCCTGGAGGCGCTTTCGACCTCACCTGCAAACTGGCGCAAAGCGCGCTGATGGGTGAGAAATTTCTGAGCACACCCATGCGCATCACCTACATGCCGGGGGGCGTTGGCGCGGTGGCCTATAACGCAGTCGTTGCTCAGCACCCGGCCGATGGAGGCACCTTGGTTACCTGGTCCAGCGGCTCGCTGTTGAACCTGGCGCAAGGTAAATTCGGCCGCTTCGACGAGAACGCAGTGCGTTGGCTGGCTGCGATCGGTATCACCTATGGCGCTATTGCGGTGAAAAGCGATTCGCCTTACCGGAACCTTGACGATCTGGTTAAAGCGCTAAAAAAAGACCCGAGCAAAGTGGCTATCGGTTCTAGCGGAACCATCGGCGACCAAGACTGGATGCAGACTGCGTTGATCGCTAAAGCTGCCGGTATCAACCCGCGTGACCTGCGTTATGTCGCGCTCGAGGGCGGGGGTGAAATTTCCACTGCATTGCTCGCCGGCAATATTCAGGTAGGCAGTACCGACATTTCAGACTCAATGCCGCACGTCCTTAGCGGCGAAATGCGACTGCTCGCGGTATTTTCCGAAGCGCGCCTTGACGAGCCAGAAATGAAAGACATTCCCACTGCCAAGGAACAGGGCTACGACATCGTTTGGCCAGTAGTTCGCGGTTTTTACCTAGGGCCAAAAGTCAGCGAAGAGGACTACGCATGGTGGAAAGCCGCCTTCGACACACTGCTGGCTTCAGATGACTTCGCCACATTGCGTGATCAACGCGAACTGTTTCCCTTTGCCATGACCGGTGAAGCATTGGACGTCTATGTGAAGAAGCAAGTGGCAGACTACAAAGTCCTGGCCAAGGAGTTTGGTTTGATCAGTGATCCCGGAAAGTAACGGAGTTGAACAACCGATTTCTAAACAGGTTCCGGGCTAATTGAGCGATTATCGTAAAGCCTGCGCCTTCTAGACCGGCAACTTCCAGTCAATCGGGGTCAAGCCATTTTGCTGCAGATACTTATTGGTCCGGCCAAAGTGCCCATTCCCCAAAAAGCCTTTATAAGCCGACAGCGGCGACGGGTGTACCGAGATCAATACCAAGTGTTTGCTCGCGTCGATCAGCTTCTGCTTGCTTTGCGCATGGGCGCCCCACAGCAGGAACACCAGATGGGGCTGATGCGCACTGGCCGTCTCGATGACCTTGTCGGTAAAGTGCTGCCAACCCTTTTTTGCGTGTGAAGCGGCGTTGGCGCGTTCGACCGTCAGCGTGGTGTTGAGCAACAATACGCCTTGGTCGGCCCACGATTGCAGGTAGCCATGGTTAGCGATGTCAATGTTCAGATCACGTTTGAGCTCTTTATAGATATTGACCAGCGACGGCGGGGTCGGAACGCCGGGCTGCACTGAAAAGCACAAACCGTGGGCCTGACCGGGGCCGTGATACGGGTCTTGGCCAAGGATCACCACCTTGACCTTATCCAGGGGCGTGGAATTCAGCGCATTGAAAATCATCGGCCCTGGCGGATAGATTTCCTTGCCTGACGCATGCTCATGGCGCAAAAATTCGCGCAGTTCATTCATGTACGGCTGCTCGAATTCATCACGCAATGCGTGCTTCCAGCTAGGCTCAAGTTTGATCCGATCGTCGTTTGTCATGTCACACCTGCAGAAGACAATGTGCGGACACTAGGAAAGCTGGCCCTTTATGTCAATGCGCTAAGCATAAAGCCTCACTTCCTCCACTTCTTTTCAAATCGCCGTTTGCAACTAGAGGCGCGCCGGGGTATCACAGACTTAACGCAAAGTTGCCCCGTCCCCCGAGAGGTCACGATGAATCTGCAATTTGAAGAACTTCCTGCCCAAGACGGCGCGCGCATTGGTATTGCCAGCCTGGACGCGGAAAAATCTCTAAATGCCTTGTCCTTGCCAATGATAAAGGCGCTGGCTGAGCGTTTGGAAGCGTGGGCCGATGACCCGCAAATCGTCTGCGTGATGCTTCGCGGTAACGGCGGCAAAGCCTTTTGTGCCGGAGGAGATGTGCGCAGTCTGGTAGAGGCGTGTTTAGCCGATCCAGGTGGAGTGCCTCCTTTGGCCGCGCAGTTTTTCGCGGCAGAATACCGTCTCGACTATCAGTTACATACGTACCCCAAACCGCTGATCTGCTGGGGCCACGGCTATGTGCTGGGCGGCGGCATGGGCCTGTTGCAGGGCGCAAATATCCGCGTCGTGACCTCTAGCAGCCGTTTGGCCATGCCGGAAATCAGCATCGGCCTATTTCCTGACGTCGGCGCAAGTTGGTTTTTGTCCCGATTACCCGGCAAATTAGGCCTATTCCTCGGGCTGACGGGCTCGCACATCAACGCGCGTGATGCGCTGGACCTGGATTTAGCTGACCGGTTTTTGTTGGATGAGCAGCAAGAGGAGTTAGTTGAAGGTTTGTTGCAACTGAACTGGCAGGAACAAACATCGGTGCAACTCAATAGCTTACTTAAAGCCCTGCAACAGGAAGCTGTGCGAGAGATGCCTGAGGCGCAATGGTTACCGCGTCGTCAGCAGATAGACGAACTGCTGGATGTCGGCGACTTGCCTTCTGCTTGGCGCGCTTTAACTCAGTTGCAACCTCATGATGACGCACTGCTCAATCGCGCAGCGAAAAATTTGAGTGAAGGCTGTCCCTTGACTGCACATCTGGTATGGGAGCAGATCAAACGCGCACGGAATATGTCGTTGGCTGAAGTCTTTCAGATGGAATACAGCCTAAGCCTCAACTGCTGTCGTCATCCTGAATTCAGCGAAGGCGTCCGAGCGCGCTTGATCGACAAGGACCAAAAACCCCATTGGCATTGGCAGGACGTGGCAACGATTCCAGTGACAGTGATTGATGCGCACTTCGCCAAGGCATGGGAGGGCCGGCACCCGTTAGCGGATCTTTCGCAATACTAGGCTCACAGACAACGCGGGCTGCGATAGCGTGAGAAAAATCGCACCGCCGACAGCCTTAATAGAGATTGTGTCCGCCCCATGCCTACGGTCTATCCCAAGGGCCCGCCCACCGCCCGCACCGTTACGACAGTCTTACTGTCGGTCGTAATGCTGTGGCGGGCCGGGCTTATAGCCGGGGTTACCATGGTAGCGAGGATCCCAAGCCTGGCCGGCAGGGTGCGGATCAACAGTTGGCGGGGACGATTCCATACGTGGAGGGGCGGTTTCGTAACTGGGCCGTGGGGCGGCGTAAATGGGCTTCGTCACAGAGCCCGGCTGACCGTAATTGTGCTCGGCGCCATAGCCTTCCGCGTCGACTTCACCACTGGCAAGCGCCACACTTATATAAACAATCAGTAATACGAGTCGGTACATGGTGATATCACCTATCGACGGCCCCCCTGGCCATGACCATCGTGTCCGCCATGCCAACCGCCATGGAAGTCTCCCGAATCTGGCCGACGACCGCCCCAACCCGGGTGTTGGCGATAACCAAAGCCACCGTGATAATCCGGTGCACCCGGTGCGTAACCACGTCCGGGCCAAGGACCATTCCCGTAGCCTGGACGGCCATAACCATGGCCTCCTTGATAATAAACACCGGAACGAGGACCGTAATAACGAGGTTGGCCGATAACATAGCCCGAGCCATAGTAACGATCGTAACCCCCGGCACCGTAGTAATAGCCTCCGTAAACCGGCACGGGCGCGGTGTACACATCTGATTCGTAATAACCCGGTCCCGCGTAACAACCTGCCAGCGTCAAACCCAGCAAAGCAATAAGCAAAGTTTGTCGATACATGGCGGCCTCCTGGACCGCTATAAGCCAAACAGCGACGCTGGTCGGCATCAGTCAACCTCTGACGGACATAAAATCAGACTGTAAAAAGACATTTCAGTGCGTCCTCGCGGCAATTATATATGTAACAAGATGCGCCCCCGCTCGGTGCAACCCCGCACCATTCTAAGGCAAACCCGGCAGTGCTTCGCCGTCGACCCATGCGCCAAGCGTCGAGCCAGAAGGCTCGGCGCAACTTGGCACGGCTCTCGCTTAACAAATTGTGTGCAGGAGTCAAAACAGGTTCGCGGCACCACAATTTGCAATAGCCCACTAGGGTTCCGGCTCGCTTCTGGCGAGTGGCTGGTCCGAGAGTTGGCGACCTCCAGTAGAGGTTACACGGCGGGATAAAAGCCCGGGAGACAGGGACACCAGTGGTGTCACGTGACTCTTGCTCGCCTTTTTTCCTACTGGAGATCTCTACTATGCAGCTCACCATCCGAAAGCCCCGTCTGTTTTCCTTGCTTGCCGCCAGCCTGATCGCGGTATTGAGTTTCTCGGCTCAGGCCGTCCCGAAACAGCACTTCAACGTCTGCTGGACAATTTATGCCGGCTGGATGCCATGGGAATATGCTGGCGCTCAGGGCATCGTCGACAAGTGGGCGAAAAAGTACGGCATCAAAATCGATGTCACTCAGATCAACGATTACGTCGAATCCATTAATCAATACACTGCTGGCCAGTTCGATGGCTGCACCATGACCAACATGGACGCCCTGACGATTCCCGCCGCAGGCGGTGTCGCCAGTACGGCGCTGATCGTCAGCGACTTCTCCAACGGCAACGACGGCATTGTGATCAAGGGCACCGGCAAGAAAGTCACCGACCTCAAGGGCATGAGGGTAAACCTGGTGGAGTTGTCGGTTTCCCACTACCTGCTGGCCCGGGCGCTGGACACGGTTGATCTCTCGGAAAAAGACCTGACTGTGGTCAACACCTCTGACGCGGACATTTCTGCCGCGTTCAACACCGACGACGTCAAGGCCGTGACCACCTGGAACCCCATGTTAGCGGACATAAAGGCCAAGCCCGGTGTAACCGAAGTGTTCGACTCCAGCAAGATTCCGGGCGAGATCATGGACATGATGGTGGTCAACTCCCAAACCCTCAAAGACAACCCTGCACTGGGCAGAGCACTGACCGGCGCCTGGTTTGAAGTGGTGGCGTTGATGAACGCAAAATCTGCCGCCAGCACCGCTGCGTTGGAACACATGGCCAAAGCATCGGGTACTGATTTGGCCGGTTTCCAGTCGCAACTGGACACCACCAAATTGTTCGCAACGCCCAAGGAAGCCCTCGCGTTCGCCAACAGCACTCAGTTGCCGATGACCATGCGCAAAGTGGCGGAGTTCTCTTTCCAACACGGGCTGCTCGGCCAAGGCGCCAAAGATACTGGCGCAGTAGGCATGTCGTTTGCCAACAATGTCACTCTCGGCGACAAAACCAACCTCAAGCTGCATTTTGACCCCAGCTACGTGCAGATGGCTGCCGACGGCAAGCTTTAACGCATCCCGCCTAAAGGGTATTGCCCATGCGCTTGATAAACCTGCGCCCAGATCGTGCCAGTCGCCTGATTTTGGTAATCCTGCCGTTTGCTTTGGTGCTGATTGCCTATTTCATGGGTTCGGCGACTCGGTTGGCGGAAAACCCCAACGACAAATTGCTGCCCAGCGCGGTGCAAATGACCGAATCGGTCAAGCGCATGGCCTTCATTGAAGACCCGCGCACCGGAGGTTATTTGCTATGGCAAGACACGGGTTCCAGCTTGCAACGGTTGGCCATCGGCTTGGGCATCAGTGCGTTGCTCGGTCTATGCCTGGGGATCGCGTCGGGCATCGTGCCGCTGTTCGGCGCGTCTTTATCACCAGTGCTAACCGTGTTGTCCATGGTGCCGCCGCTGGCGATTTTACCGATCCTGTTCATCGTGTTCGGCCTAGGAGAGCTATCGAAAGTCATGCTGATCGTGATCGGTATCACGCCGATTCTGGCTCGCGATCTGGAGCAGCGCGCGCAGGAGATTCCGGTGGAATTGCTGATCAAGGCACAGACCCTCGGCGCCTCTACCTGGACCTTGATCCTGCGGGTGATCCTGCCGCAACTGCTCCCGCGTTTGTTGATCTCACTGCGGTTGGTATTAGGCTCAGCGTGGTTGTTCCTGATCGCAGCCGAAGCCATTGCGTCGATTGACGGCCTTGGTTACCGGATTTTTCTGGTGCGGCGTTATTTGGCCATGGATGTGATTCTGCCTTATGTGGTCTGGATCACATTGCTGGCATGGCTCATGGATTGGGCCCTCAAGGCCCTGACCCGACGGGCTTTTCCTTGGTACGAGGGAGCCCGCGTATGAGCTTCATTTCGGTGAAAAACGTTTGGCAGGAATACGACAAGCAACCCGTACTGGAGCGCCTGAACCTAAGCGTTGATGAAGGTGAGTTCTGCACCTTGGTCGGCGCGTCAGGCTGCGGCAAATCGACCTTTCTGCGCCTGTTGTTGGGCCAGGAAGTGCCAAGTCGCGGGCACATCCTTTTAGACGGTAAACCCTTGGTCGGCGAGCCAAATGCTAGCCGGGGCGTGGTGTTCCAACGCTATTCAGTCTTCCCTCACCTGTCGGTGCTCAACAATGTCGCGCTGGGCCTTGAACTGCCGCGCTCGGCGTTGCTGGGTCGGCTTTTCGGCAAGGCCAAACGCCAAGCCAGAGATCAGGCGGCCCAATTGCTGAACAAGGTAGGTCTTGGGCATTCATTGGACAAATACCCGACACAGCTTTCGGGCGGTATGCAACAACGACTGGCCATTGCGCAAGCGCTCATCATGCAACCTCGGGTTTTACTGCTGGACGAGCCATTCGGCGCTCTTGATCCGGGCATTCGCAAAGACATGCACGGTTTGTTGCTGGAGTTGTGGCGGGAAACTCAATTGACCGTGTTCATGGTCACCCACGATTTATCCGAAGGCTTCAGCCTCGGCACGCGCTTGCTGGTGTTTGACAAGGTTCGCCACGACCCTCAAGCGCCCGGTGCTTATGGCGCCAGAATCACCTATGACATTCCCTTGAACAGCGACCGCCGCGTTGCACGCGCTGCGATTGAATCGCTGCAAACGGTTTAGAGGACTTTTCCCTATGACTGACTCCACCACGCTGTTTCCGGTGTTCTCTGAAGAGCTGATCCCAGGAGGCGGCCACCGTTCGTTCGTCCTCAAGCGCGGCCAATTGCTGCGTTTCACCGACATTCAGGGTGGCGCCAACGTCAGCCTGACGCTGCTCAACGCCAACGAAAAAACCGAGCGTCTGAATTTGCCGGACAGCCTGAAATGCCAACACACGGCCAAGCTTACCAGCGGCCATTGTCTGTACTCGGACATGGGCCGAGTGCTGGCGGCCATCGTGGCCGACACCTGCGGTGGGAGCGACAGCATCGGCGGGATTTTATGCGCCGAAGAAGTTGCAGAAAAATACGGCCAAGGCCGCTATCAAGAATTGCGCAATGGCTTTTTCCGTAACGGCACCGACAACTTATTGGTCGAACTGGGCAAATGGGGGTTGGGGTTGTCTGACTTGCTGATGACCCTGAATCTGTTCAGCCGGGTGAACGTCGATGACAGCGGTGCGTTGCACTACGTCACCGCCCATTCCAAAGCTGGTGACACCATCGAGCTGTACGCGCCAATGGACACCTTGGTGGTAATGACCGCGCTGCAACATCCCATGGACCCAAATCCGCAGTACGCCCCCAAGCCGATAAAACTCAGCTGGATGAAAGCTGACGCCCGCGTTGCTGAGCACTGCCGCTTCTCGCGCCCGGAAAACGAGCGCGGTTTTATCAACACTGATCGCCTGTTCGCCTGAGGATCGCCACCATGACCTACTCTAAACAGCCTGAAACCGCGATCTACAGCGCGACCGTTCCCGCAGGCGAGCCGTGGCTGACCGAAGTCAACGCTGGGCAAACTGTGCGCATCCTCGACCTGGAAGGTAATCAGGCTGTGGACACCTTGTTTTACAGCCTGGCCAATCCCCGTGAACGTTACGACGTGCAGCGTACTTTGCGCCGTCAAAACAACGTGTACCTGAGCGTCGGCAGCGTGCTGTATTCCAACCTCGGCAGGCCAATGTTGACCATCGTCCAAGACACATGCGGTCGTCACGACACCCTCGGCGGAGCCTGCGCCCAAGAGAGCAACACCGTGCGTTACGCCATGGAAAAGCGTCACATGCACAGCTGCCGCGACAACTACCTGCGCGCGTGTGCCCATGACGGCCGCCTGAGCAAAAGCGACATCGGGCCAAACATCAACTTCTTCATGAACGTGCCGGTGACCGCTGACGGCGGGTTGACCTTTGAAGACGGCATTTCTGCACCTGGAAAATATGTCGAACTGCGCGCGGAAATGGATGTCATCGTGCTGATTTCTAATTGCCCGCAACTGAACAACCCGTGCAACGCCTACAACCCAACGCCGGCGCAGGTGCTGATATGGAACTGACCTTTTCTTCGCTACGCCGCTGGTTGTTCAGCTTGTGCCAAAGCCGTTCGGGGCAATGCTTGAAATCGAAACAGCCTCTGTAGATACCGTCAGCGTCAAGTACCAGGTTTAGCCATCGGGGACGACTCCGAGGCACACCGTTCAATAGCGGGACGGCCCGCTTCCCATTAAGAAACCGAGCTGCCCTCGGTTTCCAGGGTTATGCCATGTTCGACACACTGCTGATTGCCAACCGTGGCGCGATTGCCTGTCGCATCCTGCGCACTCTGCGCGAGCTTAAGGTCAACGGCGTGGCGATCTATGCCGAAGTCGACGCCGCCAGCCTGCATACTCTTCAAGCCGACCAAGCCCATAGCCTCGGCGACGGCGGCGCGGCCAACACCTACCTGGCGGTGGATAAAATCCTCGCCATCGCCACAGCCAGCGGTGCCAAGGCAATCCATCCCGGTTACGGTTTTTTGTCTGAAAACGCCGCCTTCGCGCAAGCTTGCGAAGACCACGGCATTGCCTTCGTCGGGCCGACTCCAGAGCAGCTGCGCGTGTTCGGCCTCAAGCACACTGCCCGCGCGCTGGCCAAGCAACACGGCGTACCGATGCTCGAAGGCACTGAGCTGCTCGACAGCCTTGAAAACGCCTTAAGCGCCGTCGAACCCATCGGCTATCCCGTGATGCTGAAAAGCACGGCGGGCGGCGGCGGAATCGGCATGCGTGTGTGCCGCAGCGCCGACGAACTGACTGAATCGTTCGAAGCTGTGAAGCGCTTGGGACAGAACAATTTCAGCGACGCTGGCGTATTCATCGAGAAGTACATCCAGCGCGCCCGACATTTGGAAGTGCAGGTATTTGGGGACGGCAATGGGGACGTCATCGCTCTGGGCGTGCGCGATTGCTCAGTGCAACGCCGCAATCAAAAAGTTCTTGAAGAAACTCCCGCACCGAACCTGCCAGAGGGCATGGCCGACGAACTGTGTGCGGCAGCGATCAAGCTAGCGAAAGCGGTCAACTACCGCAGCGCAGGGACGGTTGAATTTATTTTCGACAGCGAAGATCAGCGCTTTTACTTCCTTGAAGTGAACACGCGGCTGCAGGTTGAACATGGCGTGACCGAGCAAGTCTGGGGCGTCGATCTGGTCAGCTGGATGGTGCAACTGGCCGCCGGTGATTTACCGCCGTTGCTTGAATTAAAGGCTGGGTTGCAGGCCAGCGGTCATGCAATACAAGCGCGGTTATATGCCGAAGATCCGGGCCGGGATTTCCAACCTTGCCCTGGCTTGCTGACGGTAGTGAACTTCCCGGCAACTGACGGTAAAGCCTTGCGCATTGATACTTGGGTTGAGGCTGGTTGCGAGATTGCGCCGTACTTTGATCCGATGATTGCCAAGTTGATCAGTTGGGCGCCGACTCGCGCGCAGGCCATTGCAGGACTCGGGCAAGCGCTGCGTGACAGCCATTTATATGGGGTGGAAACCAATCGCGATTATCTGCGGCAGATTTTAGTGGACGCGCCTTTTGCCAGCGGCCAGCCATGGACTCGCTGCCTGGAAGGGTTGGTATACCGCGCCAACACCTTTGAAGTGCTCAGCGGCGGCACTCAGACCAGCGTCCAGGATTATCCGGGACGTCTGGGCTATTGGGCGGTGGGTGTTCCACCGTCGGGGCCGATGGACAGTCGATCCTTACGGTTGGGCAACCGGTTGTTGGGCAACGACGAAGGGGCCGCCGCGCTGGAAATTACCATGAGCGGCCCGCTGCTGCGTTTCAACACTGATGCGGTGGTAGCCATTACTGGAGCGGAAATTCCGGTGACACTCGACGGGCAGACGCAAGCAATGAACACCGCGACTTTGGTGACGTCGGGTTCAACCTTGGCGCTAGGGACGATTGGCGGTGCCGGGGCGCGCAGTTACCTCTGCGTGCGCGCAGGCCTGGAGCTGCCGGATTATCTGGGGAGTAAAAGCACCTTCACCCTCGGTCAATTTGGCGGCCATGGCGGACGAGCATTGCGCGCTGGTGATGTACTGCACATTCCACCGTTGAGTGATCGCCGCGTGGGGCTGAGCGTGCTGCCTGAACAGCTCGCCAACTTGCTGGATGTGCGGCAAATTCGCGTCATTTATGGCCCGCATGCGGCGCCGGAGTATTTCACCGAGTGCTACATGCAGACGTTTTTTTCGACCCATTGGGAAGTGCATTTCAACTCCAGCCGAACCGGCGTGCGCTTGATCGGGCCCAAGCCAGAATGGGTCCGTGCCGACGGTGGCGAGGCGGGACTGCATCCATCGAATATTCATGACAATCCGTATGCCATTGGCGCCGTGGACTTCACCGGCGACATGCCCGTGATCCTCGGCCCCGACGGGCCAAGCCTGGGTGGATTCGTTTGCCCGGTGACCGTTATCGAGGCCGACCTTTGGCAATTGGGGCAGCTTAAGGCCGGGGATAAAGTGCAGTTTTATCCCATCAGCCTGCAAACCGCCCGCAGCTTGGCCCAAACAGATCTCTGTGTGGGCCCACTTTTAGACGAAGCAGGCGACGCGGCGTCTGACTTGGCGCTATCGCGGACAAGCCCGCTCCTGCAGGAGGCCGGGGCGGAGTTGATTTCGCCGATTGTGCTAGATATCGGTCAGGACGACACACGTCTGGTAGCTCGCCTTTGCGGGGACACCCATCTGCTGCTGGAGATCGGCGCCGCCGAGCTGGACCTGGTGCTGCGGTTTCGCGCCCATGCGTTGATGCAAGCGCTGGAGGGCAAAGCTCTGCGAGGGGTGATCGACCTGACCCCAGGGATTCGTTCGCTGCAAGTTCACTATCACCCCGAGCAACTTCCTTTGGCCAACCTGCTTAACATCCTCGCCCACCAATGGGAAACCGTCTGCGCCAGCAAAGACCTGCACGTGCCCTCGCGGATCGTTCATTTGCCGCTGTCCTGGGATGACCCGGCGTGCCAACTGGCCATTGAAAAATACATGACCACCGTGCGCAAAGACGCGCCATGGTGCCCGAGCAATCTGGAATTCATCCGCCGCATCAATGACCTGCCCAACCTCGACGAAGTGCAGCGCACCGTGTTCGACGCCAGCTATTTGGTCATGGGTTTGGGCGACGTTTACCTCGGCGCCCCCGTCGCAACACCACTCGATCCGCGTCATCGCTTGGTTACCACCAAATACAACCCGGCTCGCACTTGGACCGCTGAAAACTCTGTCGGCATCGGCGGCGCGTATATGTGCGTCTATGGTATGGAAGGCCCCGGCGGATATCAATTCGTGGGGCGCACCTTGCAGATGTGGAACCGCTATCGGGAAGTGGCCGCGTTTAATGGTAAACCTTGGCTGTTGCGCTTCTTCGATCAGATCCGCTTTTACCCGGTCAGTGCTGAAGAGCTATTGCATATTCGCCGCGACTTTCCACTTGGCCGTTACTCGCTAGACATCGAACACTGCACCCTGAACCTGGCGGACTATCAAGATTTTCTCAATCGTGAAGCTGAAGGCATCGCCGCATTTCGAGCGCAACAACAGGGCGCATTCAACGCCGAACGCGAACGATGGATTGCCAGCGGCCAAGCGAATATTGAGAGCCATGAAGCCGTTGCAACGGCCACTGACGATGAGCCCCTCGATGCAGGCCTATACAGCATCGATAGCCACATCGCGGGCAATCTCTGGCAGGTGCAAGTCAAGGTCGGCCAGCGGGTCGAAGTCGGCGATGTATTGGTAATCCTGGAATCGATGAAGATGGAAATTCCACTCCTGGCAACCTTGGCAGGCACCGTTAGCGAAGTGCGCGTGCAACCCGGATCGGCCCTGCGTGCAGGGCAAAGGGTCGTGGTTCTGAAAGCGGATTGAATTTTTTAATTTTAAGAGGGATGTCCCATGGGTAATGCTGAGCAACTCATAGATTTACGTCTTGATAAAGTCCGTGCGGCGTATCAAACCGGAGCCCTGACACCTCGGCAACTGGTTTTCGCCCTTCGGGAAAAAGCTACGGCGCTGAACCCGACCTATCACCTGTTCATTCATCTGCTAAGCATCGCGGAACTGGAACCGTATCTGGCAGCGCTGGAAAGTCGCAACCTTAAAGACCTGCCGCTGTACGGGGTGCCATTCGCGATCAAAGACAACATCGATTTAGCCGGTATCCCCACCACCGCTGCGTGCCCGGCGTTCACCTATACGCCGGATACGTCGGCGACTATTGTCGAGCAACTGATCGCACTCGGTGCGATTCCCATGGGCAAGACTAACCTCGACCAGTTCGCCACCGGATTGAACGGCAGCCGCTCACCTTACGGAGCTTGCCCCAACAGTGTTTCGATGGATTATCCATCAGGCGGCTCCAGCGCAGGTTCGTCGCTGGCGGTGGCGTTAGGCGTTGCCAGCTTTGCCCTCGGCACCGATACCGCAGGCTCGGGCCGGGTGCCCGCGGCGCTGAATAACCTGCTGGGCTTGAAACCCAGCAAAGGCTTGATCTCTACAGCAGGCGTGACTCCAGCCTGCCGCACACTGGACTGTGTCAGCACCTTCACCGCCACCGCCCGCGAAGCCAGCCAATTGCTCGGCCTCCTCGCACGTCATGACCCGCGCGACGCCTACAGTCGCCGCAATCCAATGTGGAACGATGCGTCAGCGTTCGGCGTACCAAGACCGTTCAAATTCGGCGTGCCGCGTCAGCAGGATCTGGAGTTTTTCGGCTGCACAGAAGGTCCGCAACTGTTCGATGACGCCGTCATGCATCTGATCGCACTGGGCGGGGAAGCCGTGACCCTTGACCTATCGCCATTTCTGGAAGCGGGCGCTTTACTCTACAACGGCCCGTGGGTAGCCGAACGCTACAGCGTGGCGGGCCAATTGATAGAGAGCCACCCCGAAGCTGTATTGCCGATCATCCGGGCAGTATTGGCCAAAGCACCCACCGTCGACGGCGTGCAAACGTTCCGTGCGCACTACCAGCTACAAGCACTCAAAGCGCTGTGCGACAACGCGCTAGAACATCTCGACTGCGTGCTGACCCCTTCTATCCCTCGTCCGGTGACGCTGGCCGAACTGGCTGAGGAGCCGGTGCTGCGAAACTCGGAGCTGGGCTACTACGCCAATTTCGTCAACCTGCTGGACTACGCGGCCGTCGCTGTACCCAGCGGCTTCATGAAGAGCGGCCTGCCGTGGGGCGTGACGTTGGTTGGCCGAGTCTTCACCGATCAATACTTGCTAAGCCTCGCCGATGCCCTGCAACGGCAGACAGATGTACGCGTGATCGGCCATAACTCACTCAACCTTTCTGCTCCCGCGACAACCGCACGCAACGACAAGTCGCGGCTGGTGGTCTGTGGCGCACACATGGAGGGTTTGGTGCTGAACGGGCAACTCAGGCAACGCGGCGCGCGCTTGCTGGAAGTCACTTACAGTTCAGCTGACTATAAGCTTTACGCGTTAGCGGGTGGTCCTCCGTTTCGCCCAGGCATGCTTCGGGTCGAGGAAGGCGGCGTAGCCATTGCAGTGGAGGTCTGGGAGTTACCAAGTCTCGAATTGGGCTCGTTCCTTACCGGCATTTCGGCGCCGCTAGGGCTAGGAAAAGTTCAGCTGGAAGATGGCCGCTGGGAGAGTGGATTCATCTGCGAACCCTATGGTCTGGAAGGCGCCACAGACATCAGCCATTTAGGCGGATGGAGGGCTTACCTGCGTGCTAACGCCAGAGTTTAATTAGAAAAAACCGGTGAGGGGGTCGCTCCTTTGCCGGTCGTTACATAGATACCGATCAGGACGAAATTTCTCCGGCACAGTGAGGCCCTTTCCGTCCGGATCAACAACCGTCATGAATGAACAGTGGAACGCGACCGATGCACTACCGAACCGTCTTCATGAGCGCAAAGACACGCTTCCTTCGTCTGGCGCCTTCTCTGTGTCGCCGTTCGATGAGCCCGATGAGCCGGTTCGTACCGACGACTTTCAGACTCAATCCTCTGAGCAGGCTCCTGATGCGGCCCCCGCTGAAGCGCTGAACATCCAACGACTCATCTTGCGCAGGAAAACACCGGCCGCCAAACTGCTTTCGGGTTCAGTACTGAGCCTGAAAACCTGGCAAATGGACTTGGACTCGCCCCCCTCCCCCAAAGCTTACATCCGACAACAATTGGTGCGGTTTCTAGCGGACAACGGGCCAATCGACAACGCTGAAAAACTCCCCTCACCCGATGAGTTGTACGTCCGCTTTAGCACCGAGACCGATCCTGAAATTCAGGTTGATGGCCATGAACACTATGCATTGCAGCTCTCCCTTACCGAGATCGTCTTAGCGTCGCTCGAACCCGCCGGTTTTCTCGCGCTGATCAAATGTGTCGAAGCGGATCGCCCACTCTTCGGATCAACCCCCCTGCTCACCATTGGTTCACTGATCGAATTCATCTATACGGCGCGGTGGGAGCACAACTATTGCCAGCTCGTCGAACAGTTCTGGGCCCACCATGAAGCGACGTATTGCGCCCTTGCCAAGCTCTCGTTCGTCGATGGCCTATCCCGGCAATACATAAAAAAGAAAATAACGCTGGAGGGCTACACTCTGGCGCTCGGCGCCTTGGGCCTGGATCGGTTTCCCACAACGCTTGCAGAACTTGAACAGCCGACGAGCGGCGAACGCGCAGCCATCAGTCTACTTTCACTGAACGGACGGACCATCCCGGGCATTTTTCAGCTGAAGTCCAAGGTCACCTCACACTGTTTTATCCACACCCTGGGAAACGCTCCTACGACCATTGAATATATCGACGATGAGCAGAATCACAGCACCGCCAAGCAGCTCGAAGCACTAAACGGCTGCGCCTGGCTTGCGCCATTGGTGGATGGCGTTCCGCTGCAGGACAACCCTAACCTCAGCGCGAACCTAGTGGACGGCGATTTGTTTGCAGCGCTCACGGCAGCCCAAAAGGCGTTCTCGCTGGAAGCACTTACCGATCTGCGCTCCGGGACATTTTCGGAATTAGACGACGCGGATGATGAACCACTTTTCAAGGATGTCGAGCGCGGCCTGGCCTTGGTCAGCGTCATTGATCTGTGGCAACAGCCTGACGTTTCAAAGCGAATACCCCACCCGGAAAAAGTTGCCCACCGCCTGGTGCGCAACGCCCTGATCAAGCGTCATCAGCTAGACCTTTCCCCCGATACCGTGTTCATTCGCTACGTCCGTGGCAGCTCGACCTCACCACTAGGCAGCGCCCATGCGCCAGTTACATTTGTGCATGTACCTAACGAAACCCCAATCAGTTTGACCCGTGCGTTGCTCTGCAACTATAGGGTTGACCGTCCCGTGGGTTATCTCGATAACGGTGCACGCAGCGTGGTCTATTCAGACCCCTCAGGGAAAGGTATACAGGCTGAAGATACTGAACTACCACTCTCACCTGACGCCGTTGAAAGCCTTATAAAAGACATCGACTTTCTGCCCTTGATGACCAACCGGTTGAACGGATTTTGGAAAAAACACGCGGCAACTATCGAGCGCTCGCTCGCTACCACGTTAATTACGCAACTTGTGATCGCTCTCAAGATGGGCCATGTATCGCGGGTCGGGTTTGACATGTTAGTGGAGGCCTTGGAGTATCCGCCAAGCCAAACGGCCCCTTCGAATATCCGCTGCAAAAGCTTGGGCTTTTATCTACAACCAGCGCTGGCTGAAAGTAAGCACTGCCAACGCTGCGCAGGTTTGTTGGTGTTCTTTAAGGCCAATAATCCGCGCAGAGTGCTGTATCAAGCCGGACAGGCCCAGACATTCGTCGAACTCGACAGCCGTGATGAACTCATTCAACACATTGTAAAAGCTGCGGGGAATGAACTGTGGCGAACCACTTTATTGAACTACGTCCCGGTGAACCAGCATCAAAAGCTCATCTATGTCCTGGAGATCTGGGCTGGCCAACGTTTCCCTGAACCGCCAGTTACGTTGTTGCGCCCATGGACCGACGTGATCTATGCCGATCATCTGCATAAAGCAAAAGCCAAAACGTTGTGTGAGCAGACACTCACTTCTTCACCGTTTGTTTTTATGCGGGAAACACTCGCGCGCAATCATCAGGCAGACGCAAACGACTGCATTGTAACGTCGGAAGAAATCACGCTTCGTTACTGGATGCAGCAAATCAACCATTTGCGGCTACTGCTGGAACCCCTATCGCTACTGTTGGTTCCGGCGAGGGTGGCTTCAGTATTGGCGCATGCCGGCGCAGCTTATCTGAGCATTAAGACAGCGAATTTACCCGGACACCGAGACACCGAAAAACGCCTGGCGGTGCTTACTACGCTGTCGCTTGGGCTGTTTCAACTAGCACCGCTCGCTCACGGCTTACTTCGTGCGCTGAGCGCAGTCGTGCGACCGAGAACGTTATTGAGAGCCGGGGCAGTTCTGACCTCGTCGTATTTACCACGGTTTAGTTTATTACTCAGGGGGTGCGTCAATCCGCGAAAAACCACGCTTCAAGCATTTTTCAATACCACCCGCCTGATGAAAACCTGGGCAATTCCAGGGAATAAAATCTTCGGCACCTCAGCGGTCCAGGTCTGGAAACTTGATCGCAAGTTTCTGCTATGGACATCTGACCAAAGACAAGCCAGAACCTTAGTCGTCAGCACTCATGGCTACTATTTACCCTGGACAAAGACTACACCGATCCCCAACGGCACCGAACTCAGAACCTTTGCGCCCCACGGCTCAGAGCTTGTTGATCCGGCGCTTCATCGGGTCGTCGGCCAGCAGGTCAGACCTTTTTCAGTGCTAAACGCCGCCGGCAACCACCCAGCGGCTGGCACGATGCCGCCCTTTGCTGTTACCGACAGGCTCATGGCGGGGACCTCATTACCCGGCAGAATCAAGAATTACAGCCTGGCAAAATTTCAGGGCACCCACGGCGAGACTTATCAAGACATCAGCCACGTGGTGCGCAACTCAAATCAGTCCCCTTGGCGTGGCGCGCAGTTGCCTGCTGTGCCGATGGATGTACTGACAGTCAGAAATCGCTTCGCCATGGCTCACCCAACCCTACAAGACTTGTTCAAATCACTGTCCGAACACGGCATACATTACGACCGAATTTTACTGCTGCACTGTCGCTGTTCCGCCATCAGCGCCGCGTTGCGCCTGTCACCGACTTATACGGCCCCTATTAACACGGCTCCGCCTAGCCCTGGCCCTTGAACTCGATAGCGTTATAGGGCGGCGACACGCTAGCATGCCGCTTCCTATTGGATTTAGCTCAACAACGGATTTGTCATGTTTCGTCACATCACCTTCAATTCACAACGCTCATCGGTCATGACGCTGGTGGTTCTGGAAAGCCGCCTGCGTCGGTCCGATATCATTTGTCGCTGGGGCGGCGAAGAGTTCCCGCTCAAGGCAACCGACAGCGACCGAAGTCAGGCGTGCATAGAAACGGCGCTTCCTCATGTTGAATAGTCCTGACAGGATCGACGGATCGACCTGCCCCATGTGCGGTCTGAGTAACAGTTGCACCCTGGCCGACCCACGCACGGCGGCGCAACCATGCTGGTGTTTTTCCGTAACCATTGAACCGGGAATACTTGAAGCGTTGCCGCCACAGCTGCGCAACCAAGCGTGCTTATGCCCGCGCTGCGCGCTGGCCAATGTCGACGAAACGTCGAAATCAGACCACTAAGTCACCATGCGACTGGATCGATTTCTCAGCAATCTGCCGCGCTTCAGTCGCAAAGACGTGCGCTTTGCATTGGTTGGCAAGCGAATCAAAGTCGACGGGCAAACCGTTAGCAATCCTCTTCACGAAGTTCGCGAATTCAACCGTGTTGAGTGCGATGACGAGGTTCTACAGATCGGCAAGCCCGCTCGTTACTTCATGCTGCACAAACCACCGGGGTGCGTCAGCGCGACGGCTGATCCGCAACATTCAACCGTGCTGGACCTACTCAATGAGTCTGACAAACACGACCTGCACATTGCCGGGCGGCTGGACTTCAACACCACCGGGCTGATGGTGATCACCAACGACGGCGTGTGGTCCAGGCGCCTGACACAACCGCAGACCAAAATCGCAAAAATCTACTACGTCGAAACTGAGCACCTCATCAGCCCGGACTACGTACAGAAGTTTGCCGAAGGCTTTTATTTCGCTTTCGAAAACCTCACCACGCAGCCCGCCGAACTGACGCTAATCAGCCCGTGCAGCGCACGCTTGAGCATCGTCGAAGGGCGCTATCATCAGGTCAAACGTATGTTCGGCCACTTCGACAACAAAGTGGTGCGGCTGCATCGCGAGTCCATGGGACCGTTGCGCCTGGACCCTGAGTTGGCGCCCGGTGAGTACCGCCCTCTGAGCATTGCAGAAATACAGGCGATATGAACTTGGCCTACCGTTCAGCAGAAGGTGTCGAACAATTTACCAACATCACTTGCGAGGTATCGTCGAGCCTGCTTGAATCCAAACGTCAGTCCGCATGTGACTGAGCAGTCACAAATCCATTCCAAGAAACTTTTGACGAGACGAGAACCTCTGGTTCCGCCCCGGCAAACAGCCCTCCAATAAAAATACCTGTCGACCAGATCTTGTCGGATTGACATGGGCCCCGGTTTTCCAGGCGTATGCCTACCTGTCATGAAGCTCGTGCAAGCTCGTTTGCGCGCATACCTGTTCTACGCCAGGAGTGAGTCGTCATGAGGCCAGAAATCGCTGTGCTTGATCTACAAGGTCAGTTCCGGGTCTACACGGAGTTCTACCGCGCAGATGCCGCAGAAAAGACCATTATTCTGGTCAACGGCTCGATGGCCACCACTGCGTCCTTTGCCCAAACCACCCGAAACCTATACCCGCATTTCAACGTGGTTCTGTACGACCAACCCTATGCAGGCAAATCTAAAGCCCACAACATGCACCGCAAACCGCTGACCAAAGAGCTGGAAGGCCAGATCCTTCTTGAGCTGATCGACCATTTTGCCGCCGAACACGTGCTGTCATTTTCGTGGGGCGGTGCAGCCACTCTGATTGCCCTCGCCCATCGTCCACGGCAGATCGAAAAAGCCGTCATCAGTTCGTTCTCCCCCGTGGTCAACGTACACATGCGCGACTACCTAGAACGCTGCATCAGGCACTTGGGCGCGTTTGACCGGCATGAGGTCGGCCATTTGGTGAATAACACCATTGGCAAGCACCTGCCGTCATTGTTCAAACGCTTCAATTACCGCCACGTCAGCACGCTCGATATCCACGAGTACGTGCAAATGCATTTTCACATCAGCCAAGTGCTGTGCATCGATCAACTGTGCTACCTCAAAGCGGCGCAAAACATCGACGTGCCGGTGCTATTTCTCAATGGCGAGTGGGATGAATACACCGCTGCGGCCGACTCCAGGCTCTTCGGCCAACACGTTTCGGATTGCCAGTTCACAACCCTGCAAAGCACCGGGCACTTTCTGGACATGGAACACAAAACCGCCTGCAGCGATTCGCAAAAAGCCCTGTTGAGTTTTCTGAAACCAGAAGCTGCGCCTAAGCGTTTCAGGTACCACCAGGAACAGAACCACCATGCGTTCGCACTGTAAAACAAAGTGCCATTCCCCTTGAGAATCGCCTCATCTAGGTTGCAGGGGATCTCTGCAGGGAATGTTTTGGATGGGCGTGGACTGTGCGCTTGTGAAGCGAATATGGAGATGTAGATTTGCTTGAAATGCACCCATCAAGAAATTAGCACTTTTGTTCAGAAGCGACTTCTGGTACAAAGTCAGCCGCGAAAAGCGGGTGTCGTATAATGGCATTACTCCAGCTTCCCAAGCTGATAACGAGGGTTCGATTCCCTTCACCCGCTCCATCTCAGTACCTTTAGCGAGTCCGCCGTCACCTAACGTCCGACTGCTTTAGTACCGCTTACTCGCTCACTTGCGGCATCTTGTCGGTAAGTTCCGTCGTTATAGACCGCCAACGCGGCCTACTCAGCCCGCTTTTAATTGCCGCATTGCCGTTATCTCTGGCAGATCCATCCGCCGCACGTAAACCCGTAAAGGCTCCGTGACGTTCAAACGGTCGTCGATGTTCTGCTCCAGCAGCAACCTCACCGACTCACGCTTAAGTGTCATTAGCTGTCCATCGCCGCTGCACCAAACAAACTCGTTGGTAGGAGTAATGCTGTCATCCGTGACGTCCATACCAAACGAGTCTTCACTGAAACGGACGATGTAGCGGTTCGCTTTGTGGTGATAGCCGACGAAGCCTTTAAGCTGGTCGGCGGCGTCGCAAATGGTGCTGGAAGTGATGCTCATGGTTGGCCTCTGAAAGAATTAAAGGGCGTGGCGAAAGATGGCTTCGATCTGCAATTGGTCCGCCGGGCGCGGGTTGGTAAAGCCGCAAGCATCTTTGAGGGCATTGGCGGCGAGGGTCGGAATATCATTTTCCTTGACCCCCAACTCCTTGAGGCCCGCCGTTTAACAGCTCCAAGCCTTTTTCAACGTTAGCAACCGTAGGGTTCGGTTGTGCGCCATCGAAAACCAGCGCGTCAATGTCTTGCGCGGCCAACAACCCGACGATGGTGTCTGCCACGCCAGCCTTCGCCAGCCCGGCGTCGGTGACGATCAATGCTTTGCGCAAACCGAAGTTGTGAATGGCGGTCATCGCTTCCGTCATGCAGCCAATACCCATGATGTTCACGGCGGGGATGAAGAACGTGCTGCTCATGGAAAATCCTTTGCACAGAAACCCTGCTGGCGCATCCGGCCGGGCGAATGCTTGCAGCATCTTCCGATTGCCAGGCGTCGATATTGATCTGGCGCAATAGCCGTCCGGTCTTGAGCGGTTGGCGTGATAAAGTCCCGCCCCTGAACTTTCCCGACTTGATGGCGACGAACAGAAACTATGGAATTCACGGATTTTGACGCTGAGCTTGCAGAGTGGAATGAGCTGCAAGCGACCACCCCGTTTTCCGATTTGCTGGTCGGCAACGGCGCGAGCGTGGCGGTCTGGAAGAATTTTTCTTACTACTCGCTCTTCGAAGAGTCCGAGACCACCCGCAACAAACCCCTGAGCCATACCGAACTTGCGGTGTTCAACGCTTTGGACACTCGTAACTTCGAGCCAGTCTTGAGTGCACTCAAAAGCGCCATGCGCGTCAATGCGGCGCTAACCATCAGTTCGTCTTCGCCCCGCAATCGCTACTTCGCCATCAAAGAAGCGTTGATCCACGCCGTGCGTTCGGTCCACATTCCGTGGCGTTTGGTGAATGAAAAATCGCTGCTGCGGATTAATCAGGAACTCAGCCAATACCGGACCGTGTTTTCCACCAACTATGATTTGTTGTGCTTTTGGGCGGTGATGCAGTCTCCGGAAAAATTCAACGACCTGTTCGACGATGACGCCATCTTCGACCCCACCCGATCCATCGCCGACACCACGCGCATGCTGTACCTGCACGGAGGGCTGCATTTAGTAAAAAACCTGGATGGCAGCGTGCGCAAGTTGCTGTCATCGGAAAGCACCCTGCTCGGCAGTTTTGCCATCAACGCGCTGGACGATGTACCGATTTTCATCAGCGAAGACAGCAGCGCACAAAAAATGAAAATGATCCGGCATACCGATTACTTGGGTTTCTGCCATGCGCAACTGGCCAACCCTAAAGATGCGTTGTGCGTTTTTGGCCACGCACTGGGCAAGCAAGACGCGCACATTGTTGATGCGATCAAGCTGGCGAATCCCAAGACCATTGCTTTCTCCATAGCCCCGCGCAGCCAGGGCTTTATTCAGCAACAGAAGCGCCACTACAGCAGCCTCTTTGCTGGGCAAGGGGTAACGTTGAAGTTCTATGACGCCAAGACCCACCCACTGGGTGACCCGGCCTTGTCCGTGTCGATTAAGGGATTGAACACCCCCCTGCCTTCGCCGAAACCAACACACTCCAGGCACTGATCGTCGCTTTCCACTGATCAAAACTGTACGGACAAATCTCTCGATAGCTGTGAGGGCGTTCGCCTTGGGTTTGTGGCTAGATGATCGCCTCTGTCTATAAATCCAATAACAAGGCGCGTTTTATCATGTCCTCTCGCGAAAACACCGGCATGGCCCTGGGCCTGATCGGGGTGATTATTTTTAGCCTGACACTGCCCATGACCCGCATCGTGGTCCAGGAAGTGAATCCCCTTCTCAACGGTTTGGGCCGAGCGCTGTTGGCGGCGATACCGGCCGCACTTCTGCTGCTGATCCGTCGCGAACATTGGCCGACCTGGGCGCAAGTCAAAGGTCTGTGCCTGGTGAGTCTGGGGGTCATCATCGGCTTCCCGGTGTTGTCCGCTTGGGCAATGAAAACCCTGCCGGCTTCCCACGGCGCACTGGTAAACGGCCTACAACCTCTGATCGTGGCGATTTACGCGGCATGGTTATCACACGAACGACCTTCAAAAGCCTTCTGGGCCTGCGCAGCGCTGGGCAGTGCCTTGGTGTTGAGTTATGCGTTGATCAGTGGCGCCGGTTCCATCCAGGCGGGCGATCTGTGGATGCTGGCGGCGATTGCCGTAGGTGGGTTGGGTTATGCCGAAGGTGGCCGACTGGCCAAGGAAATGGGTGGCTGGCAGGTCATTTGTTGGGCGCTAGTGTTGTCCGCCCCACTGCTGGCAGGACCAGTGATCTACCTCGCGCTGCAACATCAGGGGCCAATATCGACTGGCACGTGGTGGGCGTTTGCGTACGTAACAATTTTCTCGCAATTCATCGGTTTCTTTGCGTGGTACGCCGGTCTGGCCAAGGGCGGTATTTCGCGAGTGAGTCAGGTTCAGTTGTTGCAGATATTCTTCACCATCGCCTTCTCGGCGCTGTTTTTCGGTGAACATATTGAGCCCATTACTTGGCTGTTCGCGGCCGGTGTCATCGGCACCGTGATGCTCGGGCGCAAGACTACCGTCATTGCGCCCAAAGCGATCCGCATCTGATCAGTTGATGTAGCCGTCTGCCTGGAGCAAGGTTTCCAGGCAGTGCTCCTGAATGCCGTAGAACGTTTTCAATTCCTGAATCTTCGCCAACAACTCGGGCTGCTTAAGCGGCTCGACGCGCTTGACCGCGAGGATCATTTTGTTCTTGTTGGTGTGCTCTAGCGAAATGAACTCGAACACTTTGGTCTCGTAGCCACAGGCCTCAAGGAGCAAAGCGCGCAAGCTGTCAGTGACCATTTCCGCCTGCTGCCCCATGTGCAAACCGTATTGCAGCATCGGCCGCAGCAGGGTCGGGCTCTGGATCTGCAAACGAATCTGCTTATGACAGCACGGCGAACACATGATGATCGACGCCCCGGAGCGAATGCCCATGTGGATCGCGTAGTCAGTGGCAATGTCACACGCGTGCAAGGCAATCATCACATCCAGCGCGCTAGGCGCCACGCTGCGCACATCACCGTGCTGGAACACCAGGCCGGGATGCTCCAGGCGTTCGGCTGCGGTGTTGCACAACATCACCATGTCTTCGCGCAACTCGACGCCAGTCACCTGACCCTCGGCTTGCAAGGTGTTGCGCAGGTAATCGTGGATAGCGAAGGTTAAATAGCCTTTGCCCGAGCCGAAATCCGCGACTGTGATCGGCTGATCAAGCGCCAGCGGTGATGAACTCAAGGCGTGGGAAAACACCTCGATAAATTTGTTGATCTGCTTCCATTTACGCGACATGGCCGGGATCAGCTCATGCTGTTTATTCGTCACGCCCAAGTCCGTCAGAAACGGTCGGCTTAATTCCAGGTAGCGCTTTTTCTCCCGATCATGCTCAGCCGACGGCGCTTCGCGTTCTTGCTGCGCCTTGCTTTTGAACAGGGTGCTTTTACCTTTTTTGCCGTATTCCAACTGCACTTCATCGGTGAGCGATAACAAGTGCGCGTTCTTGAACGCGTCAGGCAGCAACCCAGCGACCAGGTCGACGCCCTCGGCCAGCAAGAAATTCTTGGTGATGTCGCGGGTTTTATAGCGATAGACGAACGACAAGTGCGGCAGCTCTCTAATCGTCGTCAGTTTGATGATAATCCGCTGCAACTCCGCCTCAGCGCCGACGTACTTAGCTAGCACCAGCTTGATAAACGAGTTCTGCGACAGACTCGTGTCTAGCAGGCTCAAAAACTGTGCTCGGTGATCCGGCGCAGGCTGGGTGGAGGTTGCAGTAACTGACATCGGTAAGCGCCTCGGGCGGGCTGAAAATAATAAGGCCAGTATTTTAGGCGGGTTGGGGAAGATGGGTTGGTTTAATTAGCGGACGGCGATTGGCGGTGTCTGTAGAAGTCAACTGGCTGGCGAGGCGGTGTGCCTGACAAATCGCGGGGGATCTTCGCCAACAAGTTGGCTCCAGGCCATGAGGCGGCACCTGTCACAGCACCACCAACCGATTAGGCAGCTCGTTACGTGTTTGAGTCACGGGCACATGATCGGCCAATAACTCGCCACACGCTTCAATGCAGCCCAGAAAACCTTTTAACGTCTCACCGTCTTTTACCTGCTGGGTAAACACATCAATCAGCGCTTTCCAGACATCGTCATCCAGCCGACTGCTGATGCCCCGGTCAACCAGAATCTCCACATAGCGCTCGGCTTCTGAAACGAAAATCAACACCCCAGTTGCGCCAACCGTACGGTGAAGATTCTGCTCAAGAAACTGACGACGGGCCAGGTTACTTGCGCGCCAATGGCGAACCGACTCAGGAATTAATTGAGTAGTGATCACCGGCAAGCGCATCACCAACGCCGCAACGATAAACGTTGCGAATTGGCCCAGTAACAATTGATTCGCACTGAGCCAACCCGAGACGTAACTCAACAAACCTGGCACCAACAGCGCCACTAACCCAGCCCAGATCAACGGCACGTAAGCATAGTCGTCCGACCTCGCCGCCAGCACCGTAACCAGTTCAGCATCGGTCTTCAATTCCACCCGGCTGACCGCTTCGGCCACTTGTCGTTGTTCGTCGTTACTCAGTAAAGACATGGTGAATCACTCGCTGATACATGGATGACAAATTGTCCTTTACCTTAACTACCAACTGCCAGAGGCCCCTCCGCCGCCAAAGCTGCCGCCGCCACCGCCGAAACCTGCGCCGCCACCTGATCGGGAACCACCTGCTCCGAAACCGCCAGCACCGCCGATAAAACCACCTCCGCCACCAAAACGCCCACCACCGCCCCAACGCATATTGATAAAGATGAAAGCCAAAAACAGTCCCACATACAAAAAGTCACGGGGCACGTCGCTGGAGTCGTTCTCCCCGGCCAGATCTGCAGCAGGCTCCGCCAACGGGTTGCCGCCCAACACCTGAATCATCGCCTCAGTCCCTTGGCTGATCCCGCCAGAGAAGTTACCGGCCTTGAACGCCGGGGTGATGATCTGATTGACGATCACAGAAGACTGAGCATCGGTCAGACGGTCCTCAAGTCCATAGCCAACCTCGATCCGAACCTTATGATCATCGCGGGCCACAATCAGCAGCGCACCATTGTCTTTGTCTTTTTGCCCCACGCCCCATGCCCGCCCCAGCTGATAGCCGTAATCCTCAATGCTGGTGCCTTGCAGATTAGGCAATGTAACCACCACCACCTGCTCACCGGTGGTTTGTTCATGGGCTTGGAGCATTTGCGTCAGCTGTGCTTTGGTTTGCCCGTCGATCAGTTGAGCGCTGTCGACCACTCGTCCAGTCAAAGACGGAAACACCAGTGCGGCGGACGCAACCGTGGTGCATGCCAATAGCAGCCCAAGCGCAATAAGCCGCAAGGCGCGCATCAGAATTTCACTTCCGGGGATTTGTCAGCGCCTTCGGTAGTGGCGTCGAAGTTGGGGCGAATCGGCAAATCACTGTAAATCACGCTGTGCCAAAGACGGCCAGGGAACGTGCGAATTTCAGTGTTATAGCGCTCGACCGAGGCAATAAAATCTTTGCGCGCTACGCTTATTCTGTTTTCAGTACCTTCCAGTTGCGACTGTAGCGCCAGGAAGTTCTGGTTGGATTTAAGGTCCGGGTAACGCTCCGACACCACCATCAATCGACTAAGCGCACTGGTCAGTTGACCTTGAGCCTGCTGGAATTGCTTTAGCTTTTCCGGGTCGTTCAAGCTGCTGGCGTTAATCTGAATAGACGTGGCCTTGGCCCGCGCTTCAATCACGGCGGTTAACGTCGTCTGCTCCTGTTTGGCGTAGCCCTTAACGGTTTCCACCAGATTGGGAATCAGGTCGGCACGCCGCTGATATTGATTCTGCACCTGAGCCCACGCGGCCTTAACCTGCTCGTCATAGGTTGGGATGTTGTTGATACCGCAACCCGCGAGCAACGTGCTCAGCAGCATCAGCGCCGTCATGGACCAACTGAAGCCGTAGCCCCGTGGTGTTTGCATGTTCTTTGCTCCCTTGAAATACTTTTAATTGCGGCCTGCAGAGTGACTTTAGCTAAAACCATCGATCCCCGGCATAATCCGCGAGCAACACTGGATTGCTGACGCGCAATACGCTAAAACTTGCTGCGCTAAAGATGCTCTGCGCGACAAAGAGTTCAGCGGCGGCCCATCGCCCTGATCGACAATATGCGCAACAGACTCAATTACCAAATTTTTGGCTGACCAGTACTTACGTGAGTTGCTGAAGAACGCCTTGAGAAATCATTCATGAATAAGCTGTGTTTGCTGGGCCTTATTGTCGGCCTGGCCAGTCACTCGGTTATGGCCGAGACCAGTACTGCTGTGCTGGCTAACAAAAACGCGTTCATTTCTAATCTGATGAAGCAAATGACCCTCGAAGAAAAAATCGGGCAATTGCGATTGATCAGCATCGGGCCTGAAATGCCTCAGCCACAAATCCTCAAAGAAATTGCTGCTGGCAGAATTGGCGGCACGTTCAACTCCATCACTCGCTCAGAAAACCGCCCGTTGCAACAGGCCGCAGTGGTTAACAGCCGCCTGAAGATCCCGATGTTTTTCGCCTACGACGTTGTCCACGGTCATCGCACGGCATTCCCTATCAGTCTCGCCCTGGCCGCCAGCTGGGACATGGATGCTATCGCCTTGAGCGGTCGAGTATCGGCCACCGAAGCGGCCGCTGATGGCGTGGACATGACCTTCGCACCCATGGTTGATATTTCCCGCGACCCGCGTTGGGGCCGTAGCTCCGAAGGCTTCGGTGAAGACACTTATCTGGTGTCGCGCATCGCCAAGGTCATGGTCAACGCTTACCGCGGAGAGCATCCGGGCGGGGCCGACAGCTTAATGGCCAGCGTTAAGCACTTTGCGCTGTATGGTGCGGTAGAGGGTGGCAAAGACTACAACACCGTCGATATGAGCCTGACGCGTATGTACCAGGATTACTTGCCGCCTTATCGCGCCGCTATCGACGCGGGAGCTGGCGGCGTCATGATCGCGCTGAACTCGATCAACGGTATTCCGGCTACCTCAAACACCTGGTTGCTCAAAGACCTGTTGCGCAAGGATTGGGGCTTCAAAGGCGTAACCATCAGCGACCACGGCGCGATTAAAGAGTTGATCCGCCATGGCGTAGCCCGCGATGACCGTGAAGCCGCCAAACTGGCAATCAAAGCCGGTGTTGATATGAGCATGAACGACTCGGTGTACGGCGAGCAACTCCCCGGACTGTTGAAAGACGGCGAGATTTCCCAGAACGACATCGACAGCGCCGTTCGTGAAGTCCTGGGCGCCAAGTACGATATGGGGCTGTTTGCTGACCCGTTTCGCCGCATTGGCGATGCGGCTCACGACCCGGCCGACACCAACGCTGAAAGCCGTCTGCATCGTACCGAAGCCCGTGACGTTGCGCGCAAAACTCTGGTATTGCTGAAAAATGACCACGAAACGCTGCCGCTAAAAAAACAAGGCACCATTGCGGTCATTGGTGCATTGGCGAAAAGCCAACTCGACATGCTGGGCAGTTGGTCAGCTGCCGGCGTACCGCAACAATCGGTGACGGTCTATGACGGTCTGGCCAATGCCGTCGGCGATAAAGCCAAGCTGCTGTACGCCCGAGGCGCTGACGTTGCCGATGATCCGTCGATCATTAAATACCTGAACTTCATGGTCACTGAAGTTGAAGTTGACCCACGTCCTGCCGAAGAAATGATCGCCGAAGCGGTCAAGGTCGCGCAGCAATCGGACGTCATTGTTGCCGTGGTCGGCGAGTCGCGTGGCATGTCCCACGAATCGGCGAGCCGCACCAGCCTTAACATTCCTGGCAGACAGCGGGACTTGATCGCCGCCCTTAAAGCCACCGGTAAACCGTTGGTGCTGGTATTGATGAACGGCCGACCGCTGACCCTGGTCACTGAGGAGCAACAGGCTGACGCGATGCTGGAAACCTGGTTCCCCGGCACGGAAGGCGGTAACGCCGTGGCCGACGTACTGTTCGGCGACTACAACCCGTCCGGCAAGCTGGCCATGTCTTTCCCGCGCTCGATTGGCCAACTGCCGGTCTACTACGCGCACCTTGGCACCGGTCGGCCCTATCAGGTCGGCAAACCAGGCAACTACACCTCGCAATACTTTGAGGAAGTTAACGGCCCGTTATTCCCGTTCGGTTATGGTCTGAGCTACACCCAATTCAGCCTGTCTGACGTGACACTGTCCGCCAAGGACATGAAACGCGGCGGCACGTTGACCGCCAGCGTCACGCTGAAAAATACCGGCAAACTCGATGGGGCGACCGTGGTGCAACTGTACCTGCATGACGTCACTGCCTCTATTGCCCGCCCGGTCAAAGAGTTGAAAAACTTCCAGAAAGTCATGCTTAAAGCCGGTGAGGAAAAAGTCATCAGCTTCACCCTCAGTGAAGACGACCTGAAGTTCTACAACGCGGCGCTGAAATATGTCGACGAGCCCGGCGCGTTCGACGTGATGATCGGTCTCGATTCTTCAGACGTGAAACAGCAGAGATTTAATTTGCTGTAACCATTCGGCTGAATGCGCAGTTCCGCCCCGGAACTGCGCTGTACCTGCGCATGTTAAGGTGCGAACCGGTTCATCCTGTCTTTGTCGCCATGCCCTCAATTTCCCGTCTTGCTCACCTGTCTATTTATGCGTTGCTGATTCTTATAGGAGCATTGCTGGCGGCCGGTATAGCGGTTCGTCAGGCCGAGCGGCATGCCTTGGTCGATGACGCCGCCCGCGCCGGGGGGCAACTGATGCTGTATGGCAACACCCTGCACACGCTGATCGAACGTTATCGTGCCTTGCCAGCGGTTTTAGCACTGGACCCCCAATTGCGCTCGGCGCTAAGTGGCCCTGTCAGCTTAAGTACCCAAGACGCATTGAATTTCAAGCTGGAAAAAATCAACAGCGCGGCACAGTCCTCGACTCTGGAGTTGTTGGACCGAAGCGGCTTGGCCGTCGGCGCCAGTAATTGGCGACTGCCCAGCAGCTACGTCGGCCATAACTACGGCTTTCGACCGTATTTCCTACAAACCAAAGCCGAGGGCGTCGGACGCTTCTACGCAGTGGGCGTTACCAGTGGCATCCCCGGTTACTTTCTGTCCAACGCAGTAACCAACGACGCCGGGGATTTTTTGGGCGCGATAGTGGTGAAACTTGAGTTCCCCGACCTAGAGCGCGAATGGGGTCAAGGCGATGATCTGCTGCTGCTCAGCGATGCCAAAGGCATCGTCTTCATTGCCAATCAGCCGGGCTGGCGCTACCGGGAATTGCTGCCGATATCCGCCGCTGACCGCGCCGAACTGGCCGCCACCCGGCAATACGATAAACAACCGTTGTCCCCACTGAAGAGCCAAACAATCCGTGAATTCAGCAAGACCAGCCATTTATCCCGCATCGAAGGTCCGCAAGGCGCGGCCGATTATCTGTGGGAATCGCTACCATTAGCCGCTGAAGGGTGGACGCTGCATTTGCTTCGCAAGCCTCAGGCCCTCGCCGAGGACACACGCAATGCCGCATTGGCAGGAGCGGGCACTTGGCTAACACTGGTATTTCTAGGGCTGTTTCTTTACCAACGCTGGCGTCTGGCGCGGGTGCATCGACGTAGTCGTGAAGAGCTGGAACAGTTGGTCCAAGAGCGCACCCGTGATCTGCGCACCGCACAAGACGGGCTCGTGCAATCGGCCAAATTGGCGGCGCTGGGGCAAATGTCGGCGGCGCTGGCCCATGAAATCAATCAACCGTTAACCACCCAACGCATGCAGTTGGCCAGCTTGCGCCTGCTGCTGGATCACGGGCGAATCGATGATGCGTACAGAGCCTTGGGGCCATTGGATCAGCAACTGACACGCATGGCCGCATTAACGGGGCACCTGAAGACTTTCGCACGTAAAAGCCCCAGCGGATTGCGCGAACGCTTGGATTTAGCTGCTGTAGTCGATCAAGCCCTCCTGTTGCTTGACCCTCGCTTACGTCACGAGAAGGTCAGCTGCGTATTGCACCTTATCCGCCCCGCCTTCGTACGCGGTGATGCCATCCGCCTGGAACAGGTGCTGATCAACTTGTTGCGCAATGCGCTGGACGCCATGCGTGACGCACCGCTCAAACGACTTGAAGTAAGCCTTGAACCAGAACCCAACTCGCCACCCCTTTGGCGCTTATCGGTCGGCGACACCGGCGGAGGTATTGCCCAAGAGCATATGACAAACATCTTCGACCCGTTTTTCACCACCAAACCGGTAGGCGACGGCCTGGGGCTGGGTTTGGCCGTGTCGTATGCCATCGTTCATGAATCCGGCGGCACGCTGACGGCGGAAAATTACAGTGATGGCGCACGCTTTAGCCTTGTTTTACCTGCAGAACCAGAGGTCTGACCCTTATGTTGAATTGCGTCATAGTGGTCGACGACGAGGCCAGCATCCGTGAAGCCGTCCAGCAATGGCTGATGCTTAGCGGTTTTAGCGTACAGCTGTATAGCCGAGCAGAAGAGTGTCTCGCCGCGCTGCCGGAGCATTTTCCCGGAGTAATCGTCAGCGACGTGCGCATGCCGGGCATGGGCGGTCTGGCGTTTCTGGATCGGCTACAGATTCTGGACTCTGATTTGCCGGTGATCTTGCTGACGGGCCACGGCGACGTGCCGATGGCGGTGGATGCCATGCGTGACGGCGCCTACGATTTTTTGGAAAAACCGTTCAGCCCCGAGATCCTGCTGAGAATCTTGCGTCGGGCACTGGAGAAACGTCAGTTGGTGTTAGAAAATCGCCGACTGTACGAACAGGCTGACGCAAGGGCCAAGATCGACAAAACCCTGCTCGGTGTTACACCAAGTTTGCAGGTCTTGCGTCGTCAGGTGCTGGAACTGGCGCTACTGCCGGTTAACGTAGTAATTCGCGGCGAAACCGGCAGCGGCAAAGAGCTGGTTGCGCGCTGCTTGCATGACTTCGGGCCTCGCGCCAACAAGGTTTTTGTCGCCCTGAACTGCGCGGCGATCCCCGAACATTTGTTCGAAGCCGAGCTATTCGGTCACGAAAGCGGAGCGTTCACCGGCGCTCAAGGCAAGCGCATCGGCAAACTGGAATACGCCGACGGCGGCACGTTGTTTCTCGACGAGATTGAGAGTATGCCGCTGGGGCAACAGGTCAAGCTATTGCGCGTTCTACAAGAGCAGCGGCTAGAACGCCTGGGTTCAAATCAAAGCATCAGCATTAATGTTCGGATCATTGCCGCGACCAAGCCGGATTTACTTGAAGAGGCACGGGCCGGGCGCTTTCGCGAGGATCTTGCTTACCGACTAAACGTCGCTGAACTGCGCCTGCCACCCCTGCGTGAACGCAGGGAAGACATTCCCCTGCTATTCAACCATTTTGCCCAAGCCGCCGCTGAGCGCTTAGGGCGCAAGGCCCCGGTGCTAAGCGGCGCCGAGTTGAGTCACCTGCTCAGCCACGACTGGCCAGGCAATGTCCGCGAGCTGGGTAACGCAGCCGAACGTCAGGTGCTGGGGTTGAGCCATTGGCAACCAAACGCTGTCGAGTCGGGGCAATCGCTGGCGGCGCAGCAAGAGGCTTTCGAAGCCCATTGCCTGCGGGCGGCTCTGGTTCGGCACAAAGGCGACATTAGGGCTGTGCTCGGTGAACTGCAGTTGCCGCGCAGAACCCTTAACGAAAAAATGCAGCGCCACGGTCTGCAACGGGAAATGTTTCTACCAAGCATCGACTAGCCGTCCTGATCGGCAACTTTCCGCTTACCAACATCCTTCCAGCAAGCGGATTCTTGCCGAAAAATAATTAATAACCCCTCTAGACCGGCCCTCAACGGCCTGGCACAGCTCCTGCTAAGAGACTGTCAGGCTGCACTCGCATGCGCCCCACTAAAAACAATGACTTACAAGGATTCTTAATGGACACCTCCAACACTCTGTCTGAAGGGTCGGCTGCTGCGCCGGTCAAAGAACGAACCACCGGCAGTCGTCTGAAATCAATTTTCAGTGGCTCGGTTGGCAACATGGTCGAGTGGTACGACTGGTACGTTTACGCCGCGTTCTCACTGTACTTCGCCAAATCATTCTTCCCGCAAGGCGACACCACTGCACAGCTACTCAACACCGCCGCGATCTTCGCCGTGGGATTTTTAATGCGCCCGATCGGCGGCTGGCTGATGGGTATGTACGCCGACCGCAAGGGACGCAAAGCGGCGCTCATGGCGTCGGTGCTGTTGATGTGCTTTGGTTCATTGATCATCGCGTTGACCCCCAGCTATGCCGTTATCGGTGTCGGCGCCCCGGTGCTGTTGGTGTTTGCCCGCCTGCTGCAAGGTTTGTCGGTGGGTGGCGAGTACGGCACCTCTGCCACTTACCTCAGCGAGATGGCCACTAAAGAGCGTCGCGGTTTCTTCTCCAGCTTCCAGTACGTCACCTTGATTTCCGGGCAGCTCATCGCGCTGGGCGTATTGATCGTATTGCAACAAACCTTAACGACTGAACAGCTGTATTCGTGGGGCTGGCGTATTCCGTTCGTCATCGGCGCGCTGTGTGCCGTGGTCGCGCTGTACCTGCGTCGTGGCATGGAAGAAACCGAATCATTCACCAAGAAGAAAAAGCCAAAAGAAAGCGCGATGCGAACCTTGATGCGTCATCCGAAGGAATTGATGACGGTGGTCGGCCTGACCATGGGTGGCACCTTGGCGTTTTATACCTACACCACCTATATGCAGAAGTATCTGGTAAACACGGTTGGCATGAGCATCACCGACTCCACCACCATCTCGGCAGCCACGCTCTTTTTGTTCATGTGCCTGCAGCCACTGGTTGGAGCGCTGTCGGATAAAATCGGCCGACGTCCGATCCTGATCGCATTTGGTCTGCTGGGTACGCTGTTTACCGTGCCAATCCTGACCACGTTGCACACCGTACAAAGTTGGTGGGGTGCGTTCTTCCTGATCATGGCCGCGCTGATCATCGTCAGCGGTTACACCTCGATCAACGCCGTAGTGAAAGCCGAGCTGTTCCCGACTGAAATCCGCGCACTGGGTGTAGGCCTGCCGTATGCGCTGACCGTTTCGATCTTCGGCGGCACCGCTGAATACATCGCCCTGTGGTTCAAAAGCATTGGCATGGAGACCGGTTACTACTGGTACGTCACGGCCTGCATCGCCGTTTCGTTGCTGGTGTATGTTTTCATGAAAGACACCCGCACACATTCGCGAATTGAAACCGACTAACGCTTGGTCGGTATCGAGCTAAGAAGCGGCGACTACCGTTAAGGGGTCGTCTCTTTTACGTTTTGCCTCCCCAGACGCCTTTGGTGTAAGGCGAGTCCATGACTATTAATATTGGCAATAATTGGTAACACCCGGAATGAGTTTTTAAAAGTAACCGGCGGCGTAGCATCCACACCTACCCATTCACCCGTTAACAGCAGCCTGGAACACCCAATTCGATGGGTGCTGACTAGATTCCTGTTGAGGGCTCTGACTCGATAGGTGCATATCATGTTGCTGCTAATGGCATTAATTACATCAGTGCAAACCACGTTGCTTTTGATGGTTCTTACCACTTTTCTGCTGACCGGACTGTTGCTGACTGCGCTGCTTACGTGGGCATTGAAGGCTTAGAACCGACGATAAATTACGACTTAGCCCGCGTAACTGTGGCGTTGTATCTATTCTGCGCTCCCTACCTGGCCCGACGATCAATCGGGCTTTATTTTGCCTGCTGAAAAGTTCACTACAAAACTCACGATAACGGCTGAAACGTTTCTTCAGGCCCTTAAATGGCCGTTAACCAGCTGATTTATAAGAATAATTACCTACTATTAATTCTAACGATAATCGATAGCATGCTTATTAGCTTCTTAACCAAACCCAGCGGCGTAACATTCACTCCATCGCAACGCAGACCACCCACTGATTCGGAGTACCCATAATGAAAACTTCAAAACTGATTTTCGGCATCGCTTTCTCGGTACTGGCAAGCACCACCTTCGCTCTGCCGGCGTTAGCAGAAGGCGGCTCGGCTCATACCAATGCAAGCGCGGCCCGCGTTACTTCTGACGGTGCAGACCACGTTGGCGCCAGTCGCCTCGCTTCTGACGGCGCTGACCATGTAGGTGCGAACCGTGTAAGTTCTGATGGTGCCGACCACGTTGGTGCAAACCGTCTTGCTTCAGACGGCGCTGATCATGTTGGCGCAAACCGTGTAAGTTCTGACGGCGCTGACCACGTTGGTGCGAACCGTCTTGCTTCAGACGGCGCTGACCATGTTGGCGCAAACCGCACAAGCTAATCGACTCAATTACTTCTCCCAGCCCGGCTTCTGCCGGGCTTAATTTTGGGCGGTATGAAAGTCTGGAAAACAGGGCTATTGCCTTGCAATATGAGCGACTTAATCTTAGCAACTGCTGTCACTAGGGAGCCCTTTATGTCAGACGATATTCACTTCTACGAACCTGCCAACGGCCATGGTCTACCCCATGATCCGTTCAATGCGATCATCGGACCCAGACCCATTGGCTGGATTTCTTCGCAGGATGCCCAAGGCCGCTTGAATCTCGCCCCTTATAGTTTTTTTAACGGTTTCAATTACACACCTCCGATCATTGGCTTCAGCAGCATCGGTCGTAAAGACAGCCTGAATAATATTGAGCAGACCGGTGAGTTCGTCTGGAATTTGGCGACGTGGTCGTTGGCTGAAGCGATGAACCAAAGCTGCGCCTCCGTACCGCCGGAGGTTGATGAGTTTAAGTTGGCGAACCTCACTCCGGTCGCATCGCGCATCGTCAAAGCGCCGCGTGTGCTGGAGACACCGGTTTCGTTCGAGTGCAAGGTCACGCAGATCATCCAGCTGCAACGCGCCGACAAGGAATTGATACCCACGTGGCTGGTGCTTGGTGAAGTAGTCGCGGTTCACATTGCTAAGTCGATGCTAAAAGACGGCATTTACGATACGGCGTCTGCAGAACATATTTTGCGCGGAGGCGGACCGGCGGATTACTTCAAGATTGATCCCGCATCGCTGTTCAAGATGTACCGCCCCAAAAGCTGATTCGATTTAAAACACCAGCTCGCCGTCCGCATCGACATCGACCAATCGCGCCAACTCTTCAGCAGCGGCATGGTCGGCGTCATGCGCGGTTTTGAACTTCTGATCACCAAGTACACGATGAAAACGTGGCGCACCCCCGGCATGGCGAGCTTTCACCGCAATCGCTGCGCTGTAACCACCGTCGCCCGGCATAACGGCAGACACCGCCTCGACGTCTTTAAATTCTTTACGTGCCATGCAAATCACCCTGCCCAATTTATCGAATGCGGCGATTCTAAACAATTTTGCGAACAATGAATGAAACGCTAATCAACTGGCCAACTGCCGCAGGGGTGCCTGATATTCAGTTTTTTTTGACTAGAAGAGACGTGCTTGAAGGTCTGAAAGTCCAGGATGCCGACAATTAATTGCTGAACCACTTCGGCAAAAACGTTCAGCGCCGCAGTTGCGAACCAAGCGGCCATCGCAATTCAGTCGAGAATACAGCCGCCAATTCCGTGCACCGACCTCCCGCGACCTGGCGCGGTAGCGCCAAAGCGTTTGATCGCACTTGCCTTCAAGCCGCCAGAACGCGACACGCTTCAGCGGGAATGGTGACTGAGACTGGGTGACCGATGGCGAGCCCGAAGCATTGGCTTGGGGTGCTCAAGGCCGTCAGCGAAACACCCGCGCACTCGACAGTGGTTTCGATAGTCGCGCCGATGTCGCGCACAAAAGTCACAGTGCCTAGTAATCGGTTACCCGCTGTTGGCAATGGCGGTGACAATTGCAGGTCTTCAGGACGCACCAACATTTTGATCTGGGCGCCGACGGCGATGCTGCTGCTGATCGGTACGTCCAGCGCCTCACCAGTAGGAAGGCCGACCCGACCTTCACCCAACGCAGTGGCCAGAAAAATATTTCCAGAACCTATAAAGTCGGCGACAAATTCATTGGCCGGGTTGCGATAGATCTCAATCGGCGTACCTACCTGCTGCACCCGGTTTTGCCCCAACACGACCACGATATCGGCCATGGTCATGGCTTCGCGTTGGTCGTGGGTTACCAGAATCGTGGTGATATTGAGCCGTTGTTGCAGTTGCCGAATTTCTACTTGCATCGACTCGCGCAGCTTGGCGTCGAGCGCCGACAGAGGCTCATCGAGCAACAGCAGCTTTGGGTGCGACGCAATCGCCCGAGCAATGGCTACCCGCTGGCGCTGTCCGCCGGAGAGCTTCGCGACTGGGCGGTCGATCATCGCCTGCAATTGAATCAGCTCCAGCAGTTCCTTTACCCGGCCCTGTTGGTCCGCTTTGTTCACACCGCGCAGTTTCAGCGGATAGGCGATGTTTTCACCGACCGTCATGTGCGGAAACAGCGCCAGTGATTGGAAGACCATGCCGAAATTGCGTTGGTGCGCTGGGGTGTGGCTGACGTCTTCGCCGTCGAGACGAATCTCGCCGCTGGTTAAGGTTTCCAGACCGGCGATCATCCGCAGCAAAGTGGTTTTGCCACAGCCAGACGGGCCGAGAAAACATACCAACTTGCCCTCTGGCAAGTGCAGATTGACGTCGGTCACCGCGCAAGCCGAGCCGTAATATTTCTCGACGTTTTCCAGAATCAATCCGGTCATTTATGTAAGCCTCAAAAAAACTAAAACGAAACGCCACCTTCACCAACCAGCTTCTCCAGCGCCCAAATCAGGACGAAGTCGATCAGCACGATCAGTACGGCAAACGAGAATACGGTGGGGTCCAGCGATGAGACCGTACGGCTGTACATCCAGATCGGTACGGTCATGACGTCGATGTTGTAGAGAAAGTAGGTCACAGTGAATTCGTTGAAGGAGACGATAAACGCCAGCAACATTCCGGCAAGAATCCCGGATTTCATCAATGGAACCACTACATCGAAGATAGCTCGCAACGGTGAAGCACCGAGCATTTGCGCTGCCTCTTCCACCTCGCTGCCAATCGACATCATCGCCGCGGTGCAGTTTTTCACCACGAATGGCAGCGCCAGGATCACGTGAGCAATCACCAGGCGCGAAGTGTTTATCTGGAACGGCAAGCTGTCGAAAATCAGCAGCAGTGCCAAGCCCAGCACCACCATCGGGAACACCAATGGCAACGACATCAGTTGTAGCGCTATGCCTTTGCCACGAAATTCGCAGCGGGTCAGTGCATAGGAAGCCGGCACCGCCACGGCGGTAGCCAGAATCATGGTCAAGCAAGCGACCCATAGGCTCGTGGCCATGGCTTTGCCGAGGCTCAGGACATCACTGGCATCGGGAGATACGAACGTCTGCCAAGCCGCTTTGTACCATTGCAGGCTGTAGCTGCTGGGCGGAAAATCGAGGTTGGATGCGCCACTGAACGACATGACAATCATGGTCAGGATCGGCAGTACCGCCAGCAAAAGAATCAAGCCAGAGAGCAAGCCCGCAAAGCGCCCGGTATCACCGGGCAATACCGGCTGGAAGCGAAAACGAGCTTTTGAAGAACGGCTCATTGCGAGGCCTCCAACAGACGACGGCGACGACCCGCAAAATATTCGGAAAGGGTCATGATCGCCAGCGTGGTGACGATCAAAACCACACCTGCTGCCGAGGCGGCGGGCCAGTTCATCAGCGGTGCGATTTGGTCGTGGACCATCACCGCCAACATCGGTACTCGCCTGCCGCCAAGCAACAACGGTACGACAAAGCTACTGGCGTTGTAGGCGAAAACCAAAGTGGCGCCAGTGATAATTCCCGGCAAACTCATCGGCAATATCACTTGGCGAAACACTTGAAAGCGGCTGGCGCCTAGGGTTGCGGCAGCCTCTTCATAGCTGCGAGAAACGCCACGCATGGCGCTGGCGATTGGCAGTACAGCGAGTGGAAAAGCCGTTTGCACCAAGCCCATCAGCACACCGTTTTGGTTATACAGCAGCATTACCGGACGGGTAATGACGCCGAGGCCGATCAAGGATTTGTTGAGCATTCCGCCCGGCCCGAGAATCACCAACCAGCCATAACTTTGCAGCAGTAGGTTGACCAGTAACGGCAGCAGGACAGCCGCCAGAAATACTCGGCGCAAGAACGGCGATTGCAGGCGCGACATGGTGTAGCCCACCGGAATCGCCAGCACCACCGCGATGGCGGCACTGAACAACGCCAGTCGCAAGGTCAGCAGCAGTGATTTCAAGTAATAGGGCTCAGCCAATTGCGCGTAGCTGGCAAGGCTGAAACCGGTCCATTCCGCGCCTTTGGTTCCCACGCTCATGCGCAACACTAACAAGCTCGCTGCGATCAGTACGGCGAGGAACAGCATCGACGGCGTGAGAAAAAGCCAAGCGCGTAGCGTGGTAGAAATCGGTTTGGCACCGTGCCGCGAAGGCGTAGTAACCGCGCGGATCGAAGGGTGGTTTTGCATAGCAATAATCTCGTGTGAGATGGATTACAGCAGCGATACCGCCATCGCGAGCAAGCCTGCGCCTGTTCGCGATGAGCACATCAGGAAGAGAAAATCTCGGTGTAACGACGAATCCACTGGTCATGCACCGTCGCCAGAAAGGCGTTGTCGTGCATGATCGCTTTGTCGGCGATTTGTTCCGGGGTGAGGATGTATGGGCTCTTGCGCGCTTCAGCCGAGATGACGGCCTTGGCGTTGACCGGGCCATTGTAGATGTCTTCAGTCATCTTGCCCTGCACCACTGGGTCCAGAGAATGGTTGATAAAGGCGTATGCCAAGTCAGTATCGCCTGGACGGTTTTTCGGCATAACGGTCTGCATCAAGTCAGTGTAAAAGCCTTCTTTCATGCCGAACGTAGCGCCCAAGCCGTAGGCAGGATCGCGAAGTTGTTTCGGAAAAAAAGCAGGGGCATACAAGCCACCCATGTCCAGCGAACCGGTGCGGAACAATTCGGCGATCTGGTTAGGGTTCTCGCCAAGGGTCACTACACGGTCTTTAAGTTCGGCGAGCTTTTTGAAACCCGGCTCAACGTTGTGCTCGTCACCACCGGCCAATTTGGCGGCGATGATGATCAGGTCCATGGCCTCGGTCCAGTTGGGCGGCGGCAGAAAAATACTTGGTGCCAGATCCTTGTCCCACAGCGCAGCGTAGCTATCGGGGGCTTCTTTCACGGTGCGGGTGCTGTAAATCAGGCTGTTGCACCAGAGCAAGTAGCCGATGCCATGACCATTGGCGCCGGTGCGGTATTTCTCCGGGACGTCGACGATGTTGGGAATACGGTTAAGGTCTGGTTTTTCCAGCAGACCGGCGGCGGCCAAGCCTTCTGCGCCCACGCCCGCCAAGGTGATGATGTCGTATTGCGGGCGATCCCCACCGGCTTTGAGTTTGGCAACCATCTCTGAGGTGCTGCCGGTTCGGTCAGCGATGACCTTGGCGCCGGTTTTAGCTTCGAAGGTCGCTGCTATGTTGCGCAACGCTGCCAACCCGGTGTCATCGGACCACGTCAGTAAGCGCAAGGTTTTGCCTTGAAACTGGTTTTCGCTGGCGCTCGCCCGGATAAACGGCATGGACATCGCTGCGGCGGCAACCGATGCAACACCCACCGTCTTGATGAATTGCCTTCTGTTCAGATCATGCTCGCCCATGACGGACTCCGTTGCTTTCTTAAGTGAGGTGATCGCGTCTTCGCCCCAGGCTGAGTGCGCGCGCCCGATCAGCTACAGCACCCGTAAATCGAGGGTTTAGCTGAGTTGACGGGGTCATCCTGAGGCGACGAGAAAGAGGCAACAATCGAAAGTTTGTCATCGAAGCCATGTGTCAAACGCATGCCTCGAAAGAAGGCATGCGTTTGCTGTTATCGAGCTTCTAGACGCTTCTGATGATGTGTTTTATTTCCTGGAAAGCGTGCAACCCCCATGGCCCCAGCTCACGTCCGATACTGCTGTGTTTGTAACCGCCCCACGCCGTTTGGGGGAAGATTACCTGGGGCGCGTTTATCCACACCAGCCCCGCCTGCAGGGCGTTTGCGACTCGATTGGCAGTCTCGATATTGCGGCTGACGACACTGGCCACCAAGCCAAATTCGCTGTCGTTGGCCAACGCAATAGCCTCGGTTTCGGTAGTGAAGCTACGCACGCACAGCACCGGGCCAAAAATCTCTTCGCGCCACAATGCACTGTCCAAGGGCACACCCGTGAACAGCGTCGGCCGCAAAAAATATCCGCGAGGCAATTTCGCAGGCCTTTCGCCGCCGCATACCAGCTGCGCACCGTCACTGATAGCCGCCGCGATATGGCTAAGCACTCGCTGGTATTGCACCTGATTAACCAACGCGCCCATTTCGACGTCAGGGTCAAAGGGGTCAGCAACATGAATAGCGTTGGCACGCGCTTTGAGTTTTTCCAGGAATACGTCAGCCAATTCCTCGGCGACCAATACCCGGCTGGTGGCCGAGCACATCTGCCCGGCGTTGAAAAATCCGCCGCCACTAGCGAGCTCGACGGCCAACTCAACATCGGCATCTGCCAGCACCAACAACGAGGATTTGCCACCCAATTCCAGACTGACGCCCTTCACTGTTTCAGCGGCGCGCTGCATCACCTGAACGCCCACCGCGTTGCTGCCGGTGAAGGAGATTTTCGCAACGCCAGGATGCGCCGCCAAGGGCGCCCCGACCCCAAGCCCGGTGCCACAGACCAAGTTGAAGACACCCGCAGGTAAGCCGCATTGAGCGATGATATCGGCCAGCTCCAGCTCTGGCAGCGGCGTGACTTCCGACGGTTTCAATACCACGCAACATCCGGCCGCCAAGGCCGGGGCTAGCTTCCATGCAGTGGTGACCATCGGAAAATTCCAGGGCACGATCAACGCCACAACGCCGCACGCTTCATGACGCAAGCGCGCTGAAAAGTCGTTGCTGGGCAACGGCACGGCGCTGTCTTGATCTGCGTCCAGCGCGTCGGCAAGAACGGCGTAATACTCGAAGGTCGCGATCACGTCATCGACATCAATGGCCGCCTCGAATAATGGTTTGCCGTTGTTGAGCGATTGCAGTTGGATCAAGCGCCCGCGGCGTTCTTGCACCCCGCTGACGATCTTGCGCAACACCGCGCCACGAACGGCCCCGGAGGTTTGCGACCAGACCGGAAACGCCGATTGCGCCGCCTGCACGGCGTGTTCAACCGACGTTTCATCACCGCCGGCTACGATAGCCAAAGGCACTTCCGTGGCCGGATTGATCACTGAGAGCATTTCGCTGCCAGACAACCAGTGTCCATTTATGTAAAGACCGTGTTGGGCGCTCAGCATGATTTCAACCCGTTCATCCACTGTGTCTGGTCGATTTCGATCAGGGTCGGACCTTGACGGTCATCCGCTGCACGCAAGGCCGCTTTCAGTTGTTCAACACCAGAAACGGCTTGGGCAGCACAGCCCAACGCTTTGGCGACGGCGACAAAATCAGGGGTATAAATATCGACGCCCACCGGCTCAATGGCGCGATTGATCATGTACTTTTTGATTTCTTCGTAGCCCTGGTTATTCCAAAGCAACACGATAATCGGCGTGCGCGCTTCGACGGCGCTGGCCAATTCGGCAAGGGTAAATTGCAAACCGCCGTCGCCGATCAGGCACACCACTGCGCCCCGGTTGCTCGCGTCAGACCCACGGCCAAGCCACGCACCAATGGCGGCGGGCAAGGCGTAGCCGAGGGTGCCGTAGCCGGTCGATGAGTTGAACCAGCGCCGTGGTTGCTCAAGATTGAGCGTCAGGTTGCCGGTGTACACCGGCTGGGTGGAGTCGCCGACAATTACCGCGTCCGGAAGAATATCGAGTAACGCTTGCAAAAAAAACGTCTGCCCGCGAGTGGCTTCGTCCCATGTCGCTTCAAGTGTTTCGCGCAACACGGCGCTGCGCTGCTGGCCCCAATCTGCACGGCGTGTGGCCAGTTCTGTGGCCGTCAGTCCGCTAAGCAACGCCTGCGTAGCGGTATCGGCATCAGCGACCAGCGCAACGTGCGGCCGATAATTGCGCACGGTTTGGTCGGGATCGATATCGATCCGCAACAACGTACCAGGAATTTCAAAACCTCCAGCGAAGGTGATGTCGTAGTCGGTTTCGGCCAGCTCAGTACCGATGGCCAGCACGACGTCGGCCTCGGCCACCAACGCCCGCGTGGCTACCAATGATTGGGTCGAGCCGATCAATAACGGGTGACGCGAGGGCAGCATACCTTTGGCGTTGATAGTCAATGCGACTGGAGCATCCAGCAGCTCGGCGAGCTGTGTCAGTGCGCAGGCGGCGTCGATAGCGCCACCGCCGGCCAGAATCAGCGGTCGTTTCGCGGCAGCCAGAAGGCCGACCATCTGTGCAACGGCAGCCGGGGCGGCACCGGCGCGGCTAATACTGACTGGTGGACTATTGAGCAGGTCGTCAGCGTTTTCCACCAATACATCAAGCGGAATCTCGATGTGCACCGGCCGCGGACGTCCGGCCTGAAACAACGCAAACGCCCGGGCCAATACCCCAGGCAATTCCGACGCCGACATTAACGTGTGGGAAAACGCGGCGACGCCAGCGACCAGGTTGCTCTGAGATGTCAGCTCATGGAGCTTTCCGCGTCCTCCGCCCAACTGATTGCGCGATTGCACGCTTGAGATAACCAGCATCGGAATTGAGTCAGCATAGGCTTGGCCCATGGCCGTGGTGATGTTGGTCATGCCAGGGCCGGTGATGATGAAACACACACCGGGCTTACCGCTGGTGCGCGCATAACCATCGGCCATGAAGCCAGCGCCCTGTTCATGACGCGGCGTGACATGGTTGATTGATGAGCCCGCGAGCCCACGGTACAACTCGACGGTATGCACACCGGGGATGCCGAAGACCTGCTCGACACCGTAGCCTTCGAGCAATTTGACCAATACTTCGCCGCACGTTGCCATGTTTGTCCGCCTTCCTTCTGTTTGGAGCTGCAAAAACATCCCGACGCTTACGGCTGCGGGACAGGCTACAGATGAGCCGCAATTGGACCCGTGCGGCCATATCTGTGACAAGGCAAAAAATGTCATGCTAGGCATGTCCTCACTTCATGCCTGAGCGCCAAATGAAACGCCTTCCTCCCCTGCCTGCCCTGCATACCTTCCTGGTTACGGCCCAGTGTTGCAATTTCACGCGGGCCGCCGAACTGCTGCACATCACCCAAGGCGCGGTGAGTCGGCAGATTTCCGGGCTGGAAAGTCATTTGGGCTATGCACTGTTTCAGCGTCAAGCGAGAGGGTTGAGCCTGACGACTCAAGGAAGCGACTTGTTCCCACGAATTCAGAAGGTGTTTTCGTTGATCGACGAAGCCGTAGAACAAGTCGGTGCGAAACGCGAAACCTTAAGACTGAAGGCACCGACCTGCATGATGCGCTGGTTGTTGCCACGCTTATTGCAGTGGCAAAAAGAGCGCCCAGAGGTGCCGGTGGAATTGACCACGACTATTCAGCATGCGGTGGATTTTCGCCGAGAGGAGTTTGATGCCGCCGTGGTGTACGGCGCCCCCCCGGCCAATTCGGTGGTGGCGCATCACCTGTTCGACGAGCAACTGACGCCGGTATGTTCGCAACAATTATTGAGCGGGCTGATCCCGCTCAATACATTGGCCGATCTGGAGCAGCACATGTTGCTGCATCCGACCCGTGATCAGCGCGATTGGGAAACCTGGCTCAAGGCCGCCGGCACCACGGTGAATAACATCGCAAAGGGCCAGCACTTTGACACGCTTGACCTGGCTATGTCGGTGGCGTCCCAAGGCACTGGCGTGGCCATTGGCGACTGGGCATTGATCGGCGAAGACCTCAGCGCTGGTCGGCTGGTAATGCCTTTCGACCTTAAGGTGCGAACCGGCGCTGCGTATTACTTGGTCTATCCGGATCGCTCTGCCCCTTCACCACAGCTGCGCGAACTGATCGACTGGTTGCTGACTCAAGCGGCTGAGCGGAGCGATTAATACGCCTCGCTAACACGTTGGGTCCGACCGCAAACCGCGTTAATAACCGACGGTAATACGCTGGCGCGAATGATTGTGCCGTTCGATTTCGTCGAGCATCGCGATGGCAAAATCCGCGAAACTGATCGAACTATTGCCGTTGGCATCCACCAGCAAATCGTCTCCACCTAGCCGAAAGACGCCAGTACGTGGGCCTTCTATGAACAGTGCCGATGGCGACAAGAAGGTCCAGTCCAGATCTTTTTCCTGACGCAGCACCTCCAGAAATGCGACTCCGGCAGCGGCCTCGGCTTTGTATTCTTCAGGGAAATCAGGTGTGTCGATCACCCGCACGCCTGGCGCTACGAACAGGCTACCCGCGCCGCCCACCACCAACAACCGAGGAACGCCTGCGCGTTTTACCGGCTCTATGGTTGTGCCAGCCGACACCGAAGAAAAGTGCGTGGAACTGATAACCACATCATGTCCAGCAACGGCTTCGGCATAGGCCTTGCCATCATTAACGTCCAGATTTTTTGTAACGACGCCTGAACGTCCAGCCAACGATGAAGCGTCACGAGCAATAGCTGTAACACTATGACCACGGCGCAGAGCCTCTTCCAGTAGCTGGCTGCCAGCGCGACCGGTAGCGCCGATAATTGCGATCTTGCTCATGGTGACTCTCCGTAATAAGCGTGGGATTAATGGAATGAACAAAGCTTAGCGGCGCGATTAGTTTAAAAAAATGCCATGCTTGAACATAGTTTGTTTCATGGATCGGGCAAATTATGGATCGTTTGATTGCAATGCAGGTGTTTGTCACGGTGGCGGATTTGGGCAGCCAGTCTGCGGCAGCGGATTTTCTGGACCTCTCGCGCCCAGCCATTTCTCGCTATCTGGCCGAGCTGGAAGAATGGGTTGGTGCACGGCTGATGCACCGCACTACACGTAAACTTAGCCTGACCGCTGCGGGCAACGACACCCTGCCACGCTGCCGGCAGATACTGGACCTGTCAGCCGACATGCAAGCGAGCGTGAGCGCTGCGGAGCAGCCATTGCGCGGCAAGTTGCGCATTAGCGTCAGCACTTCATTTGGTCACGCGCATCTGGCCGATGCGATCAGTGAATTCCTCCGGCTGCACCCCGACGTCAGCATCGATATGCAGTCAATGGACAGAACCGTGAATTTGGTTGATGAACGTATCGATCTGGCCATTCGCGCCAGCAACGACTTGGACCCGAATCTGATCGCCCGCCGCTTGACTGTTCTTCGATCGGTGATCTGTGCTTCGCCAGGCTACCTGCGCGAACATAACACCCCAGCACGGGTAGAGGATCTCAGCGCCCACAACTGCCTGACACATACTTATTTCGGCACCAGGCTTTGGCATTTTGAGCAGGATGGTGAGCAGATTGCCGTGCCCATTCAAGGGTCATTCAGCACCAACGACTCATCGGCGCTGGTGCGGGCTACGTTAGCTGGTGCAGGGGTGGCTATGCTGCCGACTTATCTGACAGGTACCTTCTTACGCAACGGTACGTTGATTCAACTAGTGCCCGATGCACCCCCACGCAATCTCACACTTTATGCGGTCTATGCATCGCGCAAGCACATGCCGGCGGCCTTGCGCAGTCTTGTGGATTTTTTTTCAGAACGTTTCAAAGACGAGAACGAATGGCTACGCTAAGCATGCACGCTACCTATATGACTATTGGTCGCGCAGGCTCTCAGTAAATTAGCGATAACTAGACGCAAACTGCATGCAGACGAGAACTGTCCTACACTTGACTTAATCCTTTTAAAAACACGTTTTTAAAGTCGGATAGAGGTGGGCAACATGATAATTACAAAAAGAAGAACCATGGCCGTACTTTCAGTCGCTGTCGTCTTGGCCATTTACGCCGCTGGTGCTTATAGAATCGAGGAAGCCCGGCAAGCGCCGCGTTTCTCCATTTGCACCGCCAACCACTGCGCGCCTCAAGACGCGACCTTTGCTGGACTGAGCCTCAAGTAGGCCGCCTTCTCGTTCTACCTCATTGCATACGGCCCTATCGAATAGCGTGCTATCGGATTAGACTGACCAGCCTCTTCCTGCCGACCTTTGCGGCAGGTTTTCACTGCTAGTTGGGCGCTATCTTGACCAGTCTGAACCAACCCAAACCTGCTATCCGCAGCGTGCTATTCGCGCTCATGATGGCGGTCTTTCTTAGCGCGCTTGATCAGACCATTGTTGCGGTCTCGATGCCGGCAATCTCCGCCCAGTTCCACGATTTTGATCTCCTCGCCTGGGTGATTTCCGCCTATATGGTCGCGATGACCGTTGCCGTGCCCATCTACGGCAAGCTCGGCGATCTTTACGGTCGACGCAACCTGATGCTGTTTGGCCTCGGGCTATTTACCTTGGCGTCGCTGTTCTGCGGCATGGCTCAGAGCATGGAGCAATTGGTGCTGGCACGGATCATCCAGGGGATTGGCGCCGGGGGAATGGTCTCGGTCAGCCAAGCGATCATTGGCGACATCGTGCCGCCGCGTGAACGCGGGCGTTATCAAGGGTACTTCAGCGGTATGTACGCCGTAGCCAGTGTCGCCGGTCCGGTACTGGGCGGCGTCATGACGCAATACTTGTCTTGGCGCTGGGTATTTTTGATCAACTTACCGCTGGGGCTGAGCGCCTGGTGGATCGCCCGACGGACATTGATCGGTTTGCCCGTTCCGCAGCGCACGCCAATCATCGACTACTTAGGCACGGTCTTGATGATCATTGGTTTAAGCGCCCTGCTGCTGGGCGTCACCGAGATCGGTCAAGGCCATGGCTGGCACGACCCCGAAGTATTGGTGCTGCTCGGCGTAGCGCTGCTCGCACTGGCAACCTTCGTCTGGTACGAGCGCCGAGCACGGGAGCCTTTGTTACCGATGCATCTGTTTGCCAACCGCACGGCGGTGCTGTGTTGGTGCACCATGTTTTTTACCAGTTTTCAATCGATCTCATTAATCGTCCTGACGCCATTGCGGTTCCAGACCGTAACCGGTGGCGGCGCAGACGCAGCCGCGTTGCACCTGTTGCCGCTGGCGATTGGCATGCCGATGGGCGCTTTTTTTGGCGGACGTAGAACATCGCTGACAGGGCGTTATAAACCGTTGATTCTCGCCGGCGCACTGATGATGCCCTTCGTGGTGCTGGGCATGGCGTTCACACCGCCGCAGTCGGTTCTGATCACCAGCGTATTAATGGTGTTGACCGGTTTCGCCTGCGGCTTACAATTCCCGACGTCACTGGTGGGCACGCAAAACTCAGTTGATCCCACCGACATGGGCGTTGCGACCAGTACTACCAACTTGTTCCGCTCACTGGGCGGCGCGGTGGGCATTGCGCTGATGTCAGCACTGTTGCTGGCGATGTTGCAGAATTCCGGGATTGGTCAGCTCAATGGCGGACCGGTGGGAGCAGCCAGTTCGGGCAATCTGCTGATGGACAGCTTGAATGCGGCCAGTGGCCCGGCCTTGGAGATTTTACGAGGGGAGCTATCGCTAACGTTTCGCCATCTGTTGATGATCAGCGCAGGGATTTCACTGCTGGGCTTGGTCGCCGCTATCGCGATGCCGAACAAACTACTGCGTGGTCGGGCCCACGGTGACAAGAGCACTGCGTGAAGCCCGCCCCCATCAGATCGCCAAGCGAGGGCGATCTGATGATTTTCTACTAGATCAGCGGCTGTAATAACCCACCGCCACCAGGAAGTGGCCGACCTTGCGCACGTAAGCGTGCTTGTTCTCGATTTTGCTGGTCACCGGGTTACGCCAGCGATAATCATACTCGCCATCGTTTTGCTTGTTGATGAGCGCCAGTATCGACTCGCCGACAGGTTTGCCTTCCGGATCCTTGACCTTGCTGAAGTCAGTTTTAACCAACCGCACGTTAGTGCCGTGGGCGACATAGCGGTGGTCATTCAAATCGACGACGAATACGTACAGATCATCCTGGAGGAAACCGCCTTTCAGGCTGTTGATATTGTTGATGGTACCGGTTTCGTCTTTGACCAGCGCGGCAGAGGCTTTTTCCAATAGCGCTTTGGCTTGTTCGGCCGAGGCCCGTGGCAGGTAATAACCCACCGCCAGTACCCGATCACCCACACGCTTGTAATAAACGCGCTTGCGTTCGACCTTGCCGTCGTTCTGGTTTTGCCAGCGGTATTCGGCTTCCTGGATGCCGTTGGCTTGCGTGCTGAGAATGTCTTTAAAGGCGTTCTGTAGATCCGGGCTCAGCGTGGGCATCACGTCCCGCCCGATCAATACGGCCGACGGTCCGCCGCTCGCCAGCATCACACCGTTCACATCAACCACGAAAACATAAAGTTCGCCATTGACGAACTCCCCCTGCCGACTGAACTCGGCAAACGCGTTGTCACCTTGCTTCTGGTATTCGGCCAGCGCCTTGATCAACAAATCCTTGGCTGCCTGCCCGTCATCGGCGGCTTCAGCTGCCCATGCCTGGCTGCTTAAGCACAGACACAACAACCAGCCGAGCATCGCACTCATCCGTAGTCGCTTCATACCGCATCCCCATTCTTATTATTGAAGTTGCCAGAGCTTAGACGTAAGCCGCACTTATGCCCATCAGCCCTATCAAGAAACGTCCCACACCCGAAGCGGAAACGTCCGTATTAAGGGTTTTTCGTCGCTGCCGATTGATGAGGGGAAGGATTTACAGAGTGATGAAACGACCGATTGTGGTCGCTATGGATCAATTTGATAGATAGGAATTTGACCGTTATGAAGTGTGCAAAGAAAGCAGTATTGGCTGGTTTTTTGGGGTTGGTGGCGAGCGTTAGCAGTGTGGCGGCCAGTGCTAATACGGAAACGAAGATTTTCGTTAATAACCGGACGTCTGCGTCGGCAGTGTTTGGCCCTGGGCAATTTTCCGGAAGTGTCACGCCGCCCCCCGGCCAAATTGATGGAGGCAGGAGCACAAATTTCACATTGACCAGCTTCGGCTATCAGGCATCGGGCATACGCTTCACCTACACCGCCGGGACTAAGAAATGCCGATTCACGGCGTCCCATTTAGCAATGCCATCAATGCGCGGACATATTCCGACCTGGAAAAAAGCCGGCGAATCCATCGGCTCATCGCGCGCGACGTGTACTGCCTCGATCTCACTTCCGACACTGGGCATTCCGTTTAACTACACCGTGAACTTCACCATTCAATAACACACCTGCAGGGCACTTGCCTGCAGGTGCCCTGCCTTAAAAAGCAGGGAGCTATCTCATGACGATTTCCGCCAACGCGACTGCCGCAACGTCTTACCCTCCGCAGTTTCTTGTCCGTTTTGACCAAACGGGAAATACACGAGAAACATCAACGGCACTGGCGCATGACGCCCAGAGTGAAACCACGTCGTCAGTAACCATTTCCAAAGAAGCGCAGGGGTTATACCAAGAAGAACAATCCGTAAAAACAACGCCCCGGTCAAAAGCCGAACTTCAAGCTATCTGGCACCGCACTCAGGGAGCTTCGAGCTGGAAAATTGGTTTTATGGAGCAAGTAAACAGTCAAGGCAAAGCATCGCCGCTGATGATGCAAAAGCCGTTGGACACATCCCCCGCCAGGTTGGCTCAAGCGGAACAAGCCGCCTCATTTATGCTTTTCTCACATACCACTGGCAGTGAAACCGGCAACCCGTACGAATCTCTTTCGAGAGACGAATTATGCGACATCCTTTATGACGAGACCGGCAACCATACCCCCGCCGAACGTTACCTGGCGTCACGCACCCAGCAGCTAAAAGACTTCGAATACATGACCAGGAACACCAACCGCGACGGTACTCCTTATCGCGCGCTAATCGCTTTCTGCGATGCGCAATCAGACGTCGAGCGCTCGATGTACCCCGAAGGTCATAGGGAGCAGCTACTCAGGTTCTTGAAAGAAGCAGAAGACAATGGGTATCCCAATACCGAAGAAGCAACCTGGGACCCGTGGATGAGCAAATATTTCCGCAAGTCTGATGCTAACTCGCTCGTTGCGCAGTGCACGCTCATTGAACCCCTGCCAGCCAAAACCACTGAGTCCGCCCCTGCTGCGGCATGAATGCAGTTGAGCGTATTCACGGGCGAGCGTTATCCAGCAGGGAGCTTTTTCATGTCGATGCCAGTTAGTTCAAATATTCCAACATTCATCATTCCAACCACCGTTACTCGGGGGGATCAGCCAAGTTACGAATCAGCCACGCAAACATCCTCAGGGCAAAATTCCAGCAGTGATAACACTGCGTCAGTAACCCTTTCACCTGAAGCCCACGGGTTGTACCGCCACGAACAATCAGCAGTAAACACACCGCGATCGAAGTCCGAACTTCAAGCTATCTGGCATCGCACCCACGGAGCGTCGAGCTGGAAAGTCGGGTTATCAATCAAGTAAACAGTCAAGGACAAACATCACCGCTGCTGATGCAAAAACCGTTGGACACCTCCCACGATAGGCTGGCACAAGCGGAGCAAGTCGCTTCTTTTCTTTTTATTTCACATACCACCCGTACCGAAATCGGCAACCCTTATGACTCACTTTCGAGAGAGGAATTATGCGACATCCTCTACGATGAGACCGGCAACCATACCCCTGCCGAACGCTACTTGGCGTCACGCACGCAGCAGAGAAAAGACTTCGAATACATGACCAGAAACAGCAACCGCGACGGTATTCCTTATAAAGCGATCATCGCTTTCTGCGATGCGCAATCTGACGTTGAACGCTCGATGTACCCCGACGGTGATAGAGAGCAGTTACTCAGGTTCTTGAAAGAAGCAGAAGACAATGGGTATCCCAATACCGAAGAAGCAACTTGGGATCCTTGGATGACGAAATACTTCGGCAATGCCACCCCTAACTCGCCAATCGCGGAGCGAACGCTCATTCAGCCGCTCCCACCCAAAACCATTGAGTCCGCCCTTTCAAGTGTGGAAAAGTTGGCATGATGTCGCCCGTATGAAATAAACCCCGCGAACGTGCCTTAGCATTACTTGACCAATAGCCCGTGTGCGTACAGGTTTCGCCAGCATCCAGTGGTGCCGGCGGCTGCTCATCGAACCGAGCGTGCCAAGCGATGGAAGCCGCTTCTCCGAAGGTTTCGCCCAAAATTGAATAAGGATGAAGACACCCTGTAGCTCGCACACGAATCGGTTTGACGGCTTTATTAATTTCGACATAAGCAGCTGGCGTTTCTCCATCCGATCCGCCCAAGCTCGGTAATTGCCCCGCACGAATAATCAGACCGTCATCGTATGACTGGAAAACAATGTCGCTGCGACCACTCAGCCGACGTCTTAACGCGTCGTTCCCACCCAGCTGACTGACAAATCGACTTCCCAGCACCGTGTACCAACTCACGCCCTTGATATGGTCCAGCAGTCTTAAACTTTCTATGTGGGGCGAAGGATCAACTATTAAGCCGATGTACTGTTTTGCCAATAAGAACTCCTGCGAAAAATATTGCTGACCGTCATAGGGAAGCGTACAGGCTAAGCCACCGTAGCCATGCTCAGCACGCACTTGATTGCACAAATACTTGAGCCATTCTTGGTAACGTCGAGCGCCATCGGGCTCAAGCAGGATTGACCATGGCAATACCATCTTCAAACACGAGCGGTCTATTGAAGATTGGCTGCGAGGGGTATTCATTACAAATAGTCGATATTGAGCTACCTGCTGCAAGGTGGCACTGCCGATAGACCACACAAATTGATCATCTGGCGAACTTTCAAGTATTTTGTTACGGCAGTACGCAAAGCTACTGGCAGTCAGCTTGCGCTGTTTTTTGTAGAGCTGGCAGCTTAAATAACACCTGAATTCTTTACGAAATCTGCTAAAACAGTCAGTTACACGTGACTTGATTTCCGCCGTGTCCCCGCGCTTGAAGTACAGCGTGGCAATCAACCCAAGCCGAACGATCGGTAGACCCTGAATTGAGTTTAACGCGAAATTTTCTGCCTGATCAGCCAGCCTATTCAAAGCCTTCACGTCATCCAAGGTCTTTTCCGACATACCCGGTCCCCACAATCATTTATTTTCTGACTGCGGAGACTGAACGGTCTTTAAAAAGGGGGCAATACACCGAAATTAGTTTGGGAAATCAGCTACATCGATAAAGAATCGTCCTACTCGCAGGGCACAAATTTACGCAGACTTTCGAAGCATTCATTGGTCCCGCCTCAACAACCTTGCGAGGGGCGGCCTTCGATATCCGTAGGGCAAAGTTAGAAAAACATCAAGAACCAAACCAAAGCATTAACAACAGCGACGGACCGACGCCTCAAAAACGAGACGTTAGTACTTTGCAAATCAACTATTAAAATGAGGAGTACAACGCTATAAGTACAGGCGAGGTGCTATCCAATTATATTCATTCCGATAGCGCCCTAACCCATATGGTCAGCCGCGCAGGGCAGGACTCAGCCGCAGCAAGTCCAAGCCGGTGTCGACCAGCACCTCGGCATCTTTACTCAGGTTATAGCTGTCCGGGATTAGTAACCACTGACCAAGAATGCCATCAACATAGGCATGCAGACAGATCGATGCACGGACCGTATTCAATGCAGCTGGCATTTGGCCCTTACGCACGGCGTTAGTTAAAGCGAGGCCCATACGGTCGTTACATTCAAGCGCGGCAATTTGCCGCTGACGACGCAAATCACACATTTCATCGGTAAATTCACATTTATGAAACAAAATTTCATTGATGCGACGAGTTTTCGGATCAAGCGCAACTTGCTGAAACAAATTTATCAGAAGCTTGCGCATGCAGCCCAGCGGGTCTACTTCATCTTCACTTTCGCTGGCGCGGGCCATTTCTTCGAGGGGCTCATGCAAGCTGTCAAGCATTGCTTGAACCAGATCGGCTTTGTTACTGAAGTGCCAGTAGATAGCGCCTCGCGTCACACCTGCAAGGGCTGCTACATCGGCCAACGTGGTGCGGGCTACGCCTCGCTCATAAAAGGCTTTCTCGGCAGCTTCCAGAATTTGGCTCCGCGTTTCCTGAGCTTCTTCTTTCGTGCGTCGGACCATGGCAGTAAAACCTCAATTAATTTATCTTTGGCCTATAGCTCTGAGCGAAAGACCTTACCGGGCAGCCTTTGTATTGCCTTGTCCCGGGCCTACAATTTCCAGCTCGCCCTATCAGACAACTCAGGACGGGTATTTACAAACAACCATGAACGTAAGTATATTCATTAGCAACCTAATTATCTAGCCGAAACCTTTTTTCACTTTCTCGAGCTACTTAAGCTCCTGACCCGAGGATCTTCATGCATTTCAAGCCAGCTGTTTCCGTTCTGGTGGCTGCAATCGCGTTGGCATCACTGCTGAGCGGATGTAATCAAAAGCAAGAGGCGGCGCCTGCCCCACCCCCTCCTCAGGTCGGCGTAGTTACCGTGAAAACTCAGACTTACACCCAGACAACCGATCTTCCGGGGCGAACGACTGCGTTTCGCATCGCCGAAGTTCGTCCCCAAGTCAATGGCATCATTCTCAAGCGATTGTTCACTGAAGGCGGCGACGTCAAAGCGGGTGATCAGCTCTACCAGATCGATCCAGCTATCTACGAAGCTACAGCTACCAGCGCCAAGGCGACTTTACAGTCGGCCAAGTCGTTGTCTGATCGCTACAAGCAGTTGGTCAACGAGCAAGCTGTAAGCCGTCAAGAATTCGACACGGCGCGGGCCAGCAGCCTTGAAGCCCAGGCAGCCTTGCAAACCGCCGAAATTAACCTGCGCTACACCAAGGTACTTGCACCTATTTCGGGTCGCATTGGTCGCTCTGCCGTGACTGAAGGTGCGTTGGTTAACAATGCCCAGACCAATGCCATGGCGGTGATTCAACAACTTGACCCGATCTACGTCGATGTTACCCAGTCGTCCGCAGACCTGCTGGCACTGCGTCGTCAACTGGATAGCGGCAAATTGCAAAAAGCCGGTGATAACGCTGCCAAGGTCAAATTGACTCTGGAAGACAACAGCGCCTACCCACTTGAAGGCAAACTGGAATTCTCAGAAGTATCGGTCGACCAGACCACTGGTTCCGTAACCCTGCGCGCCAAGTTCCCTAACCCCAAACACACATTGCTGCCGGGTATGTTCGTCCATGCACAATTGCAGGCGGGCATAAACTCGGCAGCCATTCTGGTACCACAACAGGGCATAACCCGTGATTTAAAAGGCTCCCCAACAGCGCTGATCGTTAACGCGGACAACAAAGTTGAACTGCGTCAGCTCACGGCCTCGACGACTGCGGGCAGCCAGTGGTTGATTGACAGTGGCCTTAAAGTGGGTGATCGAGTAATTACCGAAGGCCTTCAGTACGTCAAGCCTGGCGTGGAAGTCAAAGCAACTGAGGCAACTAACGTCGCCCCTGCTAACCCGGCACCTGCACCGGCCACTGATAAAGCCGCGAGCAGTAAAGGGGAGTAATCATGTCGAAATTTTTTATCGACCGACCAATTTTCGCATGGGTGATCGCCCTGATGATCATGTTGATCGGGGCATTGGCCATTGCCAAACTGCCGATCAACCAATACCCAGCCATTGCACCACCCGCGATCGCGATTTCGGTAACTTACCCAGGCGCCTCTGCGCAAACCGTGCAAGACACCGTGGTTCAGGTAATCGAACAGCAGCTCAACGGTATTGATAATCTACGTTATGTCGGCTCAGAGAGTAACTCTGACGGCAGCATGACCATCACCGCGACATTCAACCAGGGCACCAACCCGGACATCGCTCAAGTTCAAGTGCAGAACAAGTTGAACCTGGCGACGCCCTTGCTTCCACAAGAAGTGCAGCAACAGGGTATTCGTGTAACCAAGGCCGTGAGAAACTTTCTGCTTGTTATAGGCTTGGTCTCTGACGACGGCAGTATGACCAGGGACGACCTGGCCAATTACATTGTTTCCAATATGCAGGACCCTATTTCGCGGACCTCCGGGGTCGGTGACTTCCAGGTTTTCGGTGCCCAGTACGCGATGCGTATCTGGCTTGACCCGGCTAAACTAAACAACTTCAAACTTACGCCGGTGGATGTATCAGCGGCAGTTGCGGCGCAGAACGTGCAGATTTCGTCGGGTCAAATCGGCGGCCTTCCAGCACTCCCCGGTCAGCAACTAAACGCTACGATCATCGGCAAAACCCGTCTGCAAACCGCTGAGCAGTTCAAGAACATCCTGCTCAAAGTCAACCTCGATGGTTCGCAGGTTCGGTTGAGCGATGTTGCCGATGTCGCCCTTGGCGGAGAAAACTACAGCGTCAGCGCGCAATTCAACGGAAAACCTGCCTCTGGTCTGGCCATCAAACTGGCAACGGGCGCCAACGCACTGGATACTTCTAAAGCGATCCGGGCAACGGTTGCTCAGCTCGAACCGTTCTTCCCGCCAGGCATGCGCGCGGTTTATCCGTATGACACCACACCAGTGATCACCGAATCGATTAACGGGGTTGTTCACACCTTGATTGAGGCGATCGTCCTGGTATTCCTGGTGATGTTCCTGTTCCTGCAGAACTTGCGCGCCACGCTCATTACCACCATGACCATCCCGGTCGTGCTGCTGGGAACCTTCGGTATCCTTGCAGCCGTCGGTTTCACTATCAACACCCTGACCATGTTTGGTGTGGTGTTGGCCATCGGCTTGCTGGTGGACGATGCGATTGTGGTGGTCGAAAACGTCGAGCGGGTCATAGCCGAGGAGCATCTCTCGCCCAGAGACGCCACCGTAAAATCCATGGGCCAAATCCAGGGTGCATTGGTGGGTATCGCGATGGTGTTGTCGGCGGTTCTGCTGCCGATGGCATTCTTTGGCGGCTCTACCGGTGTGATCTATCGGCAGTTCTCGATCACTATTGTGTCAGCCATGGCACTCTCCGTGTTGGTCGCATTGATTTTCACCCCAGCTCTTTGCGCAACCATGCTGAAGCCGATTGACCCAGAGAAACATGGCCAGCCTAAACGCGGTTTTTTCGGATGGTTCAATCGCACCTTCGACCGCGGCGTGCTCAGTTACGAGCGCGGTGTCGGCAATATGATCAAGCACAAGATTCCGGCGTTTTTGGTCTATGCGCTAATTTTGGCTGGCATGATCTGGATGTTCACCCGCATCCCGAGCGCATTCCTCCCTGAAGAAGACCAAGGGGTCATTTTCGCCCAGGTCCAAACCCCGGCAGGCTCAACGGCAGAACGTACTCAGGTCGTTCTCGACAAAATGCGCTCCTACTTGCTCGACTCCGAATCGTCATCGGTGCAATCGGTGTTCACCGTCAACGGCTTCAACTTTGCCGGCCGCGGTCAAAGCTCCGGCTTGGCATTTATCCTGTTGAAGCCTTGGAATGAGCGTCCAGGGTCCGCAAACACTGTGTTCGAACTGGCCAAGCGTGCTCAGGCACACTTCTTCAGCTTCCGGGACTCGATGACCTTCGCCGTCGTTCCTCCATCGGTTCTTGAACTGGGGAACGCGACCGGCTTCGACTTCTATCTCCAGGACCAGGGCGGCGTGGGCCATACCAAATTAATGGAAGCACGCGGACAGTTCCTCGGTCTGGCGGCCAAGAGCAAAATCCTGGCAGGTGTCCGGCCCAACGGTTTGAACGATGAGCCGCAATACCAATTGGTGATTGACGACGAACGCGCTAACGCCTTGGGCGTGACGATGACGAACATAAACACTACGTTGTCGGTTGCACTCGGTGGCAGCTACATCAATGACTTCATCGACCGCGGCCGAGTCAAGAAAGTGTTCATTATGGGCGAGGCCAGCGCGCGGATGACGCCTGAAGATTTGAAGAAGTGGTACGTACGCAGCGCGACCGGCACCATGGTTCCTTTTGCCTCCTTCGCCTCGGGAAGCTGGGTTTACGGCTCACCCAAACTGTCGCGCTATAACGGTGTAACGGCTGAAGAAATACTCGGTACTCCGGCACCGGGTTACAGCACCGGCCAAGCCATGGATGAGGTTGAACGTCTGGCCAAGCAACTTCCGGCAGGTATCGGCTATTCCTGGACCGGTCTGTCGTATGAAGAACGCTTGTCTGGTTCCCAGGCGCCGGCGCTGTACGCACTTTCGCTGTTGATTGTGTTTCTGTGCCTAGCGGCCCTGTATGAAAGCTGGTCGATTCCGATCGCGGTCATGCTCGTGGTGCCATTGGGGGTCATCGGTGCGTTGATGGCCACCAGTTTGCGAGGGTTGTCCAACGACGTATTCTTCAAGGTGGGCTTGTTGGTAACGGTAGGTCTATCGGCGAAAAACGCCATTTTGATCGTCGAGTTCGCAAAGGAATTGCATGAACAAGGTAAGAGCTATACCGAGGCCGCGATCGAAGCCTGCCGGATGCGTCTACGACCGATTGTGATGACCTCTGCAGCGTTCATCCTCGGCGTGGTCCCGTTGGCGATCTCCACAGGCGCAGGCTCCGGCAGTCAGCACTCGATCGGTACAGGGGTTATCGGAGGGATGATCACGGCGACTGTTCTGGCGATTTTTTGGGTGCCCCTGTTCTTCGTTTCGGTATCGTCGCTGTTCAAGAGCAAACCGAAAAAAATTCCACACGATGAGGCGAGCCAATGAGCAAGTCCTTGATCTCGCTGGCAGTCACTGCGTTCATTCTTAGCGGCTGCTCGTTGATTCCTAATTACATGCAGCCTGCAGTACCTGTCGCGGCGCAATACCCGCAGGGTGCTGCCTATTCGCCAAATGAATCAGCAAATGTCGCAGCGGCCGAACAAGGCTGGCGGCAGTTCTTTAAGGATCAGGCTCTGCAACAACTGATCCAGACTGCACTGGTCAATAACCGTGATCTGCGTGTCGCGGCGCTGAACATAGACGGTTATCGCGCGCAATATCGCATTCAGCGCGCAGACCTATATCCGGCAATTTCGGCCGACGGAAGCGCCTCTCGTACGCGAACTCCTGCAGATTTATCAAGGACCGGAACAGCTGCTGTAGGCGGTCAGTATTCAGCAACGTTGGGCCTCAGCGCTTACGAACTGGATCTGTTTGGTCGCATTCGCAGCCTTAGTCAGCAAGCACTTGAGACGTATTTTTCCAGTGAGGAAGCCCGCCGTAGCACGCAGATCAGCTTGGTGGCCAACGTAGCCAACGCCTACCTGACCTGGGTTGCTGACCAGGAACAACTCAAGCTGACTCAAGACACACTTAAGGCGTTCGAGCAGAGCTATAAGCTTACCTTGCGCACTAGCGAAGTCGGAGTATCGTCGGCGCTCGACTTGGCGCAATCGCGCACTTCAGTCGAAGGCGCTCGTGTCAAGCTTGCGCAATATCAACGTCTGGTTGCGCAAGATGTGAACAGCCTGACGCTGCTATTGGGTACCGGGTTGCCCGCCAATCTGCCAGCGAACCAACCCCTCGCTAGCGATATTCTTGCGCAAATGCCAGCAGGCTTACCGTCGGACTTGTTGCAGCGTCGCCCCGACATCCTTGAGGCGGAACATCAGCTCAAAGCGGCCAACGCTAATATCGGCGCGGCAAGAGCAGCGTTCTTCCCAAGCATCAGCCTGACGGCCAGCGCCGGTACTGGCAGCGCGGACTTGTCGGGTCTGTTCAAGGGTGGGTCGGGTACTTGGTTGTTCCAGCCGCAAATCAGCCTGCCTATATTCAACGCAGGCAGTCTACGTGCAAGCTTGGACTACTCGAAGATTCAAAAAGACATTGGCGTCGCCAACTACGAGAAAACGATTCAGACAGCGTTCCAAGAAGTCTCTGACGGCTTGGCATCACGCCAAACCTACAACGAGCAACTTCAAGCACAACGCGATCTGGTCACCGCTAACCGGGACTACTACCGTTTGGCTGAACGTCGTTATCGCATCGGTATCGACAGCAACCTGACGTTCCTTGATGCCCAGCGCCAGTTGTTTTCTGCGCAGCAATCGTTGATCAGTGACCGTCTCTCGCAGCTGACCAGCGAAGTTAATCTGTACAAAGCCTTAGGTGGCGGTTGGTACGAACAAACCGCTAACCAAAACAAACCCACTACAGGCGACGTTCCAGAAACCAGACTCTTCTAGTTTCGACTGCGCATAAAAAACCCACCGTTTGGTGGGTTTTTTTTCATCCTGAACCCGTTATGCCGATTCGGTAACCGGCGGGCGCGGAATTACCGAATGGGGCATTGAGTCAGGAACCCTCAGCGCTGTTGCCGCAAAAACCGCGGTACTAATTGCACCCGGATCAATCTTGAAACTCAACCTAACAAAAACTCCCGTACATGACTGGTGAACACATCCCCCGCTTCGATGTTGGAAAGATGCGCTGCGTGAACTTCTTCGAGCAAAGAGTACGGAATGTGCTCGTTGAGAAATCGCCCGCCTGCAGGTGGCGTTACCGGGTCCAGGATGCCTGAGATCACCAATGTCGGCGCGCTGATCGAACCTAACTGATCACTGAAATCCGCGTCACGCACAGCAGCGCAGCAAGCGACATAACCTTCCGGCGAGGAGGCAGCGAGCATGTCGGTGATGGGCGTTACCTTTTCCGGGTAGGCATCCTCAAATCCCGGGGTAAACCAGCGTGCGACGGACTCGTCACGCAAGGCGGCCATGGCCGATCCGCCATCACGCTGTATGGTTGCAATGCGCGATTCCCACATCTGCGGGCCGCCAATTTTCGCGGCGGTATTGCACAGCACAAGTTTGCGCAAGCGTTCGTTGGCATGAATCCCCAGCCACTGCCCGATCAGCCCGCCCATGGATATGCCGCAAAAATGCGCTTGGGGGATCGACAGTCCGTCGAGCAACGTCAACACATCAATAGCTAATTGCCTGATGCTATAGGGCCCGGGGGTGACCAGCGAGCGTCCGTGCCCACGGGTGTCGTAGCGCAGCACCCGAAAGTACTTGATGAAGGTTGGCATCTGGGTGTCCCACATCTGCAGATTTGTGCCCAAGGAATTGGATAACACCAGTACCGGTGCGCCTTCTGGACCTTCGAGTTGGTAATGCAAATCACCGTCGGCGAGTTGTAAAAATCCCATAGCGGCCTCCCTCGGACACTTCGTTAGAACCCAGTGTCTTAATGACGCGCGCCCGGACGAGCGCGCGCAGATAGATCAATGGTCGTGATGCAGATACACCGGCTGTTTAGGCAGTCGCAAGCTGAACAGAAATGCGACCGCCATCATGACCGTCACGTACCAATAAAAGTTGCTCTCCATGCCCTGATTTTTCAGTGAAAGCGCGACAAATTCCGCTGAGCCGCCGAAAATAGCATTAGCGACTGCATAAGCAAGCCCAACACCTAACGCACGAATTTTTGGCGGAAACATCTCCGCTTTCACCAGGCCACTGATCGAGGTATAGAAGCTGACAATCGCCAGCGCAAAGGTAATCAGCAAGAAGGCTATGAATGGATTGGTGGTGGTTTTCAGGGTCATCAGGATCGGTACAGTGCATAGGGTGCCGAGCGCACCGAACCATAACATCGAATTACGACGGCCGATTTTGTCCGCTAACATGCCGAACAATGGTTGCATGCACATATAGAGGAACAACACACAGGTCATGATGTAGCTGGCGGTTTTCGGGGTCATGCCGCCCGTGTTCACCAGGTATTTCTGCATGTACGTGGTAAAGGTGTAGAAAATCAGCGAGCCACCGGCCGTGTAGCCCAGTACGGTAATGAATGCTGCTTTATGATCGCGAAACAAGGCCGAGATACTGCCGGCATCTTTATCATTACGCATTTCTGCGCTGCTGGTTTCTTTAAGCGAGCGGCGCAAGAACAATGAAATCAATGCAGCAATGGCACCAATCACAAACGGAATTCGCCAGCCGTAAGCCTTCAGCTCACTAGAGTCGAGGAACTGTTGCAGGATCACCACCGTCAACACCGCCAACAATTGGCCGCCAATCAGAGTTACATACTGGAATGATCCGAAAAAGCCACGCTGCCCTCTAAGGGCAATTTCGCTCATGTAGGTCGCCGTAGTGCCGTACTCACCGCCGACGGACAAGCCTTGAAACAGCCGAGCCACCAACAACAGCGCGGGTGCCCAAGCGCCAATCGAGGCATAGGTTGGCAGGCAGGCAATGACCAACGAACCACCACACATCATCAGTACTGAAATCATCATCGAGTTTTTGCGGCCATGCTTGTCGGCCACTCGACCAAACAACCAGCCACCAATCGGACGCATCAAGAAGCCCGCAGCAAACACACCTGCTGTGTTGAGCAGTTGAACAGTCGGATCGTCAGAAGGGAAAAACGCAGGCGCAAAATAGATCGCGCAAAAGGCATACACGTAGAAATCGAACCACTCAACCAGGTTGCCCGAAGAGGCACCGACGATGGCGAAGATCCGCTTTTTGCGTTCTTCCGGGGTGTAATGTGCAGGCTCGGGTATAGCTGTAGTTGTTATTGTCATTAGTAGCTCACTCTGAGGGGTCACGGCCCCATTCTAGACATATTCTGTTACCGACCCACGCCCCAAAACACATTCATCCAGAACTAGTTGCTCCTTAATTGAAGCAGGCCAGATTTTGGATGTTCGCCGAGGCAGTAGTCAGACGCGCTCGATGGCTAGCGCCAGCCCTTGGCCGACCCCCACACACATCGTTGCAAGGGCTTTATGGCCGCCGGTTTTTTCCAGCTGATGTAGCGCTGTCAGCACTAGGCGCGCGCCGCTCATGCCCAGTGGATGACCCAACGCAATAGCTCCGCCGTTTGGATTAACGTGCGGTGCGTCGTCGGCAATGCCCAATTCACGTAACACCGCCAGCCCTTGGCTGGCGAACGCCTCGTTGAGTTCTATGACATCGAAATCGGTAACTGACAGCCCTAGACGCTCGACCAATTTGCGAACAGCGGGCACCGGGCCAATGCCCATAACCCGAGGGGCGACTGCCGCGCTGGCCATGCCCAAGACACGGGCACGTGCGGTTAATCCGTGTTTTTTTACTGCGTCGGCAGAGGCCAGAATCATTGCTGCCGCGCCATCGTTAACGCCAGATGCATTACCCGCCGTAACGGTTTTGTCAGCGCCATTGATGGGGTTGAGTTTGCCCAACCTTTCAAGGCTGGTATCGGCACGAGGATGCTCATCCTGCGACACAACCGTTTCACCTTTTTTATGGACGATACGCACCGGCACTATTTCTTCGTCGAAAAACCCCGCCGCCTGAGCGATAGCTGCTTTTTGCTGGCTGCGTAACGCGAAGGCGTCTTGATCGGCGCGGGAGATTGCGAAATCCTCGGCCACGTTATCGCCGGTCTGTGGCATTGAGTCGACACCGTATCGAGCCTTCATTAGCGGATTGATAAAGCGCCAGCCAATCGTGGTGTCTTCCAATTTCATGTCACGAGAGAACGCCGCATCCGCTTTGCCCATGACGAAGGGCGCCCTGGACATCGACTCGACACCGCCCGCAATCGCAAGCTCCATCTCACCGCTGGCGATGGCTCGGAACGCACTGCCAACAGCGTCCATCCCAGACGCGCAAAGTCGGTTAAGCGTGACGCCAGGAACACTCTCCGGCAAGCCCGCCAGCAAAGCAGCCATTCGCGCCACGTTGCGGTTATCTTCGCCGGCTTGGTTAGCACAACCGAAAAACACTTCATCAACCTGTCGCCAGTCCACAGATGGGTTGCGCTCCATCAGCGCCTTGATCGGTACAGCGGCTAAATTGTCAGCACGCACCGTTGCAAGGCCCCCGCCGAATCGGCCGATGGGCGTACGAATCGCATCACAAATATAAACGTCACGCATTATGCTTCTCCCGGCGTCTGGCCGTGAGCGGCAGCGGTTCGCGCCTCCAGATCACGCAGGGCGGTTAATTCGACGTTGGAAGGAACATCAGAAATTACGACGCTCTGGGCAAAGCGCACGTCCCAACCGGTGGCTGCAATCACCTGCTCCCGGGTGACGCCTGGGTGCAGCGTGGTGACCACGAATTCATGGGTAACAAGTTCGGGCTCCATGATGCACAGGTCAGTAATGATGCCGACGGGGCCGGCGCCCGGCAGCCCCAGTTTTTTGCGCGAATCACCACCTTCGCCGTGACCGACAGAGGTGATGAAGTCGAGCTTGTTAACGAACGCTCGTGCCGACTGTTTGAGAATGATCAACACCGATTTCGCCGAACCGGCAATCTCCGGTGCCCCGCCCGCTCCCGGCAAGCGTACTTTCGGATGGTAATAGTCGCCGACCACCGTGGTGTTGATGTTGCCGAAGCGGTCGACTTGAGCCGCGCCTAGAAAACCGACGTCGACTCGGCCGCCTTGCAGCCAATAACGAAAAATCTCGCTTGTGGAGACGACGGTATCAGCGGTTTCCGCCAATTCCCCGTCACCGATCGACAACGGCAGAACGCTGGGCTTGGCGCCAATCGGGCCGGACTCATAAATCAGTACAACGTCTGGCGCAGAAGTAAGCCGGGCCAGGTTTGCCGCCTTGGACGGCAGACCAATACCCACGAAGCATACTGAACCATTTCTCAATCGACGGGCCGCAGCGACAGTCATCATTTCATTGGTCGTGTAAGTCATGACTTTGTCCCTGGTGCACCGGCCAACCGGGCTTTGAATTCATCGAAGTCAGCGGTGCCATGAATGTAATCAGCGATCCACGCACTAAAGCTTTCACGGTCTCGAGCAATGGCGTCCCACGCTTGGTAGAAACGATTATCCCGCTCGTAGTAACCATGCGCGTAGGACGGATGCGCACCTCCCGGTACCAGACACACCGCGCTCAAGGCCCAAGTGGGTAATACGCAAGCGTTCATTGGCGCATTCAGGTTGTCGACGATCTCTTCGACGGTGACGATGCAGCGCTTGGCCGCCAACGCCGCTTCTTTTTGCACGCCGAGAATGCCCCACAGCAGCACGTTTCCTTTGCGGTCGGCCTTCTGCGCGTGAATCACAGTGACGTCAGGACGCACCGCCGGAACTGCCGCCAATACCTCACCGGTAAAGGGGCAGGTCACGGTTTTGATATAACGATTCACCTTCGGCAAATCCGATCCAGCATAAGCTCGGAGCACTGCAAACGGCAGACCGGAGGCGCCCGCAACATAGGCGTTAGCAAGGTCGGCGTGGCTGTGCTCCTCAATCTCAAGCTCATGTGGCCATTGTTTCTCGACCGCGTCTCGTAGTCGATGCAGAGAACCGACACCTGGATTACCGCCCCACGAGAAGATCAGTTTTTTCGCACAACCGGCGCCGATCAACTGGTCGTATATCAGGTCGGGTGTCATGCGAACCAACGTTAGAGCTTTCTTGCCCTGACGAATAATTTCATGACCGGCCGCGCTGGGAATCAGATGAGTGAATCCTTCCAGCGCTACAATGTCGCCATCGTTGATGAATTGCTTCACGGCATCGTGCAAAGACAGAATTTCTGCCATGGAAGTACTCCTTAACTCAACATCACACCACTTACATAGCGCAAAACAACGGCGCTGGATTTCGCATCAGGTTATGCTGACGCAAGGGTGCTAACAATCCGATAATCGACTAAGTGTTCGCTGATCGCCCAGCTTGTGGGGAGAGATCGACGTTGAAACATGCGGTCAAGTAAACAGCTGAGTACTCAGGTCTCGGCTCGCATCAAGCATAATTGGCAAAAAACGCTGTTCCAGATCGCGACGCACTACTCGTCCAGCGCTGGTGCTGACGTTAAGCGCAGCCAATACCTGCCCCGAAGCGTCATACACCGGGACTGCTATCGAACGCAGCCCCTGCTCCAATTCCTGATCAACGATGCACCAACCTTGTTGGCGAACCTGCTGCAGACATTCCAACAGCGCTTCAGGAGTGGACACTGTACGACTGGTTTTGGGTTGTAAATCGACATGATCGAGATACTCCTGCAACGACGCGTCGTCCATCGCAGCTAGCAAAATCCGGCCCATAGACGTGCAATAAGCCGGCAAACGCCCGCCTACCGATAAATCCACCGAGATCAATCGTTGGGTCGTCGCCGAGCGAGCGATATAAAGAATGTCGTCGCCTTCGAGGGTGGCCATGTTGCAGGCTTCGTGGAGCTGATCACTCATGCAGTCCAGATAAGGTTGCGCCGAAATAGCCAGCGGTGTGGACGATAAATAGGCATGCCCCAGGGTCAACACTTTAGGCAGCAACGAATAGACACGACCATCGCAGGTTGCATACCCGAGCTTAATCAAGGTGTGCAGGCAACGGCGCACAGCGGCGCGAGGAATTTCCGTGCGGTGGCTGATTTGGGCGATAGTCAATTGGCGCTTTCGCTCTTGAAAGGCATGAACCACCGCCAGTCCTCGGGCCAAAGACGTCATAAAGTCAGGATCGCCCGTGAGCGCCTGAATTCGTTTGGCAGGAGATGCAACGATGGGCGGTGCCAGCGAAGCAAAAGAATTTCGTAATTGGTCATTCATGCTAAACACCGCTTTTATGGCCGTTGGAGGCAGGTTTGATAGCCTTTGGGGCCTTTTTTTGCGTCTACTCTTTTACCGTTGTGCGATTATCGAACCAACGGCCGATAATCGCAATTGACCCGCTCACAATATCCTTATACCTTTCACGGGCCACCAAAGTGACTTCTTGGAAATACTGGTCAGGTACCCACGAGAAGTCCCTAGGCACGGCCTCGCCCACGAAGCGAGGCCGTTTTACTTTTTGCGTCATATCCCATCACACCCCGTTCGATGTTCGGTTTCTTTATGGCCCTTTGTGGTGAGCGAAGTCATAAATCATCAACGCCTGACGGCCACCATCTGAACAAAAGTCGACGTTCAATTATAAAGTTCCATCGATACTGCAAATAGAGGAGCCGGGAACTGCCATACAAAGAAATGCCGCACAAATAAATGACGTCTCGTACCCAACGTGCACATAGAGTTGACGTCGCCCCTTATCTTGGAGATAGTATCCGTCATTCGACTGGCTATTATGCCCTGCAGCGATTGTGCATTTTCCGCGCTAAGCGTGAATCCATCTGAACCCTGCCCATGTTTGCGCAAGATTCGGTTCGCAAGCAGATGTCGAATTTTGTTAGCCAACGCGCTTGCAACTCGTAACTGTCGCTACGACAGCTGTTCTTTCTGGTGCCCGTAGCCGCGTGCAGCTACAGAAAGTGCTTACACAATTACCGGGCAAGGACTACGCCGTTTAATAGCCCTGTGGACCGGATATATCTTGTGTAACAACTTTCCAAGCTCTGCGTTTTCACCAGAATAAATTCTACTTTATTAGGTAAAACTGTGACGAAAGACGAACTGCGCGCGGAACTTGAGCGCCAGGAACAACGTTACAAGGATGTATACGGCGGGGCAGTCACCACCTACGCCGCACAACCAGAGCCGGAACGTAAGCCTTGGCGCAAAAGAGCCAGCCTTCTCGATCAAGCTTTCCAGCAAGAACTGCATAAAATGGAAAAAGACCTTAAAGAAGAACCCTAGCTATTTAGACCCAAGTCAGTCTTGGTGGGTTACGGTGCTGCCCTATTATGTCGGCGCAGTGCCCGGCTTATTGTCCAGTGCATGTAAAAACGTTCAGCTATCTTTCCGATAGCCTGTCAGGCGGTAGCTGTACTTATCGATTTTATTTAAGAATGTAAGCGATGAGCATCAGGTGCATCGATTTTTAGGGTTTTCTGGCATAATCGCGCCCCCTTACGGCACAGTCATAAAACCTTCATGATCGATTTTTTCAGCGGACTGGACGCTTGGGTAGTTGTGAGCTTGCTGCTCGCTCTGGCCTTCGTTCTCACCTTCGAGTTCATTAACGGCTTTCATGACACTGCTAACGCAGTCGCGACAGTCATTTATACCAAAGCCATGGCGCCGCACCTGGCGGTTTTCCTGTCCGGCGCGTTCAACTTTCTTGGTGTATTGCTGGGCGGTGTTGGCGTGGCGTATGCCATTGTCCACTTACTGCCTGTCGAATTACTGATCAACGTAAATGCCGGGCACGGTCTGGCCATGGTGTTCTCATTGCTCGCAGCGGCCATCACCTGGAACCTCGGTACTTGGTATTTTGGAATACCGGCCTCCAGCTCACACACCTTGATCGGTTCAATTCTCGGTGTAGGCCTAGCAAATGCGATCATCAATAACATTCCGCTAGCTGACGGTATTAACTGGCAAAAAGTAATCGATATTGGTTCCTCGCTGGTCTTCTCGCCAGTGGCTGGCTTCTTCGTTTCAGCCTTATTGCTGGTAAGTTTGAAGTGGTGGCGTCCGCTGTCGAAGATGCACAAAACGCCCGATCAACGTCGCAAACTTGACGACAAAAAGCATCCTCCGTTCTGGAATCGCCTTGTATTGGTAGTTTCCGCCATGGCCGTCAGTTTTGTGCATGGTTCCAATGACGGACAGAAAGGGATTGGTCTGATCATGCTCGTATTGATCGGTATCGTACCGGCTCAATTCGTGCTCGACCTAAGCAGCACGACCTACCAGATAGAACGCACCCGCGATGCCACGTTGCATCTGAGCCAGTTCTATCAGCGTAACAACGCGACGTTAGGTGAATTTCTAGCACTGGGCAAATCGAAGGACGGCGATCTGCCGGTTAGCTCCAGCTGCAACCCAGAGCAAAGTGAGCCGACAATTAACGCGTTGTTGGACACCCTTAAAGGTGTCACTGACTACCACGCCCTCTCGGCTGAGAACCGCATTGAAGTTCGTCGTTATCTGCTGTGCATGGATGACACCGCCAGAAAAGTTAGCAAGATGCCGGAACTGCCGGCGCGTGAAAAAGCAGATCTTGAGAAGCTTCGCAAAGACCTGACCGTTACGACTGAATACGCGCCGTTTTGGGTGATTCTTGCGGTCGCTCTGGCGCTAGGCCTCGGCACGATGATCGGCTGGAAACGTGTGGTGCTGACTATCGGCGAGAAAATAGGCAAACAGGGGATGACCTATGCTCAAGGCATGTCCGCGCAAATCACTACAACCCTAGCCATCGGCCTGGCAAACATTTGGGCGCTTCCGGTTTCGACCACTCATATTCTGTCGTCGGGCGTCGCCGGAACTATGGTCGCCAACAAAAGCGGCCTGCAAGGCGGCACCGTACGGAACATTCTATTGGCATGGGTTCTGACCCTTCCAGCAACTGTCGCCCTTTCCGCAGGTTTGTTCTGGCTTGCGTCTAAAGCGTTGACCTGACTCACTTCCATTGGATCTCTGCCCCCGCGACCCGGGGGCAGATGACCCTAAAAGCATCGCCTTCAGCTTAGTTCTTTCCACCCCCCGCAAAAAATCTGCGCCAGCTCTCCCGGCCAGCAATCTACTCCCCTAATCCTTATGGCGGATTAAAAGCCTCAAGACCGAGCCTCAGCATCTTTCTTTATGAACCGAACATCTATTCCTGACAGTGGTCAACCTAATGGACGACGACAAAACGGAGGGATAATCACCGTGCATATCGCTGACATGACTATGTTCTACGCCCCTGCCAGCGGTGGCGTGCGCACTTATCTAGATGCTAAACATCGGCGCTTGGGACGCTATCCGGGAGTTCGTCATAGCCTCCTTATTCCAGGTCCCAGCCTAAGCCATAAAGACGGGATTTATAAAGTGCCCGCGCCCGCAGTACCGTTCGGCAATGGATACCGATTTCCGCTTCGCCTAGCACCATGGCGAAACGTCCTGCAAGATTTACAACCAGATCTGATTGAAGTTGGAGACCCCTATCTAACGGCATGGGCTGCACTTGACGCACGCCGCCAATTAGATGTGCCTGTCATCGGCTTTTACCATTCCGATTTGCCACTGCTCGTCAGCAACCGCATTGGCAGTTGGATCGGGACCAATGTCGAAGCGTACGTTAGTAAGCTGTACAGCAACTTTGATCGGGTACTTGCCCCTAGCAGAGTTATGGCCAATAAATTAATAAGTTTGGGCGTACAAAATGTCCACGTTCAACCATTGGGCGTGGATCTCTTGACCTTCTCGCCAACATTGCGTGATCCCAGCCTGAAGGTTGAATTGGGACTTTCCGAGGACACGCGCCTATTGATCTTTGCGGGCAGAGGCTCACGTGAAAAAAATGTGCCTGTACTACTGGATTGCATGAGGCAACTGGGGAGCAAGTACCATTTGCTACTGGTCGGCTCACACATGCCAGCGGTGGTTCCACAGAACGTATCGGTGATTGATCATTTCCGTCCAGCCAGTGAAGTCGCTCGCCTTCTGGCCAGTTCCGACGCGCTGTTGCACGCTGGGGATCAGGAAACCTTTGGATTGGTTATCCTTGAAGCGATGGCAAGCGGTATTCCGGTGGTGGCGGTGGCTGCCGGCGCGTTCACTGAAATTGTTCCCGAAACGTGCGGCATACTCTGTCAACCTAACCACGCTGCTGCGATGGCTAGCGCTGTACAAGAGTTGTTTAGCCACGACAGCGCACAAATAGGCGCTAAAGCGCGCAGCTACGTTGAACAGCAATATGCCTGGGACACAGTGGTCTCGGGACTGCTCCAACATTATCAAGCGGTGCTCGGCACTCGATCACCGGCACTTGTCCATGTCTGACACCCATCCCGCAGTGCTTGTGGTGTTGCACGACGTGGCACCCGAGACTTGGTCCGACTATCAACCGTTCGTTGAAGCCATCGATGCTCTGGGTAGCATACCTATGACGTGGCTAGTGGTTCCGGACTTCCACAAGCGCAACCCTCTGGGTATTGACCTTCATTTTCAGCGGGTGTTGGAAAGTCGCGTGGCTCGTGGCGACGAACTGGCGCTGCACGGTTACTACCACTGTGACGATAGTCCACCCCCAAAGACGCCGCGTGAGTATTTCATGCGCCGTATTCTTACATGGGAAGGCGAGTTTTATGCGCTTGATCACGATCACGCTCTCGCTCGATTACAAGCCGGCGTTGAGCTTTTTGAGCGTCTTGGTTGGCCACTTCACGGATTCGTTGCACCGGCTTGGTTAATGAGTGACGGGACACGGGAAGCCTTGCGTGCAATGCATTTTTCCTACACCAGCGACTCACAAAATCTTTTTCAACTGCCTGACTTTTCCAAGATTGCAGCGCCAGGGATGGTCTGGAGCGCTCGCAGCGCGTGGCGGCGAGGTGTATCGAAACTGGTTAGTGATCGGCTAGAAATTATGTTCCAGAAGGCTCAAGTGATCCGGCTTGGACTGCACCCAGTCGACATGCGCCACCCCTTTTCCCGGAATTACTGGCTAAAACTGCTGCAACGGTTGATTGACGGGGGCCGCACGCCAATGACTAAAGCTGACTGGATAGCCACGCACCACAATGCCCCAAGGTCCATAGCGTGAAACGCGCCGTCTTGCTGCTCGCCGCATTGCTGGCGGCTATCTTAGTACCGCTGGTGCTGGGAGGCAGTGAAACTATCCAGCGTCTGAGGGATTTTCCACTGGGTTTGTTACTTGCCATGTTCGGCATGATTTTGCTGTGCTGGGTGCTAAACGCGCTGCGCTTGCGTCTTCTTCTAGGCAATCAGGCTAGAGAAATAACCCCAATGAAAAGCATAGGCGTCGTCATGTCTACCGAATTTGCGATTTGCGCTACCCCAGGAGGTAGCGGTGGACCGCTGACCTTGATGGCACTCCTTTCGCGAAACGGCATAGGTTCTGCGAAAAGCAGTGCAGTATTTGCCACCGATCAACTCAGCGATTTGCTGTTTTTTCTGTGCGCGCTGGTGGGCATGCTTTTTTATGCGTTGTTTCATACGCTAAGCCAGAAGCTGGAATGGATGCTCGGCCTCAGTGCCGCACTGATGCTGGTCGGGCTTTGCGCGTGTATTGGCTTGGCCCATTATTATCGCCACATCATCAAGTTCAACGGTCTTTTACTCAAGCGCCTAAGCACCAAATCGCTGACCCGACGTCGCTGGGCGCGAAAGCTGCTGCATTTTCGTGACGCGTTGGCCGAGACCCTGAAAATGCCAAAAAAAAGACTGGCGCTGGTATTCCTCCTGACTTGCCTGCATTGGGGATTACGCTACAGCGTACTGTATCTGGCGTTGCGCGGACTGGGGACAGATGTTCAATGGGCCTGGAGCTTTCTGATCCAAATGCTCTCACTGAGTGCCGGGCAGTTGAGCTTACTGCCAGGCGGTGCGGGCGCAGCTGAATTAACCTCCGCCGCACTTCTAACTCCAATGGTCGGTAATTCCACTGCGGCTGCGGCGATCGTCGTCTGGCGCATCGTAACTTATTACTTTTATCTCATCGCTGGTGGCCCAGTATTTTTTCTGCTCATCAGCCGGCCACTGATCAATAAATTGCTGCGTGTTAGAGATGCTTGACGACTATTCACTTTCCGGTTTTTCGGGCAAGCGTGCGTCCTGCAACTGCTGCCACAACTGCGCTGCGCCCTCAAATTCAGTGCCGTCATTCGGCCCTAGCCCCTCGGGATCGTAACGACTTAGACAGCCTTCGCCTAACGTCGGTGGAGCGCTTGAAGTGGCCTTATCGAAAGGGTCGGTCACATGAAATCCTGTAGAAGCCGATGGCTGCGATGCCAACCTTATAGCAGCCTTCGGCAGCTCCTGCGAAGACGGGATAATCACGCCTTAATCAAACACCACAGTTTTGTTGTTGTGCACCAGCACGCGGTCCTCCAAGTGAGCACGAAGACCGCGAGCCAAGACCATTTTTTCAACGTCGCGGCCGAAACGGACCATGTTTTCGATGCTATCGCGGTGACTCACGCGCACCACGTCCTGTTCGATAATTGGGCCGGCATCAAGCTCTTCTGTAACGTAATGGCAGGTCGCTCCGATCAGTTTTACTCCGCGCAATGAAGCTTGATGATAGGGTTTAGCGCCCACGAACGACGGCAAGAAGCTGTGGTGGATATTGATTACTTTGTGCGCGAAGTCTTGGCACAGTTGCGGCGGTAAAATCTGCATATACCGCGCTAGCACCACCACGTCCGCTTGATGATGCTTGACCAAACGCGATACTTCGGCGAATGCCGACTCCTTATTAGCAGCGCTTACTGGCACATGATAGTAAGGAATCTTATGCCACTCGACCATGCTGCGCAGATCTTCATGATTGGAAATCACGCAGGCGATTTCACAATCCAGTTCGTCCGTGTGCCAACGATGTAAAAGATCTGCCAGGCAATGGGATTCACGGCTGGCCATCAGTACTACGCGCTTTTTCTGAGCAGAGTCAGTGATGCGCCAGTACATGGAAAACTCTTCAGCAATCGGCCCAAATGCTTCGCGAAAAGCCTCAAGTTCAAGAGGCAATGTATCCGCCCGAATCTCGTGACGCATAAAGAACCAGCCACTGAGATTATCTGAGTGATGGCTAGCCTCGATTATCCAGCCGTTGTAGGAGGCCAGAAAGTTACTGACTTTAGCAACGATGCCGACGCGATCAGGGCAAGCAATCACCAGGCGAAAAGTGCGCATGAGGGGGAAACTCCAGAACTTCGCAAAGGCGACCATTCTAGCGATTACGAGGAAAAACTACAGTCTTCCTCTTGGCTTGTATGACGCAGCCCAACAATTATCTTCTGCGTAGGTAACGATTGCTGACATTCTCCGATGGGCCACGCTGATAGCGACAGCAACACAACACGATAGAAAATGGCAATAACCGCCTGTTCTTTAGGGGCTGGGGGAGAATTATTTAGTGTTATCGCACCCATTGCATAAGCTCAATTCTTAAATAAATGCACTAAAACTTTTCTTTAATGTTTACTTGATCAAAGTGTCTGACTATTATTGCATCACTGTCTCCCTGTCACGCCACAACATTAGGTAACCCTCATGTCCTTGATCATCGAATACCGCGCCACAGAAGAAGCCATCAAAGAATTGCAAGCCCGTTTGAAGAATCTGTCCCAAGACGACAAACTGCAAACTGAACTGGAATTCGAAGGCAAACTGCGTACCTTGATGGGCGAATATCAAAAATCGCTGCGTGACATCAGTGCATTGCTAGATCCAGAAGCAAAAAGCGGCAAGCTTCAACGTGGCGGCGCTGTTAAGCCTACCGGCACCAAGCGCGCCCGTAAGGTTAAGCAGTACAAAAACCCGCATAACGGCGAAGTCATTGAAACAAAAGGCGGCAACCACAAAACTCTGAAAGAGTGGAAAGCCAAATGGGGCGGCGATGTTGTTGAAGGCTGGGCCACACTTCTGGGCTAAGCAATAACGTCACTAGTATTGACGCGTCGCAAGAAACGCCAGCTCTCTGGCGTTTTTTTATTACCCGCATTTGTAACAAAACACCTCAAACTCGCACCAGCAAGCGGTCAGAGATTGAACCGAATCCTAAGTTGCTGAGCATAGTCCTGCCATTTGCCTAAAATTCTAAGCTGCTCCTCTGAAGCACTAACGGAGGCGGCGATCAGAGCATCGGTGAAACCTTGTAACGTATTTGGCGCGCCACTTTTAGGATCTGACAAACGTTGCCGACAAAAGGCGTGCCAGCGATCTTGCTCCTTGGCAGTCAAGGTGCCTGCAAAGTTTCTCGCGCGGTATCTAAATAATAATTCAGGAAGACGCTCATCATCGAAAGGCCATTCATCACGGGCAAGATGTTCCGGTTGCGCAATACGCACTTGCTCACAAAGCCGACGATCACGATCACCTAAAAACCCATCATATAACTGCTGCTCTGGATCTTCACTTGGCGTGAAGTCTTCTCGGCCATAAACCACCTTCAGCTTATCCTGCCAAAGTTCACGACCCTCGATTAAGCGCTGCATACGCTGGTGATAGTTCGTCATGTCCAATTGCAGACGCTGTTGATCTTCTGCTCGCAGCACGCTGAGCGGCGCAATTACCGGACAGCGATTTATATGCAGTATTTTGAGCGGTACCGGCAACTCTCCCTCTAGTAAATCGTCACGGCGGGTATATAAGCGCTCGCGCAATGTATCGGCGTCATGCTCTAGCAGCGGCGTAGGGTCCAAATGCAAATCACAAACAATGAGCGCGTTACGATTTTTCGGGTGCCATGCTAAGGGCAGTACAACCCCTAAATAGTGACGCGCCGCAGAAAAACGCCCGGAGATATGTACCAAGGGCTGCATCAGCCGGACCTGATCCTGTATCCGCTGCTTACTGCGCAGCTCAAATAGATAATCGTACAGTTTTGGCTGTTTTTCGCGGACCAGACGCGCCAACGCAATGGTAGCGCGCACATCGGAGAGTGCGTCGTGCGCTTGACCATGATCAATGCCGTTTGCTGCGGTCAGTCGTTCCAACTTCAGCGTAATGCGCCCATCTTCTTCGGGCCAGACAATTCCTTCAGGGCGCAACGCATAGGCAGTTCGCATCACATCGATCAAATCCCAGCGGCTATTTCCACCTTGCCATTCTCGGGCATAAGGATCGAAAAAGTTGCGGTATAAGCTGTATCGGGTAACTTCATCGTCAAAACGCAGCGTGTTGTAACCGGCACCGCATGTACCTGGCACAGCCAACTGAGCGTGGACCCGGGTCATGAAATCGGCCTCAGTCAGCCCTTTTTCCGCTAGCTTGTCCGGGCTGATGCCCGTAATCATGCAAGCAGCAGGGTGCGGCAAAATATCCTCGCTGGGCTGGCAATACAGATTAATAGGCGCCGCAATCTCATTGAGTTCAGCGTCAGTGCGGATACCGGCAACCTGCAACGCGCGATCATTGCGGGGGTTGATACCGGTGGTTTCATAGTCGTACCAAAAGATGCTGGAGGTCACAGTCTATTCCTGAGCAAAAGACCGACAAAGTGTAGGCCGAGCAAGGCGTAAAAGGTTAATCGTCAAATTCAGATACATAACCTATGACCGGAACGAGTGCTTATTCCGGAATTGCTTCGCTCGAATTAAAGAGTCTGGTTGCTTCACCGGCCCGCGCTGGCTAGCATCGGGCTTTGTTATAAGAAAGCACGCTCTGAAAATGCCCTACCTGCCCGCCTCGCCAAGGATTGCAGCGTCAACAAAGCCGTTGGATACGCGCGCGCAAATTGAAACCCCGGAAGGCTTTGATTTGCTCTTGCGCCCTGCGGGGCTGGTGCCACGTTCGCTTGCATTCGGCATTGATCTGCTGATTCGTATATTTGTAATCGGCGGGCTGTTCCTGTTTTTCAGTCTATTCAGTACGTTCGGCAAGGGCTTGAGCATGCTTGTACTGTTTGTTGGAAACTGGTGGTATATGGTGCTATTCGAGGTTTTAAATCAAGGACGAACCCCCGGAAAGCAGCTCATGGGCCTTCGCGTCGTCCACGACGACGGTACACCCATCGGTTGGGCGTCCTCCTTAACTCGCAACCTGCTGCGTTTCGTCGACATGCTGCCATTCGGCTACGGCCTCGGCGCCGTCTGTAGCCTGCAACACTCTCAGTTCAAACGCTTGGGCGATCTGGCCGCGGGGTCATTTGTGATTTATCGCGACGCACCCATCCGGGACCCGGTTTTACCCAATGCGGTTGCGCAGACGGCACCTTTATTCCTGAAATTGGAGGAGCAGCGAGCTTTATTGGAGTTCGCTGAGCGTCAAGCCCAACTGTCTTGCGAACGCATCCAGGAACTGGCGGAGATTGTTGCGTCACCCTTGCAGATTCCTGCGGATCAAGCGGTTGCCCAGCTAAATGGCATCGCTCGCGGTTTGCTGGGGTCACCATGAAGCAGAATCAATTTGAAACTCGCTACCGACCGGACTGGCAACGCTTTGCTGATCTGCTGGCGACACTTGAACGCGGCAAACCCGACAGCAGCGCCTGTGCCAGATTCGCCAGCGACTATCGACGCCTCTGTCAACAACTGGCCTTGGCCCACGAGCGTAATTACAGCAGCTACCTGATTGATTTTTTGCAACAACTGGCGACGCGCGGCCATCAACAGTTTTATCGTCACCGCAGTCAACTTGGTCCGCAAATTCTGAGTTTCATCCTCGCGGGATTCCCTCGATTAGTGCGAGAACAATGGCGCTTCGTGCTGGCCGCGAGTGCGTTGTTTTTTGGCAGCCTGATTGCCATGGGCCTATTGGTGTATTTTTTTCCCGATCTGGTGTACAGCGTCGTCAGTCCTGAACAACTGACAGATATGGAAAGCATGTACGACCCCACAGCCCGCCGCCTCGGTGAAGCAGCAATACGCGGTTCCAGTGAAGACTGGATGATGTTCACTTACTACATCATGAACAACATCGGCATCGCATTTCAGACCTTTGCCTCGGGATTGTTGTTTTGTCTGGGCAGCGTGTTCTTTTTGCTATTCAACGGGCTGATGATAGGTGCGGTGGCCGGCCATCTCACCGGCATCGGTTTTGGGCAAACATTTTGGTCGTTCGCTATTGGCCATGGTGCGTTTGAGTTAAGCGCAATCGCGTTGGCCGGGGCTGCCGGGCTGAAACTGGGCTGGGCGCTTCTGGCGCCGGGCGCTTTGACCCGCAGCGAGGCGTTGCGTATGGCGGCAAAAACCAGCGTGCGGCTGATGTGCGGTGCGATGCTTTTTTTTCTGATCGCCGCCTTTGTCGAAGCCTATTGGTCATCCTTGAGCAGCTTTCAGCCCCTGACTAAATACCTGATCGGCGCCGTGCTATGGACAGTGGTCGCGACCTATCTGGTATTCGCCGGTCGGAGTCGTCATGCGCCTAACTGATGCCAGCGTTGCGATCCGCCCACGTAACTCATGGGAAGCCATTGATCTAGGGGTGCTCTTGGCGCGCAAACACCGCCTGTTGCTGATGAGTAGCTGGGCCATCGTTACGCTGCCTATATTTGCCCTGCTCAGTCTAGTGTTTTGGGATTATCCAGCATTGGCGATCTTGTCGTTTTGGTGGCTCAAACCGATCTTCGAGCGCTTGCCTTTATTTATTGTGTCTCAAGCGCTATTTGGCTCGACGCCTAGTCTTGAACAAGCATTGAAAGGTTGGCTACGACTTTTAAAACCGCAATGGTTTGCCAGCTTGACCTGGCGGCGGCTAAGCATGAGTCGCAGTTTCAAATTGCCCGTGCTGCAACTGGAGGGCTTATCCGGCCTGGCACGCCAGCAGCGCATAAGCGTTCTCAGCCGTCGCAGTCTTCGCGCCGCACGCTGGTTGACATCCATCGGAAGCACGCTGGAAACGACGTTGTGGTTAGGTTTGATGGTTGTCTTTTATTTATTGATCCCACAACAGATTCGCCTGGATTGGAGCTGGGGCAGTTTGATCGGCGTTGAAGAAAATTGGGTATGGCTTGAACATCCGAGCAATGCGCTTTATGCATTGGTGCTGGTTTTTTGGGAGCCTATTTATGTGGTCTGTGGTTTTACGCTGTACCTGAACCGCCGCACCGAATTGGAAGCCTGGGACATTGAATTGGTCCTGCGGCGTTTACGCCAACGCCTGATCGGCAGCGCTTACGTCTTGTTGATCGGCGTGGGTCTGGTGTTCTCAGCGGGCGCGCCTTCTGCCTGGGCGGACGAACAGAGTTACAGTTGCCCACTGCCACCGTCGGACGATAGGGCCCCGAACCAAACGGTCGCCGGACCCGACAGCCCGCGACTGACTCATCAAATGCTAACCAGCAGCGCCGCACGCGACAGCATCAAGGCGCAATTGGCCCAGCCCCCGTTCAAGAATCCGGTAACCATCAACGGCTGGCGCTTGATCAAAGCCCCGTCGTCGGCTGAGAAGCCAGTGTTGCCCAGCCAGTGGTTGTTACGTCTGATAAATTGGGCCGAGCAAGCATCAAGACTGTTTGCCCATGCGGTTCAAGTGCTGCTCTGGACAGCGGCTATGGTCGTGGTCAGCGTGTTGCTTTGGCGTTATCGGACCTGGTTCCGCACTCTTGTGCCCCGCCAAGCCGTCCGACCGATTCAACGCGTTAAAGCGCAACAGCTTTTTGGTTTGCAAGTTAACGCTGATAGCCTGCCAGATGATGTGGCGGCCGCCGCGGAACGCTTGTGGCCAGACCAACCCCGCGAAGCACTGGGGCTGCTGTATCGAGCGCTGCTCAGCCGTTTATTGATCGACTATCACCTCCCCCTGAAAAACGCCGACACCGAAGGCGAAGTTTTACAACAGGTCGCGCATCTCAACTTGAGCCGACTCAACGAATTCAGCCTGACCCTGACCGCTCACTGGCAAAATCTCGCTTACGGGCACCAGGTGCCTGATGTGCTTTTACAACACGAGTTATGCGAAGGGTGGCGCCAACTGTTCGGGCGCCGATCCGGGAGTGAGAAGCGTCGATGACCAAGCGCAAAATGTGGGTTATCGGGCTACTGGCGCTTGCCATAATTGCGCTAGCCGGGCGCTATTTTTTCTCGCATTTTGAGCGCTATAGCGAGGTCATCGATCACGGTCCATCTCCGGCAGCCCGCGCTAACCCTTATCTGGCTGCCGAACAGTTTTTGCGACAACGCTTGGTGCCTGTCAACGTGACCCACGTCATTTCAAATTTGCCTGACGCTCGTTCGGATCAGCGCACACTGCTGTTGCTTGCCAGCCGGGAAAACATGACGCCTCGACAGGTTGACCAGCTGCTGAACTGGACCAAATCAGGCGGTCATCTGCTATTCATCGCCGAACAATTGTGGGATGAGCACAAAGGCCGTAGCGGCGACTTGCTGTTGGACCGTGTGCAGGTTCATCAGGTCCTCAGCGCCAATCTCCAAGCGCCGGACCACAGAAACAGCAATCCATTGAAACCTTCCAGCGACTTATTGCTTGCCTCGCCCCCGCCTTCCGAATCACCTCAATTGACCAAGCTTTATTTAGAAAACGAGAGCGATCCGGCATATTTCAGTTTCGACACTCGCTTTCACCTGGAAGACCCGAAGGACCACGCACAGACTTGGGCCAACAGCGATGGGTCGACGCACATGATGCAACTGGTTTACGGCGACGGTTTGATCACTGTATTGACCGACAGCGACCTCTGGAAAAATAACGCTATCGACCATTTTGACAACGCTTGGCTGCTCTGGTACCTGACACAGCACAGCGCGGTGACGATGCTTTTGCAGGTAGAACACGGTGATCTATTCAGCCTGCTGTTGCGCTACTTCCCGCAGGCGATCATAACATTGGCGCTGATGACCGGGCTGCTGCTGTGGCATATAGGTATGCGCCACGGCCCACTACAAGCACCTGAGTCAAGGGCGCGTCGGCAGTTGGTTGAGCATCTGCGGGCCAGTGCCGACTTCCTCCTTCGGAGCGGGGGCCAATACGTCCTGCTGAGTGGATTGCAACAGGACATATTGCGTCGTGCCCGACAACGGCATCCTGGGTTCGAACGCCTGAGTGTCGCCGATCAATGGCAGGTGCTTGCACGATTGACACAACAACCGACCAGCGCTATCGGTCAAGCCTTGCGCCCACGGCCCAATAAACGGCTGTCCGCTACCGAATTCACCCGCCAGGTTGCCCACCTGCAGACACTCAGGAATGCCTTATGAGCGAACAATCAACGGACCCGAAAAGCAGCGCCGAACCCCCGGTTGCCGCGAGTAATCAGGCTCAACAACGCCAACGTGCCAGCCACTTGGCCCAGGCACTTCGTTACGAATTACAACAGGTCGTGATCGGCCAGGTTGCGGTGATAGACGACGTATTGACTGCATTGATCGCGGGCGGTCATGTTTTGATCGAGGGCGTCCCGGGGCTAGGCAAAACCTTACTAGTGCGCGCCCTCGCCCGTTGCTTCGGCGGCGACTTCGCGCGCATTCAGTTCACTCCAGACCTGATGCCCAGCGACGTCACCGGCCACGCCGTATACGACATCCAAACTGAACAATTTAAACTGCGCAAAGGCCCCCTATTTACCAACTTGCTGCTGGCCGACGAGATCAACCGCGCGCCGGCGAAAACCCAGGCCGCCTTGCTCGAAGCCATGCAGGAACGTCAGGTCACCCTCGAAGGTCGTGCGTTACCCATAGCTCAACCGTTTATGGTGCTCGCTACCCAAAACCCCATCGAACAAGAAGGGACCTATCCGCTGCCTGAGGCTGAACTCGACCGCTTCATGCTCAAATTGCGCATGGATTACCCGGAGGCGGCCGAAGAACTGAACATGGTTCGCCAAGTAACTCGCTCAACCAAAGCTGACATGCTGGAGGTGCACCCTGCGCGCACTCTGTTGCAAGCCAAAGATGTCTTGATACTGCAACGCATTGCGAGTGAGTTGCCAATCGATGAACAGGTGCTGGACTACGCCGTGCGCCTGGTGCGTACCACCCGCAGTTGGCCAGGATTGGCCCTCGGTGCCGGACCACGTGCGTCCATTGCGTTAGTTCGTGGCGGGCGAGCCCGAGCATTGTTGCGTGGTGGCGAATTCGTAATCCCGGATGACATCAAAAGCTGCGCATTGGCGGTGTTACGCCACCGCGTATGGCTACTGCCGGAACTGGATATCGAGGGCCTGTCCGTGGACCAAGTACTCAAGCAAATGCTTGATCAGGTTCCGGCTCCGCGCCTGTGAAACAGACACTAAAACCTTCTCGCCTGCAGCTGTTTTGGCTGGGCGGATTGACCGGGCTAGCAGTGCTCATTGGTACGCTGACCGCTGTGGGGGTCGACCTGCCAGCCAGCATTTCGTCGATTTTTGGGGGATTGCTTTGCGCCATGATGGTAATCAGCTTGATTGATGCCCTTAAACTTTTGCGAGTACCCTCGCCGCGCTTACAGCGCCGATTGCCAGGCAGTTTAGCGTTAGGACGTTGGAGCGATGTGCGGATCAATATCGAACATGATTATTCGCAACCGATGACCCTGCATGTGTTTGATCATGTACCCGAAGGCTTGAACTTCGAAAATCTGCCACAGCAGATTGCGCTGCGACCCAGAGAATACAGCGAATTAAACTACCGGCTGCGGCTCCTGAATCGAGGGCGTTTTGACTTCAAACGCTGCGAAATACAGCTGCCCAGTGCGCTGCGCTTATGGATGACACGCCGCTACGTACCACTCACCGACACAAGCCGCGTCTACCCCGACTTTGCACGCATTTACGGGGGCCAGTTATTGGCATTAGATAACTGGCTGAGCCAACGGGGGGTGCATCAACGCCAACGCCGCGGTTTGGGTCTGGAGTTTCATCAACTGCGTGAGTTTCGCGAAGGCGACAGCTTGCGTCAGATTGACTGGAAAGCTACGGCTCGCCAACGCACACCCATCGCCCGCGAATATCAGGACGACCGTGACCAAAACATTATTTTCATGCTCGACTGCGGCCGACGCATGCGCAGTCAGGATGGTGATCTGGCGCATTTTGACCATGCGCTGAATGCTTGCTTGCTGCTTAGTTACATCGCCTTACGCCAAGGCGACGCTGTAGGTCTTTCAACCTTTGCTGCCGCGCAACAGCGCTACCTGGCACCAGCCAAAGGCACCAACCAACTGAATCGTTTACTTAACAGTGTTTACGATTTGAAAAGCACTCAACGGGCCGCTGACTACAGCGTCGCTGTTCGTCAACTAGTCGGCCGGCAAAAACGTCGTGCGCTGGTGATTCTGGTTACTAACCTGCTTGACGAAGACGATGAACAGTTGCTTGGCGCCGTCAAACAGCTAAGCCAGCACCACAGGGTGTTGGTCGCCAGCCTGCGCGAAGAGTTGCTCGACAGTGTGCGCCAAACCCCTATCCACACGCTGCAAGACGCTTTGGCTTACTGCGGCACCGTTGATGTTCTCAACGCCCGCGTCACTTTGCACGAACGATTGATCGCCCATGGCATACCAGTAGTGGATGCGCGCCCCGCAGAACTCGGGGCGCAATTGATTAGCAAGTACCTGGGCTGGAAAAAGCTGGCACGCTCTAGCTCAATGCCAGCGCGCAAACCATTATGCAATCAAGCCGAAGCGTTTTCAGAATGGAAACTAAAGTACTGCTGCAAGGCCAAGACCAAATACATGTACTCGACGGGTAAGGCCCGTAATGAAAACCCGGAGTCGTAATTACCTGGTGTTTCATCTTCCTGACACCAAAGACAACCTGCAGTCAGATCAATAAGTCTGAGCGCGCCTTCGCTGCCCGGGATCTTCAACTGCAGCTCGAAATCAGCGCCGACCAAAATTGGCAAATTGCTGATTAACATCAAGCCGTGCTCAGAAACGTTGCCTAAATAGCCCATCGGCCTGTCCGTGTACCGATTGAAAATCTGCAGATAGCACGGCAACTGGTGACGCTCGATGCGTCGTTCGATTAGCATGTCTGACGGTCGCCATGAATAACCATTAAGCATGGTTGCGCTAGTGCGATGTGATTTCGCGTGGGGCGTGTAGCATCGTCGCTACCCATGCAAAACCTCCCTCTTCATTCCCCAGCGCCTTCCAACTCCGCCATCGCTCCACCTGTGCGGAATGTATATTGAAAAGCTTGTTCGCGTGGGAACTGCGCCGCTCCATGGCCAACTGTGCGCTTGACGGCAGTGTCTTAACTCCCTGACCTTAATCCTAGCTCAAGGCCGACACCCAGCCACTCAAAAGGGTGACCGTCCATCCAATTGGGTGCAATTAAAGTGCGGAAGGGGTCGTTTGACCAGATTCCCCCTGATGAAAATGCCCAAGCTGCTGCAAAGTATCCAGTCGTGCATGTGCTCGGAATGCATATTCGCTGCTCGGGTATTCGGAAATGATGAACTGATAAGTCTGCGCGGCATCGACATACAGCTTCTGACGCTCCAAGCATTGGCCGCGTAACATCGAAACTTCAGGCTGAATGTAACGACGGGTGCGGCTTTCGCGCTCAACCTGAGACAACTCAATCATCACGCTATCGCAATTCCCGCTAGCATACGAGCGGTAAGCACTATTGAGGTGCTCGTCCATGGACCAGCGGGTACAGCCGACGACACTCGCCATCAACGCAAAAACGATTAAAGTTCGCATGGGTCTCTCCTGTGCTCTGCAGTGTATCGACCCTACCGGGATTTTCTTCAGGTTGTTTTTTGCCCTGTATTCCGGTTTGCAGGTAGTGCAAAGGAACAATGACTACAGACCAAGACAGTAGTAGCCTCACGCTGCGCTTCAACTAAGGAGACTGTGCATGACCGTTCGTCGCACCAAAATCGTCGCCACCCTTGGCCCGGCCAGTAATTCGCCGGAAGTCCTCGAACAATTGATCCTGTCAGGTCTGGACGTTGCCCGCCTGAACTTCTCCCACGGCACGCCCGACGAGCACAAAGCTCGCGCCCTTCTGGTTCGGTCGATTGCCGCCAAGCATGGTCGTTTCGTCGCACTGCTGGGTGACTTGCAAGGCCCCAAGATCCGTATCGCCAAATTCGCCAACAAGAAGATCGAGCTGAAAGTCGGTGATTTGTTCACCTTCTCCACCACTCACCCTCTCAATGAAGGCACCCAAGAAATCGTTGGCATCGACTACCCGGATCTGGTCAAAGACTGCGGCGTTGGCGATGAGTTGCTGCTGGACGATGGCCGCGTGGTCATGCGTGTCGACAGCACTACCGTCGATGCCTTGCATTGCACCGTGCTGATCGGTGGACCGCTCTCCGACCATAAGGGTATCAACCGTCGCGGCGGTGGTCTGACCGCGCCCGCTTTGACTGAAAAAGACAAAGTCGACATCAAGCTCGCTGCGGAAATGGAGCTGGATTACCTGGCCGTTTCATTCCCACGCGACGCTGCCGATATGGAATACGCGCGAAAGCTGCGTGACGAATCAGGCGGAACTGCTTGGTTGGTCGCGAAGATTGAACGCGCTGAAGCCGTGGCCGACGATAAAACCCTTGATGCCCTGATTAAAGCCAGTGACGCGGTGATGGTTGCTCGCGGCGACCTCGGCGTCGAGATCGGAGACGCAGAACTGGTGGGCGTTCAGAAACGCATCATCTTGCACGCACGTCGCCACAACAAAGCGGTGATAGTGGCAACGCAGATGATGGAGTCAATGATCAATAACCCGATGCCGACTCGCGCCGAAGTATCTGACGTAGCAAACGCCGTGTTGGACTACACCGATGCAGTAATGCTTTCAGCCGAAAGCGCTGCCGGTTCTTACCCAATCGAGGCGGTCCAGGCGATGGCGCGGATTTGCGTCGGCGCTGAAAAGCACCCGACCGGCAAATCCTCCAGCCATCGCATTGGTACCACCTTCGAGCGTTGCGACGAGAGCATCGCGCTGGCCGCCATGTACACGGCGAACCACTTCCCCGGTGTAAAAGCGATCATCGCCCTAACCGAAAGCGGTTACACCCCGCTGATCATGTCGCGAATTCGTTCCTCGGTGCCGATCTACGCGTTTTCCCCCCACCGAGAAACCCAAGCTCGGGCGGCTATGTTCCGTGGCGTCTATACCGTACCGTTTGACCCGGGGGCGCTTGAGCCCGGCAAAGTCAGCCAATCGGCAGTGGACGAGCTGCTTAAACGCGGATTGGTCGAAAAAGGCGACTGGGTCATTTTGACCAAAGGTGACAGCTATCACACCATCGGCGGCACCAACGGCATGAAGATTCTGCACGTGGGCGATCCCATGGTCTAAGACTGTCTCGGCGGAGTAAGAAAACCCCTACTCTCGCGAGTTGGGGTTTTTTTGTGGGAACTTAAGGGGTAAGTCAGGTAGACCGATACGGGGAGTTTGGCAACTCCCCTGCCACAGATTTATCAGACGCAGCCCATTACCTTGAAACCGAACTTCACACGCGACTGAGAAACACATCCGCCAACAGCTGACTGCGGGGTAATCCCACCATATACAGACGCTTGGCGAAGTGCTCGACGCTGATAGCCGAACCACACAGCAACGCCATGGTTTGCCGCGATACGACTTGCAATGCGGCCAACGCGGCGGGCAGTTCATCTGCCGTAATCAGCTGAACCTGCACCTGCGGATGGCCCGCAGCGAGCTCCATCAACGGACCGGCCAGATAATGTCCGCTGGCATCATGGGCTAAATGAATGACCCGAATTGCGCCCTGATGCTCCTGACGCAGAGCCTCGCGCAGCACGCCCCAAATCGGCCCCAGTCCGGTGCCTGCTGCCAGCAACCATAACGGACGGCTTTGCCAGTCAGGGTCGTATTGCAGCGCGCCTGCGCGCAACTCACCCAAGCGCATCGGATCGCCTGCTTGCAACTGACGCGCCGCGTCACTAAAAGCCCCAGGTTGACGGCAGTCCAGGTGGAACTCCAGATATCGGTCCTCTTCCGGAAGACTCGCCAACGAATAGGGACGTGCGACACCGTTGGGCGCCCACAACACCAGGTGCTGTCCGGCGCGATAACGCAAGGGACGCTCGGGAATCAGGCGTAAACGCAAAACGGCCGGGCTGAGCCAGACACTGCTGTCGACCTTGGCAGGCAGACCATCACGCAGTGGATCAAAGACTTCCACGGTCAGGTTTTCAACAACCGTGCATTGACACGCCAATCGCCACCCCTGTTGTCGCTTACCCACCTCCAGCGCATCGGGCATAGCGTCAGCGGGCTCACCCCTTAAACATCGCACCAGACATGCGTGGCAACGGCCCGCACGGCAACTGTAGGGGACCGCAACGCCGGCGCTGTTGAGTGCATCCAACAGATTGCTGGCCACCGCCACCGGCCATTTACGATCGCCGACACATAATTCAGGCATCCTGACTTTCCCAAGCTGCGGCACAGCGATTTCGCCCACTGCGTTTGGCGCGGTACAGCGCCTGATCAGCACGCTGCAAGGCTTCATCAAGATTATCGCCCATGTCCAATAACGTCATCCCCACCGAAAGGCTCAAATCCGGGATTACCATCCCGACCAACTCTACTCGGGAGAAGGCTTCGCGTAGTCGTTCGCAACAATGCGTGAGGTGTTCGGATGTGCATTGCGGGATCAGGAGCACGAACTCTTCTCCGCCGTAGCGAGCCAGGACGTCCCCCTCACGCAGACACGCATTGGCTACGGTCGCGAACGCCTGCAGCACCTGATCGCCAGCGGCATGTCCGTGGGCGTCATTGATACGCTTGAAGTGATCCAGATCGATCAAAGCCAGCCCATGGGAAAATGACGTGTCCATAGAGTCGAGTTCACGCGAAGCCATGCGTAAAAAGTGGCGACGGTTAAACAGGCCGGTCAGTTCGTCAGTCGCCACCAAGCCTTCAAGCTGGCGCATCATCCCGCGCAACGTATCTTGATGCGCCTGAAGCGCGAAACGGCGTTGACGCATACGATGCTGGGAAGATTGGACGTAGCGGGCATACAAACTCAGCCAAAACAGTACGACGAACAGCGTTAGAACCTGTAACGCAGCCAGCCCGGGATCGGGCAATAGCTGGTGGAATGCTTCCCATAGATTGAGCCCAGCGAAGCTCAAAAAAACGAATGCCACACAACGCACGAATGCTCTTGGCTGTAGATGAAACAAGCCAAACAGCATGATGAGCACGTACATAACGAGAAAGGTTCCCCGCGCACTGTGCAAGTGGGCCTGCAAATAGGTTTGCCATCCCAGCGCCAACATCACCTGAAGTTCGGTCAAACTAGGGTCGCGAAAACGCAAATTGTAGCCGCGCTGGAATACCAGCCACAACACCGCCTGACTGAGGATAACCAAACCCGTACTCACTGAGGCCTCGCTCAGTGGCGCTTGGTAATAGTCGGTAAGAATGGCCACCCACGCGAGTATCAACACCAACATGTACGTGCCGGCGGCTAAGGAAAATCGCTTTATTAACAAATTTTGTAGGGCTTTCTCGGTCACTCGTTGACTCACCGTGCTCAAAGGAATTCCTTTCCGTTCCGGCATAAACCACCTGGGCGGCTATTTCCGTAAGCCGCTTGCGGCCCATTGCGATGACATTCGAAGACTGCAGGTTTGCGGACCATTGCTTGCTGCGATTCCTTGCAGCGCGAATCTGGACGACATGCAGAGATGACCAACCGCGCTAGCGGCCACTTGCCACTTTAGTATTCTCACTCAAAAATGACTATTCAATTTTCCACTTGGGAAATACAAAGTATCTCTTGCCACGCAAAAAGGGTGCCGGTACGCAGGCAGACTTTGGTTTGTGTCCAATCGGATGTGTGCGCAGCGGAGCCGCGTTATACTGCCGCGCCTTTTTTGCGTCGGCGTTGTGGGCCGGCGCGCTTATTAAAAGATGTTTTTCAGCAGCGCTCGGCAGTACTGTTGAACGCAGCTTATTAATGTTCCCGTCCTATCAGAGGAGCGTGCCACATGACCGTGATCAAGCAAGACGATCTGATTCAGAGCGTCGCCGACGCCCTACAGTTCATTTCCTACTACCATCCGGTAGATTTCATTCAAGCCATGCATCAAGCCTGGCTGCGCGAGGAGTCCCCTGCTGCACGCGACGCCATGGCCCAGATCTTGATCAACTCGCGCATGTGCGCGACGGGGCATCGTCCGATCTGCCAAGACACCGGGATCGTTACCGTCTTCGTTCGCGTAGGCATGGATGTGCAATGGACTGGCGCTACCATGAGCCTGGACGACATGATCAACGAAGGCGTACGTCGCGCTTACAACCTTCCGGAAAATGTTCTGCGTGCATCGATTCTGGCCGACCCGGCTGGCGCTCGTAAAAATACCAAGGACAACACTCCGGCGGTCATTCACTACTCCATCGTTCCCGGCAACACCGTGGAAGTGGACGTAGCGGCTAAAGGTGGTGGTTCGGAAAACAAATCGAAGATGGCGATGCTCAACCCGTCCGACTCGATTGTCGATTGGGTGCTCAAGACCGTTCCCACCATGGGCGCTGGCTGGTGCCCGCCGGGCATGCTTGGCATCGGCATTGGCGGTACAGCGGAAAAAGCCGCAGTCATGGCCAAGCAAGTGCTGATGGACCCTATAGATATTCACGAGCTGAAGTTGCGGGGGCCCTCGAGCCGCATCGAAGAGCTGCGACTGGAACTGTTTGAAAAGGTCAACCAACTCGGCATAGGCGCTCAGGGCCTTGGCGGCCTGACCACCGTACTCGACGTGAAGATCATGGATTATCCGACCCACGCCGCTTCCCTGCCGGTGTGCATCATCCCGAACTGCGCCGCCACCCGCCATACCCACTTCGTGCTAGACGGCAGTGGTCCGGCATCGCAAGAAGCGCCACCGCTGGACGCTTATCCGGAGATTGTCTGGGAAGCAGGCCCGTCGGCGCGCCGGGTCAACCTTGATACGCTGACGCCTGAAGATGTGCAAAGCTGGAAGCCGGGCGAAACCCTGCTGCTCAACGGCAAGATGCTCACCGGACGCGACGCGGCACATAAACGCATGGTCGAAATGCTAGACCGTGGCGAAACTCTGCCGGTAGACCTCAAGGGTCGTTTCATCTATTACGTCGGTCCGGTCGATCCGGTGCGCGATGAAGTGGTTGGACCCGCCGGCCCGACCACTGCCACGCGGATGGACAAGTTCACTCGGCAAATCCTCGAACAAACCGGTTTGCTGGGCATGATCGGCAAATCCGAGCGCGGCCCTACCGCGATCGAAGCGATCAAGGATCATAAAGCGGTGTATTTGATGGTCGTCGGCGGCGCGGCGTATTTGGTCGCTCAGGCAATCAAGAAATCCCGCGTACTGGCCTTCCCTGAGATGGGCATGGAAGCAATCTACGAGTTCGACGTAACGGACATGCCAGCCACCGTCGCCGTGGACACCAAAGGCGAGTCGGTACACAACACCGGTCCTGCGATTTGGCAGAAGAAGATCAGTGAGAGTTTAGCGGTCGAGATTTAATACCGCTGTGCAGCCAAAAAAACCCGATCTTGGAGGATCGGGTTTTTTATGACTTGATGATCATCCGTCGCTCATTTCGTCGCCGACCGCACCACACTCAACTCCGGCGCCGCCACCCGCCGCTGACTCAAATACCGCGTGCAGCTAACCCGCAGAAATGAAGCAAAATTGACCACTTCGCCGTTGAAGCCCATGACCTCTTCGTACAGTTTGGTGATCAATTGGTTAGTGGTCATGCTGTCGTTGCGGGCGATTTCGGCGAGGATGTCCCAGAACTGATTCTCCAGGCGCAACGTCGTCACTACTGCGCTTGGGTCACGGCGATGTCGATAAATGTGCCGCCGGCCAAGCGCATTTCTGGCGCACACGCAGGATAAGCACTGCACTCACGGCCTTCCAATACACCGGCAGCTGCCAATAATTGCGCACCGTGGCAGACCGATGCGATGGGCTTATCGGCTTTGTCGAATTCGCGTACCCATCCCAGTATGGTTTCGTTCAAGCGAAGGTATTCTGGCGCGCGGCCACCGGGTACCAAGAGCGCGTCATAGTCTTCAACCTTGACCTGAGCAAAGTCGAAGTTAAGGCTAAAGTTATGACCCGGCTTTTCGCTGTACGTCTGATCGCCTTCAAAATCGTGAATCGCAGTGCGCACCGTCTGCCCGCTGGCCTTGCCCGGACAAACTGCATGGACGATGTGCCCGACCATTTGCAGCGCCTGAAACGGCACCATTACTTCAAGGATCAGTTTCGTCGGTCCAGAACATTGACCACCAAGCGGTCGATCCAGCCCCAAATCCGCTGCTGCACTCGCCGCAGTAAGGGCCGTGATTGCCAGTCTTTGAGACTGACTTCGGTACTGAGGGCAAAGTCATTCTGGAAGCTGGAGGCCACTGCCACGACGAGCGTTTGATCGATGGCCTCAAGGTTAGCTTCAAGATTAAAGCGTAAGTTCCAGTGATCAAAGTTGCATGAACCAATGCTCACCCAATCATCGATCAGCACCATTTTCAGGTGCAAAAAGCACGGTTGGTATTCGAAGATTTTCACTCCGGACTTGAGCAGGCGCGGGTAATAACGATGACCGGCATATCGCACGGAGGGATGATCGGTACGCGGTCCAGTCAGCAGCAGGCGCACGTCAACGCCGCGCGCAGCAGCTCTGCGCAATGCCCGGCGTACTTTCCAAGTGGGCAGAAAGTATGGGGTCGCCAACCAGATGCGGCGTTTGCCACTACTCAAAGCACGCACCAATGATTGCAGGATGTCGCGGTGCTGCCGGGCGTCGGCATAAGCGACGCGGCCCATGCCTTCGCCCGTCAACGGCACACTGGGTAATCGAGGCAGACCGAAAATATGCGCCGGTCGCCATGCAGTGGGGCGTTCGTTGGCATGGAACTGCCGGTCGAACATCGCCTGCCAGTCGACGACCATCGGCCCGGTAATTTCAACCATGACTTCGTGCCAGTCGCTGGTGTCACGCTCAGGATGCCAAAACTCATCGGTAACGCCAGTACCGCCAACCATAGCCAGTTGTCTATCCACCAACAGCATCTTTCGATGGTCCCGGTAAAGATTGCGCAAACCCCGACGCCAATGCATGCGGTTATAAAACCGCAGAATCACGCCCGCATTAGTGAGACGTTTACGCAAGTTTAAAGTGAAGGCCTGCGCTCCAAAGCTATCGAACAGACAGCGCACGATCACCCCCCGCTGCGAGGCAAGCACCAATACCTGAACCACCGCATCAGCACAACTTCCAGCCTCCACCAGGTACAGTTCCAGTTCGACCTGCTCCTGCGCCTGCTCAATGGCGGCGATCATGCGCGGAAAAAATGCGGGACCGTCGATCAACAGATTGAAGTGGTTACCGGCGCGCCATGGAAAAATCGCTCCCCTCATGCAGGCACACAGAACGGGGTCAGCAACAGGCGAATTATGTTGAGCATGCAGGCTACCTAGGCGCGGTTGGCGCCAACCTTAACTGGCTGTAATAGGAGGTTGCAAACTTCTACGGTAATAACTGACAACCCTGACGTAAGCCTTTCCAAACTGCGCTACTGCTGCGACCCATACCAGCGGAGGTCACACGTTTTTGTACAGGGTCATCGGACAGAGTGCTGGGCACCCACTGCTTTACGTAATTTGCGCAAAAGTCGGCTGGGTTGCCCTCTACATAGCGGCACGAACAGTATTCCTTAGCTGTGTAGGCGCTGATGATGCTCGGGAATGCCTGCAACGCAGTTCGGTATTGCCATACGAAAACGACCATCAGCAGCGCCGCCAAGAGCAGCGCACTGCTAAACGGTCTACGTCGGACGAACGGCTTGCGATTGCTCATCGGGCACCCTCCCCCGAGAACGCCGCCAGCACTCGCTTTAGCAACTGATCATGACGGTAACTGCCGTCGCGATCATCGGCGTAACGCACGATGACCAGATTGGCACTGGGGACGACATACATCGCCTGACCCCAGTGGCCAAGCGCGGCAAACGCGTCCTGCGGCGCGTCAGGCCAAGGACGGTTGGCGGCATCAGACTCCCTGGCGGGCAAACGATTCAACCACCACTGCGCGCCAGGCACTTCATTGACTGCGGCTGTTTGCAGATGAGCAAATGGCGCCAAGCTGAATTCAACCCACGCCTTAGGCAATAACTGTTTATCGCCCCAGCGACCGCCGCGCTGCATCAGTAGACCGATGCGCGCCAAGTCCCGCGCAGTCATGTAGGCGTAGGACGAACCAACGAACGTGCCGCTGCGGTCGGTTTCCCACACCGCGCTGTGAATGCCCAGCGGCTCAAACAACGCGGTCCAGGGATAATTTGGATAAGCCTGTTCACCGACCATCGTTTTCAATGCGGCAGACAATACGTTGCTGTCACCGCTGGAGTAGCGGTAAGTTGTCCCCGGCTTACTCGCAACGCCGTGTGCCGCTGTAAACGTCGCCATATCCGCGCGCCCTCGGGTGTAAAGCATGGCGACCACCGACGAGTTTAGGGGGGCGTACTCATAGTCTTCCTGCCAATCCAGTCCCGAGGCCCAGTGCAGCAGATCCTCCAACCGAACGGCGGAATGCGTTTTGAACGGCGGATAGAATTTTGCCACCAGGTCAGTCCACTGAAAACGCCCCTCGGCAAACGCCACGCCCAGTACACAGGCCATCACGCTCTTGCTGACCGACCACGTCAGGTGCGGCGTGTCGGCGGTGGTGACGCCCGCATAACGCTCGTAGACCAGTTGCCCATCTTGAATCACCAACAAGGCGTCGGTGCGGATACCTTTGCGGGTAACGTCATCACGCAGAGGAAAAGCGTAATCGTCGAGTGCTTGCAACGCCGGACTTGGCATAGCGGGGGCAACTGACCAGCGCTCACCCGGCCAGTTTTGCCCAGATGCCTGGGTAGCAACAAGCCACAGGATGAGAGTTAGCATGCACGGTGATTTCATCGAAAGTCCTCTAGCGGGTGGCCGCATAACCGTAGCAACGAATTGTTTCCATCAAGCGGGCGGCTATTGGGGTCAACCGTGTGACCCCTTTCGCAATGAATTCTCTTCTAACGAGTCAGCCCTCCTCTGTAGCTATCTCGTTGGCCAGTCGGTGTACCCAAGAGCAGCCCCGCCAACCTGCTAGTGCCTCCCTGAATTTGGCCTGCATGGCTTTGAGTCGCTGTCATACAAGCATCACCAAAGCTTAATGGTGATGACATCGTGCCTCCCTAGCCTTGACCTGTACCCCAATGCGATAGAACACCACCGGCCGCATTCCTGGCTGGCTTACGGAGACGCCGCATGACTCAGATTGCCCGTACTCGCGACACCCGCGTCGAACGCCGCCTTCAGGCAGAACGTTTGATCGGCGCGCAGGCGCTGCAGGAAGCCCAGGCTTTGCGCTACAGCGTCTTCAGTGGTGAGTTCAACGCCAAACTTAAAGGCGCTGAACTTGGCCTGGATATCGACGAATACGACGAGCATTGCTCGCACATTGGCGTTCGCGACCTGTCCAACGGGCGCCTCGTGGCGACCACCCGGTTATTGGATCACACCGCAGCTACCTCGCTGGGCAATTACTACAGCGAAGAAGAGTTCAGCCTGCATGGATTAAGTCATCTGCAAGGACCAATTCTAGAATTGGGCCGCACCTGCGTCGATCCGGCTTATCGCAACGGCGGCACCATCGCTGTGTTGTGGAGTGAGTTGGCGGAAATTTTGAACGAAGGCAGCTATAGCTACTTAATGGGTTGTGCCAGTATTCCGATGCAAGACGGGGGCATTCAAGCGCACGCGATCATGCAACGCTTGCGCGAGCGATACCTGTGCAATGAACACCTGCGTGCCGAACCAAAAAAGCCGCTGCCGACCTTGGACCTGCCTAATAATGTCATCTGTGAGATGCCACCCCTGCTCAAGGCCTATATGCGCCTGGGTGCAAAAATTTGCGGCGAGCCCTGCTGGGACGAAGACTTCCAAGTCGCCGACGTATTTATCCTGCTAAAGCGCGACGATCTTTGCCCACGTTATGCTCGCCACTTTAAGGCTGCCATGTGATGAGCCGGGTTCGCGGTTATGCCCGAGTGATTAGAGTGTTGTGGGTGCTCGCCTTAGGGCTGACGATTGCAAGCGTTTTTGGCATTCTCGAACGCTTGGGCATCGGCGACTCAATGGCACGGCGACAGCGCTGGTCACGCTGGTTTATGGCACGACTGAGCGCAGCGTTGCCATTTCGCGTGACAGTCAGCGGCGAGTTGCCAAAAGAGCCAATGCTATGGGTCAGCAACCATGTGTCGTGGACCGATATCCCTCTTCTTGGCATGCTCGCACCGCTGTCGTTCCTGTCAAAAGCTGAAGTTCGTAACTGGCCCGTCGCAGGTTGGTTGGCGCTCAAAGCCGGCACCCTGTTTATACGTCGAGGATCAGGCGATAGCCGTTTGGTTCTGGGAAAAATGACCGAGCATTTGCAAGGCAAGGATGCACTGATGATCTTTCCAGAAGGCACCACCACAGACGGTCGTAGCCTGCGCACCTTCCATGGGAGGATGCTGGCCAGCGCCATCGACGCAGGTGTTCCTTTGCAGCCGGTGGCAATTCGTTATCTGCGTGACGGAAAGACTTGCCCCATCGCACCATTTATTGGCGATGACGATTTGCTCTCACACTTACGCCGCTTATTCGCCAACGAGCAGGGTGAGGTCCACATCCAGTTGCTAGCACCTATCGCCAGCCAACAGCAAGAACGCGCCGCCTTGGCGTTCCAAGCGCAACAAGCCGTGCAGCGGGCGCTGTTTGGCGACATTACCAAGCCCGATCAGGTGAAAGAAACGCGCTCGGCCAAAGCCGCCTGAGCAAAATCCTGTAGCAGAGGATAAAATTCAGCGAAATCTGCGCTCAAGGGCCGGTACAGCGCCTGCAATTCTTGGAGAGCGCCGGCCAGCCCTTCAGGCCGCGACAGACGCCGGGAAATACCATTAAGCACTGGCCCCAATACCTCAAACTCCCGATATGACCCCAGCCAATCCTGCGCCTCCATGTGCGGCGCAATCAGTGCCAAACGTTCCGGCAATGCGGACTCGGCCGCTAACACGCGGTATACCCGCCGGGTGAACTTATCCAGCGGCTGCGCCGCGTAGAGCGCCCAATCCCGGGCCAGGCAATGATCGAAAAACACATCGAGCACGATGCCCGCGTAGCGGCGTCGCGCAACGGGAAAGCGTGATATCGCCTCTTTGACCAAAGGATGGCTGTCGGTGAAGGTATCAATGCTGCGGTGTAACTGAATGGCAGCTTCCAGTTCAGGGGTGAAGCGGCCCGGCAGCGGTCCTTTGACGAAATCGCCATACAGGCTGCCGAGCAATTGCGCCGGGCGTTCGCCGCCCAAATGAAGGTGTGCAAGGTAGTTCATAAGGTGGAGCTTACGCCTAATCAACCCAAGGTCTATATCGATATAACCCGATATACCGGTTTTGTAGATGCTTAGTCGATCTGTGTATTTGTATATCGCGAAATACAGATATATAGTTCGGTCCATCGCGATACAGCGTTATCCCACGATCTGAGAACGACATGCCTATCGACCTCGACGAAATAATAAAAGCCTTGGCCCACCCTGTGCGGCGCGAAATTCTCGTGTGGCTCAAAGATTCGGCGCACTTTTTTCCTGCCCAGGAACACTCGCTAGAACATGGTGTGTGTGCAGGGCAAATAGACCAACGTGCCGGACTTTCCCAATCAACGATTTCTGCACATTTGGCGACCTTGCAACGTGCGGGGCTGATCACCACCAAAAAGGTCGGCCAGTGGCATTTTTTCAGGCGCAACGACGAAACTATCCAAGCGTTCCTCGAAGCTTTAAGCAAACAGCTCTGACTTTTTAAATTCTCCAAGGAGACGCTTCGTGCCCCTTTCGCTGCTTATGCTAGCCCTGAGCGCTTTCGCCATCGGCACCACCGAATTTGTGATTATGGGACTGTTGCCCGAGGTCGCAGCAGATTTGGGTGTTTCAATTCCCGGTGCTGGCTGGCTGGTCACCGGATACGCCTTAGGCGTCGCCATCGGCGCCCCATTCATGGCCATTGTGACCGCAAAACTTCCACGCAAAGCCGCACTGGTGGCATTGATGGTGATCTTCATCATCGGCAACTTGCTGTGTGCTTTGGCCAGTGACTACAACGTGCTTATGTTTGCCCGAATCGTCACGGCACTTTGCCACGGCGCGTTCTTCGGGATTGGTTCGGTCGTCGCTGCCAACTTGGTTGCACCTAACCGTCGGGCTTCGGCTGTCGCGATGATGTTTACCGGCCTGACCTTGGCAAACGTGTTGGGCGTACCACTAGGAACAGCGCTGGGTCAGTACGCTGGTTGGCGCTCGACCTTCTTCGCAGTGACCGTAATCGGTGTAATTTCACTGATTGGCCTGCTCCGTTTTTTACCGGCCAAACACGATGAAGAAAAGCTCGACATGCGGGCCGAACTGGCCGCCCTTAACGGTGCCGGGGTCTGGTTATCGCTGAGCATGACCGTAATGTTTTCCGCCTCGGTATTTGCACTGTTTACCTACATGGCGCCACTGCTGGGTGAAGTCACTGGTGTTACACCGCACGGCGTGACCTGGACATTACTGCTGATCGGCCTGGGCTTGACCCTCGGGAATGTCATTGGCGGCAAGCTTGCAGATCGCAATATGCCCCGCACGTTGATTGGCGTGTTCATTACCCTGGCAGTGGTCTCCACTGTACTGACGTGGACCAGCGCCTCCTTGATCCCGACTGAAATCACCTTGTTCATCTGGGCCACCGCCGGATTCGCGGCCGTCCCCGCGCTGCAAATCAACGTGATGACCTTCGGCGCAGCCGCACCGAATTTGATTTCGACCCTGAATATCGGCGCCTTCAACGTCGGTAACGCACTGGGCGCCTGGATCGGCGGCAGCGTGATCGCCCACGGCTTGGGCTTAAACAGCGTACCGCTAGCCGCCGCAGCGCTGGCCGTGATGGCACTGCTATTGACCTTTCTTACGTTCCGCCAATCGGTTAACCCCGACGTGGCAACCGCTACCCACTGAGGATTCATCATGACGACCATTTTTGACCCGATCACTTTGGGCGACCTGCAATTGCCAAACCGCATCATCATGGCGCCATTGACCCGCTGCCGTGCCGACGAAGGTCGGGTTCCTAACGCCTTAATGGCTGAGTACTACGTTCAACGTGCCTCGGCTGGCCTGATCATCAGCGAAGCGACCGCGGTCACCCCAATGGGCGTCGGGTATCCGGATACGCCTGGCATTTGGTCCGACGCTCAAGTCCGCGGCTGGAGCAACATCACTAAAGCCGTGCATGCGGCGGGTGGCCGTATCGTGCTGCAACTGTGGCACGTAGGCCGTATCTCCCACACTTCGTACCTCAACGGCGATGCACCGGTTGCACCAAGCGCCATCGCCGCAGCCGGCCACGTCAGCCTGGTTCGTCCGCTGGCCGATTACCCAATTCCTCGTGCGCTGGAATCTGCTGAGATCGCCGATGTGGTCGATGCTTACCGTCAAGGCGCAGAAAACGCCAAGGCTGCCGGTTTCGACGGCGTTGAAATCCATGGCGCTAACGGTTACCTGCTTGACCAATTCCTGCAAAGCGGCACCAACCAACGCACTGACGAATACGGTGGCTCCGTGGAAAATCGTGCGCGTCTGATGCTGGAAGTAACCGATGCAGTGGTTGAAGTCTGGGGCGCGGGTCGTGTGGGCATGCACTTGTCACCGCGGGCTGACATTCATGACATGGGCGATGAAAACCTTTCCGAGACCTTCACCTACGTGGCTCGCGAACTGGGCAAACGCGGTATCGCATTTATCTGCTCCCGGGAAAAAGAAGCCGGCGACAGCCTCGGCCCGCAATTGAAAAAAGCCTTCGGTGGCAACTACATTGCCAACGAAAGCTTCACCAAAGACAGCGCCAATGCGTGGCTGTCCAGCGGCAAGGCTGATGCTGTCGCGTTCGGCGTGCCGTACATCGCCAACCCGGACCTGTTCGAGCGCCTGCAACAAGACGCACCACTGAACGCGCCGGTTCCAGCCACCTTCTACGCCAAAGGCCCAGTCGGCTACATCGACTACCCGCGCCTGTAAGGCCTTCGTGCTACATCAAAAGCCCTGCAAATGCAGGGCTTTTATTGACAACTGTCCCGTCAAGGCCCTCGCCTTTGGCTCCTGTATCGGCAGTATATTGCCCGGACGTTTGCTGATTTGCTCAGGGCACACGCGCCCCGAGCATGCGCCCACAGCTAGCTATGCTCAACGCAAAGGCCAGCGCGGCCTGACGGGAAAACCTACTAGACCAGTTCGATACCGTTCGCTTGATAAGTCATCCGATGTAGAGACGATTTGATTAGGCGCGGCGATGCCAAAGTGCATCAGCATTTGGCGGGATTGTATCAATAAGGCTGGTTGGAATTACTTTAAATCGGTTGCACTTATCGTATGTCATTCTGGGTATCCTCGGATTTTAGGCCAGCAATAAGAGCGACATTCATCATATAGGATTTATTACTTTTCAATGTCGGCTTAATCTGACAATACAATCGAAACTTTCTTACAGATACTCCTAACACTCGAAACTCGCTGTTGTCCGTAGGAAATATCCCACATAAATAACGGAAATTGGAGCTTTTTAAATGGCATAAATTCGCTTGTTATAAACACTTAACCGTCGTATTTTTTCGCAACCAAATTATTTGTACATATGTATCTATGCACTGACTGCCTCGACTTAGGTGCTGGGATAGTTGCGCCTATAGCGGTTTCATTCGTCTTGAGTGCGCCATTTTAAGCAGCAAGCGCGCAAATAGTTGCGCAATCTAAAACGACTAATGTCCGCGAAGTTATTCAGGAGTACCGCTTGTGGAAAAACACGACCCCAATTCCTGCCGGGTATGTCTGGCGAATCGACCAAAAGAAAAAACCCCTCAGCAACTCGCCGCCCGGGAGGAGATGCAAAAACCCGCCTTGGCCGCAATTGCGCAGAGGGAAGCACGCCAAGAGGCGCTCTACCGCAGGGTGGCTGAGCAGAAAAAACGCGAGCGGGACAGCAAGGTGCCGGTCTTCTTGACCATCGGTGTGTTCTTCGACGGCACCTGCAATAACGCCAGCAACACCGCGATGGGCATTATGTGTGGCGCGCATCACCCGATTCAGCCGCAAGACCTCGACGCCAGTTGCAAACCGTATATGGCGGATCCTGACAGCAGTTATGGGAATGATTTAAGCAATGTTGCAAAGTTGCATGATCTTTATCAAGCACCCGAGGCGTTAGAGCAAGGAGAGCTGTGGGAGCAAAGTTCGTACGCCTACCGAAAAATCTACGTCAACGGTATTGGAACCGTGGTGGGCGAAAAAGACAGCAAGCTCGGTTCAAGCCTAGGGCGTGGCGAGACTGGCGTGGCAGAGCGTGTGCAGTCGGTATTCGTTGCGATAAGTCGATTAATTAATGATATTTATGAGCTGGATACCAACCACGAAATCACCCACATCATGTTTGATGTCTTCGGTTTTAGTCGAGGCGCCGCAGCGGCCAGGCACTTTGCCACAGAAGTCGCCAAAGTTCGCAACGGTCCCTTAGACGTTGCACTCAATAACCAAAAAATTGCATTCAGCCCGGAATTCATTGGCCAATACAAAAAAGATATCCGCATCGGTTTTATCGGCCTGTTCGATACCGTGGCAGCTACGGGTGGGTTGAGTAACTTACTCAATATCAGCAGTTCAGTTACTCCCGGATTGAACATTGCATTGCCCTCGTCAGACTTCAGATACGTGGTGCAATTAGTGGCTCGCGACGAGTGCCGAGACAATTTTGCCCTTAATAAAATCGGCCCCGATCATCCTGAAATTATCGTGCCCGGTGTTCACTCGGACGTTGGAGGAGGTTATCGCGCCGAGGCGGACGAATGCGTGCTGATCACTCCCATGCAGGCGCTGACGGTCGCGGAAAACTGTGACGTAAAAACCACCTCCATTTACCAGGACGCGCTGCAAGCGAAACTGCACATGATCGCTAAAGGCTGGCCCGCCGAGATGCTGGAAATTATTACGCCGCCCTCCACGGAGTTAGCGATCGACCCGCAGGATCGACAGGCACCCCGGGAAAAAAGAGTGTTTGCGGGCCTACAACTCAAGCGAACAGTACGCGGAGAGTTGTCGCGTGTGTATTTGCGGGTGATGTACACCCTGGCGAAACAAAAGAAGGTACGTTTTACCGATATCGATGAGCAGCGTGCTGACTACAAGCTCCCTCAAGACCTCCAATCGCTGTGCGACCGCTTTGTGGCCGGTGATTACAGCACCACACCTGCCGAAGAAGCTCAGTTAAAGCTGCGCTATATCCATACCTCCGCCCATTGGAACAACCCAGTGACTAAGCGACATGGGGAGGGCCTAAAGCTTTTTTACTTTAATGCACCGACGGAAAACGGCATACGCATCCAACACCCTCACGTAATCAAGGGCCAACGATGAAGATCAAAAAGCTGTGGATATTATTGGGTCTAGCAATGATTGCAGGATGCCAGGCCGCCGACCCGTTGTCCGGCGTTAATGACCCCCATCACCCTTGGTGGGATTTACGGTTTTCTGCACCAAGGTATATGACGGGTTGGGTCGAGATGAGCGCGGTAGTGGATATCAATAACCGATTCTTTCCACGCAGAGGCGGCGGGGCTATCGGCATCGGAGCTTTTCGGAACGACGGCATCGAATATGCCCACGGATGGGCGGATACCGGTGGAAACGGGAGTTTTGTCACCGGTGCCGATCTCCCGAAACGGGTCTTCGTGCGTTGGCAATCCTCGGTCGAGCCTCAAACCTATCAAGGCTGGATAGAAATACCGGAAGAAGCCCGTCAACTGATGCGCTACTCCATCGCTCGACGCTGTGCCAAATACCCTGACCGCCCAGCATCCTGGCACCCCAGCCTGACCCTGGGGGTTGCACCCGGCGGTATCGTGCAAGTGTGGGTGTGGGATGAGTGTTTACGCCGAGTCGCCTTCAACCGCGCCCAAGTGGGGATAGAACCCTTAGGCCCGGATCTCGGCAAATCAAACGGGCACTACTTCCAACAAACCAAGGACTCGAAGCAATACATCGAACGCTTCGGCATTCCGTATGGCAGTTGGTGATCCCGGATGATTATCAGAAAACTCGCCGCATTACTGGGTCTAGCTCTGATTGCAGGATGCCAGGCCGCCGACCCGTTGTCCGGCGTTAATGACCCCCATCACCCTTGGTGGGATTTACGGTTTTCTGCACCAAGGTATATGACGGGTTGGGTCGAGATGAGCGCGGTAGTGGACATCAATAACCGATTCTTTCCACGCAGAGGCGGCGGGGCTATCGGCATCGGAGCTTTTCGGAACGACGGCATCGAATATGCCCACGGATGGGCGGATACCGGTGGAAACGGGAGTTTTGTCACTGGTGCCGATCTCCCGAAACGGGTCTTCGTGCGTTGGCAATCCTCAGTCGAGCCTCAAACCTATCAAGGCTGGATAGAAATACCGGAAGAAGCCCGTCAACTGATGCGCTACTCCATCGCTCGACGCTGTGCCGAGGATCCGGAAGAGCCAGCTTCCTGGCACCCCAGCCTGACCCTGGGGCTTGCACCCGGCGGTATCGTGCAAGTATGGGTGTGGGATGAGTGTTTACGCCGAGTCGCCTTCAACCGCGCCCAAGTGGGGATAGAACCCTTAGGCCCGGATCTGGGCAAATCAAACGGGCACTACTTCCAACAAACCAAGGACTCGAAGCAATACATCGAACGCTTCGGCATTCCGTATGGCAGTTGGTAGCCCCCGGTCAACCTCTCAACTCTTGCATTCACAACCCCGGAGAAACAAATGAAAGGAATTATCCTACTCGTTTCAGCTCTATCCCTGGCCTCCTGCTCCCATGCTGATAACGCGCCATCCAACGATTTAATCAGCCTGGAATAAAAATCCCGGCTCGCGAGAGTCGGGGATTTGTTACGTTCGCCTAATAGGAGTGGATCACTGCTTGGCAGTAATCTGCTGCTGCAAATTCTGAATCTGGCTTTGCAGGGTGTTGATGTTGCGTGTGACCTGACCTCGAAATGCATCAAACTCGGCGGTGCTTGCACTGCCTTGAGCGGAACCGGTTGGACGGTTGTCCTGTTGGCTCTTTAGCACCAGTAGCTCTTGCTCAAGACGGTCAATGGCCACACTAGGGTTACTCTGCTTTTTCAGCGCGGCCACGTCAGCACTCACGGTTTTTAACTGCGCATCCAGTAGTGCCTGAGCCGATTGAATGGCTTTTGAATCGGGTTGCGATCCCTTCAACGTATTCAATTCACCCGTCAGGCTCTTCACCTGATCCTGTAATTGAGCGTTGGCCGTCTGCAACTGGGTAGTTTGCGCCGACATTTGCTGCAGGCGCTTATCTAGCCCACTTTGTTGGCCCGCGACACCTTCCTGCTGCTTGCTTTGATCGTTTAGTTTGCTTTCCAGTTTTTGCAATTGCAGCTTCATCGCTTCACTGCCATTGGTGGCAACCGATTCCGTTGCGACCACTTTGCCGGAGATATCCTTGAGGCGCCCGGCGGCGTCTTCACTGATACGCGCAAAGCTTTCCTGGGTCGCTACAAGCTGTTGCTCCATCAATGAGGTCTGCTGAAAACTCCACCAGGCGAGTCCAGCGAAGGCAATGAACAAGGCACCGACCAACGCCCAGATCGGACCCGTATTGGCGCGCTTGACCACTACCGCAGGCGCGGTACGCGAGTACGGAATGTTGCGATCCCGCGCGCCACCAGCGGCGGCGGCGGGTACAAAATCATCATCCTCGTCGTCTTTGGCGCTGAGGTGCGGCACATCATCGAAGTCGTCGTGAGGATCGTTACGCATGGTTAAACCTTCATGGGACGCGGAGTCAAAAATGGACTGCAGTATAACCACTCCAATCGCTCGCTAAGCCGACCGGGGTCATTTCGATTGTTGTGCCTTCCACCAGCCACAAAATTCGTCGAGTGCCGCCCATAGGCTGACACGGGGCTCATAGTCCAAATAAAGCCTGGCGCGGCTGATGTCCAACGTGAAATCTTTGCTCATTACCTGCATACCCAACCGCGACAATGTCGGCTCTGGACGACCCGGCCATAGAAAGCAGGCGCCCTCATTTAAGGCAGCAGCACTGTAGGCAAGGCCGTAAGAGCGATAACGAGTGACAGGCGGCATGTCCATTTGGCGCATCACGTAATTCACCGCATCCCACAAGGGCACTGGCGCACCATTGCTGATGTTGTAGGCTTTGCCCAGCGCCGAATCCGCCGCCAACAAGCTGCTGAAGATGGCGTCGTTGAGGTTCTGGATGCTGGTGAAGTCAACTTTGTTTAAGCCATTGCCGACGATCGATAACCGCTTTTTTTGCTGCATGTTTAGCAGTCTCGGGAAGATGCTGTTGTCGCCTGCGCCGGTAACGAATCGCGGACGCAAGGCAATGACTTCAAGACCGAACTCTTCAGCCCCGAACACCTTTTGTTCAGCCAGGTATTTGGTGGCGGCGTAGTGATTGTTGAAGTGCTTGGGCACCTGTTCTTCTTTGATGTCCAGGTGAGAGCGACCATCGAAATAAATCGACGGCGAAGAGACATGCACCAAGCGTCGCACGTGCTGTTTCAGGCAGCCTTCGACAACGTTTTCAGTCACCTCAACGTTGCCCTGCTGAAAGACCTGGCGTCGGCCCCACACACCCACCGCGCCAGCACAATGCACCACGGCTTCGACGTCCTGACACAACCGCTGGACTAATTCGGGATCGGACAAATCACCCTGAATGAATTCCGCACCCCGACGCACCAGGTGCTCGACGCCCTCGGCGCGACGACCATTGACCCGCACGCTCAAACCCTGCTCTAGCGCGAAACGTGCGAAGCGTCCGCCAATAAAGCCGCTTGCGCCGGTGACCAGAATCTTCATTTACCGCTCCGTTAGCTGTGTGTGCATGACAAGTGCAGATAGAAAGACGTTCATGGCGAGTCAAGCGGCACGAGCCATTCGCCAGCGCGGCGCGTCAGAAGCTCGGTCAACTGCGTGAGCAACTGACCACCATTGCGCCAATGATGCCAATACAGCGGCACATCAATGGGCTGACCCGGCAGTAGCTCGACCAGCATCCCGCGCTGTGTCTGATCGCGCACTTGCACTTCAGGAACCAAGCCCCAACCGAGTCCGGCCTCAATCATGCGCAAGAACCCTTCGGACGACGGGCACAAGTGATGCTCAAAGCCACCGTCCACGCCCAGTGACGCCAAGTATCGATGCTGCAGAAAATCGTCAGGACCGAAGACCAGCGCAGGCGAACGTACCAGTCGCTCTGCCGTGACACCCTGCGCAAAGTGCCGCGCGATAAACGCGGGACTGGCCAGCGCACGATAGCGCATGGCGCCGAGCAATACGCTACGAGCACCGGCGACCGGCCGTTCGCTGCCACACAGACAGGCCGCGACTTCCCCGGCCCGCATGCGCTTGAGTCCGACATCCTGATCTTCGACCACCAAGTCCAACAATAGGTGCTGTTGCGCACAAAAGTCCCCCACAACAGCCGCCCACCAGGTCGCCAGGCTGTCGGCATTCAGCGCAATGCGCAAGCGCTCGGGCATGCCTTCATCGTCTAACGCCGGAACCTGGCTTTGCAGATCGCGCTCGAGGAGCCTGACCTGTTGCACATGGTTGAGTAGCCGTCGGCCTATTTCTGTCGGGGAAGGCGGCGTGGCGCGAATCAGCACCGGTTGTCCCACCCTCGCCTCGAGCAGTTTTATCCGCTGTGACACGGCCGATTGCGACAAACCAAGAACTTGGGCTGCCCGTTCAAAACCTGCCTGTTCAATCACAGCTGCCAATGCCGACAGTAATTTGTAGTCGAACATCATTTTCTCTAATGAGCGATCAGTAATATTTGTTTTTCTTATACAGGCTTGCACCCCACACTTGCCAGACAAAACCGCGATAGCGGTCGTCGGCACCGACTATGCGCAAGAGTTAAGATCAGGAGCAACATCGCATGTGGCAAAGCTATCTCAACGGTCTGCTCGTGGCAGGTGGATTAATCATGGCCATCGGCACTCAAAACGCCTTTGTTCTGGCACAAAGCCTGCGCCGTGAACATCACCTGCCCGTGGCCGCCCTGTGCGTTGTGTGCGATGCATTGTTGGTCGCTGCTGGGGTGTTTGGACTGGCGAACCTATTGGCGCAAAACCCGACACTGTTGGCCGTTGCTCGCTGGGGCGGGGCTGGCTTTTTGCTGTGGTACGGCAGCCAAGCGCTGCGTCGCGCCTGTTCTTCGCAAAGCCTGCAACAGAACGAAGAAACCGGTCTGCGCTCAAGGCGTGCGGTGCTGCTTAGTGCGTTGGCGGTCACGCTGCTTAACCCGCACGTGTATCTGGACACCGTGCTGCTGATCGGCTCACTCGGCGCGCAACAGACCGTGCCTGGCGCGTATGTCGTCGGCGCCGCTAGCGCTTCGTTGCTATGGTTCACCACATTGGCAGTTGGCGCCGCGTGGCTCGCACCATGGCTGGCAAAACCCGCGACTTGGCGGTTACTGGACTTGCTAGTGGCGGTGATGATGTTCAGCGTGGCTGTGCAATTGGTCGTGGCGCGTTGAGGGTTAAAGAAGAAATTCTTGAGCCTCGCAAAGAAAGCCGTTATTGACCGCTTGCGCCTCATCAATATCATCAATTCCCCGACGAGCCTTTGGAACCTATATCCCACACAGTTGTTGCGTGGTTATGGGTCAACCCCGGTGCTATGATCCAGACCCTGCGTCGTGGAGGGTACAAACTCCCCGGCGTATGTTTTTTTGTCTGGCCGCCCGTGATCGGCCTTGCGCTCACCGCAACTGACCTGATTAGGAGATTAACCATGGCTTTTGAATTGCCAGCGCTGCCTTACGCACACGATGCTCTTCAGCCGCACATTTCGCGTGAAACACTGGAATTCCACCACGACAAGCACCACAACACCTATGTCGTGAACTTGAACAACCTGGTGCCTGGCACTGAGTTCGCAAGCAAAACCCTGGAAGAAATCGTCAAGAGCTCTTCGGGTGGCATATTCAACAACGCTGCTCAAGTCTGGAACCATAGCTTTTATTGGAACTGCCTGGCGCCAAATGCTGGCGGCGAACCTACCGGCGCTTTGGCTGACGCCATTACCGCTACGTTCGGTTCTTTTACCCAATTTAAAGAAGAGTTCAGCAAGACCTCCATCGGCACCTTCGGTTCCGGCTGGGGCTGGCTGGTGAAGAAAGCCGACGGTTCCCTGGCCTTGGCCAGCACCATCGGCGCCGGCAACCCGCTGACCAGTGGCGACACGCCGCTGTTGACCTGCGACGTATGGGAACATGCGTACTACATCGATTACCGCAACGTGCGGCCGAAATACGTAGAAGCGTTCTGGAACCTGGTCAACTGGAAGTTCGTTGCTGAGCAGTTCGAAGGTAAAGCCTTCACTGCCTAAGCCACGCGCCAGCAAGAAACCCGGCTAACACCGGGTTTTTTTTCGCCTGAAGTCCGCTCTTTCCTTTATTGTCTCCCTGCAATAGCGCACTAATATCAAATCTCCACGATTTCTCACAGCCGCTCTAAAGTTCCCTAGGCATATGACCGACACAGTAGGGACAGCCCTACCCCGGTATTCTAAAAAGCGTTAAGGGCGGCATTCGCATACGAGCTCTTTGGCTGCGAAGCCTCTTTCACAAGCAGATTTGTTCGCCAACACGCGTAGACGGTCGCGCGCCCAGCACGGATCAAGGAATAACCATTTGAAGCTGGAACTTAAAAACAGCCTGTCGGTGAAGTTGCTGCGGGTAGTATTGCTTTCGGCGCTGATAGTAGGTGTGGTATTGAGTTGTGCGCAGATCGTCTTCGATGCCTATAAGACTCGCCAAGCCGTCGCTCACGATGCGGAGCGTATCCTCGGCATGTTCCGCGATCCTTCGACGCAGGCGGTCTACAGCCTGGACCGCGAAATGGGCATGCAAGTCATTGAGGGCCTGTTTCAAGACAGTGCCGTGCGCAAAGCGTCTATCGGCCACCCCAATGAAACGATGCTTGCGGAAAAATCCCGTGATTTGCAACAAACCTCCACCCGTTGGCTGACCGACTTGATTCTCGGTCAAGAGCGCAGCTTCACCACCCAACTGGTAGGTCGCGGTCCTTACAGCGAGTACTACGGCGACCTACGCATCACCCTTGATACCGCGACCTATGGCGAGAGCTTTATTGTCAGCTCGGTGATCATCTTCATTTCTGGCGTCTTACGCGCCTTGGCGATGGGCTTGGTGCTGTATCTGGTCTACCACTGGCTGTTGACCAAACCGCTGTCAAAAATCATCGAACACCTGACGAACATCAATCCAGATCGGCCCAGCGAGCATCTATTACCTCTGCTTAAAGGCCACGAAAAAAACGAACTGGGCATTTGGGTCAATACCGCAAACCAACTTCTGGCATCCATCGAGCGCAACACCCATCTGCGTCACGAAGCCGAAAACAGCCTATTACGCATGGCGCATTACGACTTTCTCACCGGCCTGCCCAACCGCCAGCAATTCCAACAGCAGCTGGATAAGATCCTTGTCGACGCCGGCCGCTTGCAACGACGCGTGGCTGTATTGTGTGTCGGCCTGGATGACTTTAAAGGCATTAATGAACAGTTCAGCTACCAGACCGGCGATCAACTATTGCTGGCTCTGGCAGACCGTTTACGCGGCCACAGCGGACGCCTAGGTGCTTTGGCGCGCTTGGGCGGCGATCAGTTTGCGCTGGTGCAGGCCGATATCGAGCAGCCCTATGAGGCCGCCGAGTTGGCGCAGAACATTCTCGACGACCTTGAAGCGCCCTTTGCCTTGGATTTGCAGGAAATTCGCCTGCGCGCCACGATTGGTATCACGTTGTTCCCGGAAGATGGCGATAGCACTGAAAAACTGTTGCAGAAAGCCGAGCAGACGATGACTCTGGCCAAATCTCGTTCGCGCAACCGTTATCAGTTCTATATCGCCAGCGTTGACAGCGAAATGCGTCGCCGCCGTGAACTTGAAAAAGACTTGCGCGATGCCCTGTCACGCAACCAGTTGTACTTGGTGTATCAACCGCAGATCAGCTATCGCGACAACCGTGTGGTCGGCGTTGAAGCGCTTTTGCGCTGGCAACACCCGGAACACGGTCTGGTACCGCCGGACCTATTCATCCCCTTGGCCGAGCAAAACGGTACGATCATCGCGATAGGTGAATGGGTGCTTGATCAAGCCTGTCGACAATTGCGCGAATGGCATGACCAGGGTTTCAGCGACTTGCGCATGGCCGTCAACCTATCCACCGTGCAACTGCACCACGCCGAGCTGCCAAGGGTGGTCAATAACCTACTGCAGATCTACCGGCTACCGCCCCGCAGCCTGGAATTGGAAGTTACCGAAACCGGCCTTATGGAAGACATCAGCACCGCTGCTCAGCATTTGCTGAGTTTACGTCGCTCCGGTGCGCTGATCGCCATCGATGATTTTGGCACCGGTTATTCTTCCCTCAGTTACCTCAAAAGTTTGCCGCTGGACAAAATCAAGATCGACAAGAGCTTCGTACAAGACCTGATCGACGACGACGACGATGCGACCATTGTTCGCGCCATCATCCAGTTAGGCAAAAGCCTGGGTATGCAGGTGATCGCTGAAGGCGTGGAAACCTCGGAGCAGGAGGCTTACATCATTTCTGAAGGTTGTCACGAAGGTCAGGGCTACCTCTACAGCAAACCGCTGCCAGCCCGCGAATTGCTGGTTTATCTCAAGCAGGCGCAGCGCCTCCACGAAGCGTCGATATAAAACAAACGCCCTAATAACTGCCAGCAACCGCTCGCTGGCGGTTACATTGTGAAATGACATGTAACCAATTTTTGCCCTCTTTCCTCTTACGCCAACTGACAATCTTTCGCATCATGACGCAGCTTTTCTAAGTGCTAACGCGTTCTATTCTCTTCCGATGCAGGATCCCGTCATGATTCGTATGCCCCTGGCAACAGCTAGTCTGCTGGCCATCGCTGTCTCTCTCGCTGGCTGTGGTGAAAGCAACGACAAAGTTGCCGCTGCAAAAGCGTCTTCTCCGGTTCCCGCTAATGCTAGATCAGCCACTGCCGTTCAACTCGACGACGCGGCTGCCAAGGCGGTGGTCGCTAACTACACGAACATGATTTTTGCAGTATTTAGCGATGCCGAATCAACTGCCAAACACCTGCGCAAGTCAGTCGACCACTTCTTGGCCAAGCCCAACGATAAAACCCTAAAAGCTGCCCGAGCAGCCTGGGTCGCTGCACGCGTGCCCTACATGCAAGCTGAAGTGTTCCGCTTCGGCAATACCGTCATCGACGACTGGGAAGGCCAAGTTAACGCCTGGCCTCTGGACGAAGGCCTGATCGATTACGTCACCGCCGATTACCAGCACGCATTGGGCAACCCAGGCGCGACCGCCAACATCATCGCCAATCCACAGATTCAGGTCGGCGAAGACACCATCGACGTCAAAGAGATCAGCGCTGAGAAACTCGCCAGGTTCAATGAGCTGGGCGGTTCCGAAGCAAACGTGGCAACGGGGTATCACGCCATCGAGTTTTTGCTATGGGGGCAGGACCTGCACGGCACCGATGCAGGCGCCGGCGAACGCCCTGCTACCGATTACATTGAGGGCCCTGGCGCTACCGGGGGCAATAACGGCCGTCGTCGCGAATACCTCAAAGCGGTGACTGATCTACTCGTTACCGACCTTGAGACCATGGTCAACAACTGGAAACCTGACGTCGCCGATAACTACCGCGCCAGGCTCGAGGCTGAGTCAGGCAAAAACGGCTTGCGCAGAATGCTGTTTGGCATGGGTAGCCTATCGCTAGGCGAACTCGCCGGTGAACGCATGAAAGTTGCATTGGAAGCAAACTCAAGCGAAGACGAGCACGACTGTTTCAGCGACAACACTCACCACTCCCACTTCTACAACGGCGTGGGTATTCGCAATGTTTACCTGGGGGAATACATCCGGGTGGACGGCCAAAAAATCAGCGGCCCGAGCTTATCTTCATTGGTTGCCAAGATCGACGACACGTTAGATGCAACGCTGAGGTCCGACTTGGACGGCACACAGGCGAAGCTGCAAGTGATTGTTGACCGGGCCAATAACGGCCAACACTTCGATCAGTTGATCGCGCCTGGCAACACTGAAGGTAATCAAGTAGTGCGCGACGCCATCGCTTCGCTGGTCACCCAGACCGGCGCGATTGAACACGCCGCGAGCCGGCTGGGCATTACTGACTTGAACCCGGAGAACGCTGAGCATTCGTTTTAATTAATTCGTCCACCACCCGCCCCAATATCAGCTCTAACAGGATATTTATGTTTTCGTTTCGCCCTTTTCTGCCCTCCACTCTGGCCATTCTGTTGAGCGCCTGTGACGACGCTCCGCGCTTCACCCACGCAGAACCGGGGGAGGCGTTGTCCGGCGGAAGCGCCACGGTTAAGAAGACGGATCGAAACGCTTTTTCTATGCCGTCCGCCAACCTCTCACCGCTTCGGCGCCTGGATTTCAGCGTCGGTAACAGTTTCTTTCGTAACCCTTGGGTCATTGCACCGTCGACCACCGCTGCCCGCGATGGATTGGGGCCGCTGTTCAACACCAACGCCTGCCAGAATTGTCACATTAAGGACGGTCGCGGCCATCCTCCAGCAGCGGGGGCGGTCAATGCAGTGTCGATGTTAGTACGCCTGTCGATCCCCTATGACCCTGCGTTTGCAGCGCTTATCGAACGTACCGGCGTGTTACCCGAACCTGTTTATGGAGCTCAGCTGCAAGACATGGCCATCCCCGGCATTGTCGCTGAAGGTAAAGTTCGGGTTGAATACGAAGTGTTGCCTGTAACATTTTTCGACGGCACTCAGGTCTCATTGCGTAAGCCGACGCTGCAGGTCACTGACCTGGGCTATGGACCAATGCATCCGCAGACGCAATTCTCAGCACGCATCGCGCCACCTATGATTGGGCTGGGTCTGCTGGAAGCCATCCCTGAGGAGGCGATTTTGGCGCAGGCCGATGCGCAAGCTGCCGACGGAAACGGCATCGCCGGACGCCCCAATTGGGTGTGGGATGACGTAAAACAGGACATCGTCCTAGGACGCTTTGGCTGGAAAGCGGGACAACCGAGCCTTGATCAGCAAAACGCCCATGCCTTCTCTGGCGACATGGGCCTGACCACAAGCCGTAAACCCGCCGACGACTGCACTCTCGCACAAACCGACTGCCGCCAGGCAGCCCATGGCGGCAGACCAGAGGTCAGCGACAACATCCAGCGGCTGGTTCTATTTTACAGTCGCAACCTCGGCGTTCCGGCTCGACGAGACGTGAACAGCCCATTGGTAACGGCTGGCAAAAACCTGTTTTATCAAGCTGGCTGTCAGCACTGCCATACCCCTCAATTCACCACCGGTGCAAGAGCCGCAGAACCTGAGCTGGCCAATCAAGTCATTCGCCCCTACAGCGATTTGCTATTGCATGACATGGGCGAGGGATTGGCCGACCACCGCAGTGAATTTCAGGCCTCGGGGCGGGACTGGCGTACCCCGCCGCTATGGGGCATCGGCCTGACCGAAACAGTCAGTGGCCATACGCAGTTTCTACACGACGGCCGCGCTCGAAACCTGCTTGAGGCGGTGCTGTGGCACGGCGGCGAAGCACAGGCCGCACAACAACTCGTACTCGGATTCGATGCAACTCAGCGTGCCGCATTGCTGGCCTTTTTGAACTCGCTTTGATGTCGCACTCAGACTGACAAATACAGGAGCCGGACATGTTCCGACCCAGAGCATTACTCACCGCCCTCACCGCCCTAAAGCCCGTTATTGCTTCTACTGAAAGCCATCGCAGCGCGACAAAAAAACCTCGCCGACAGTACCGATGGCATGCTCGCGCAGCTAAGCACCTTTCCCAAGCAACGCTACTCAGATGCTCATGAAACCATCGCCGAGCTGCTGAGCGTGCAGGTCACAGAGACAACAGCGACGGCCAGCACTTTGCTGTGGTTTACCGTCTGGACGGTAAACCCATATTGGCCACCCCAGTCGGTCAACGCTGTTGTGCCTTGGCGCCGGAAGACGAGATTCAACGCGCCCTATTGGGTCATACCGTACATGAATAACAACAAATCATGATTCGGCTTAGTCAACTGCTCGACCTTGGCTATGCGCGGTATGGGGCAATGCCCCATACCTGCCTCTGAAGTTAATATCCTCGGACCAGGTTGTTCCCACACTGTGAGCGCAAGCGCCGCAACCCCAAGCGCTCCAACCAAAAACAAACCTCGGGTAATTTCGAGTTTCATAACTTAAACCTTTGATAGCGCTGCCAAACACATTCCCGTAAAAATAGACCAGTTCCAGTCACTCTGTTTCGTTGAACGACGAATGGCGGGGCACTCTAACGTCGTGAGGAGCGCACTATGAACAGTTCGGCGACTTAAGAAGACGGCGCAAACGTGCAATTCGCGCACGGCGTCGTAGAGAGAGGGTTATTGCGCAAATCTGACACCGTCAAAAATAAAAGGTTCGAAGTTAAAATCAGTCGGGCATTGAGAGAGCGCAAAAATCGGTGAACGGCCAGACTGTTAAAAGCCACTCAACGGCCATTTTGTTAGGTGGATGATTCAGCTAATACCACATGGAACCGGCAGCCATTGGGCGCCATAGTGCTGAGGCTTACGCTCCAGCCTTCGTTCTCGCAGATCCGCTGGACCAGTGATAGCCCAAGTCCTAAACCTTCGCCACGCTGCTCATTACCACGCACAAACGGTTGAAACATAGCCTCGCGTTTTTCTTCGGGAATACCGACACCGCTGTCTTCAACCACAAACCCATTGGTTTCCAGGCTCAAACGGATAAACCCGTGGTCAGTGTAATGCAGGGCATTGCGTAGCAAGTTACCCATCACCGCCAACAGAAAAGTCGTGCTGTAAGTGGCTTGAGAGGGATTACCGGGTTCGAACTCCAGAGCCAAACCTTTACGTTCGATGGGATCGCGCCACAGCGTGATGAGCTGATCAGCCACAGCGGCCAGAGAAATTTTCGACGCCCCAGCTTCTTCGCGCTGAGTGCGAGCCAGCATAAGGAAGGTTTGTACCAAATCGCGCATTTCTTCACAGGCGCGGGCGATTCGTTGCACTTGAGTTCGGGCTCGAAGATCGAGGTTAGGGTTTTCTAACAACAACTCACAGGAACTGGCAAGCACCATCAACGGCGTGCGCAGCTCATGACTCACGTCGCTGGTGAACAGGCGCTCGCGGGTCAGCGCCTGACGCAAGCGACCCAGGGTAGCGTCAAAAGCCGTTGCAAGTTCCCCCACTTCATCTGCGGCGTAGTCTGGCGCCAATGGTGGCGCCAGCCCCAGCAACTGGTCGCGATGACGAACCTGTCGGGCCAAACGCACAACCGGTGCCATTACCCGACGGGCCAATATCCAGCCCAGGAATACAGCCAACGCCAGGGCCAGGACAAACCCCACCAGCACGACGGCAAACAACACCCGCTCACGCTCTTCAAAATCGCTTTGATCCTGCAAAAGCACGTAACGTCGGCCGTCGACGATTTCGACCATCGCGTGATAGGACAAGGTTTCACGGAAGACCTCATGAAACCCCGCAGCCAGATGCCGCAAATCCTTGGGCAGTGCAAAGTCACCACGGCCATTGCTGTAATAAAACAATTGATCCGATTCGGGGCGATGAACCCAGTCGCTGACGCTGTCCATCATGAGCAGACGGTTAAGATCCCCGCCTAGCCCCGAGGAAATTAATTTCTCTTCTACCAGGTGAACCGTTGCAACAATACCTAGTGCGAAAGACCCTGCCACCAATGCACTCATCAACGCAAAAGCGATGATGATCCGCTGGGCAAGGCTTTGCTTAAACTCCATCACGACCCTCGGCCAAGCGATAACCCACGCCGTGCACCGTTTGTAACAAAGGTTTGGCGAAAGGCTTGTCGATCACCTGGCGCAACTGATGCACGTGACTTCGAAGGCTGTCGCTGTCAGGGCAATCGTCACCCCACAGCGCCTCTTCAAGAATTTCTCGGCGTAGTACATGCGGACTTTTTTGCATTAATACCGCTAGCAGCTTGAGGCCTACCGGGTTGAGTTTGAGCAGACGCCCATCGCGGCTGACTTCAAGGGTATCGAGGTCATACTCTAGATCGGCCACGGTTAATGTACGTCGACCGCCTCCTTGGGCACGACGTAATACCGCTTCGATACGAGCGGCGAGCTCAGACAAGGCAAAGGGTTTGAGCAAGTAATCGTCGGCGCCGGAGCGGAAGCCCTGCAGCCTGTCATCCAATTGGTCGCGAGCCGTTAGCATGATTACCGGTGTGTCGCGGCGCGCATCTTCGCGCAGACGCTTGCACAGGGTGTAGCCATCAATGCCGGGCAGCATGATGTCGAGCACAATCAGGTCGTAATGTTCGGTGGCTGCCAAATGCAGACCGGAAAGACCATCTTGCGCGCAATCGACGGTGTATCCCTTCAAACCCAAGTAGTCAGCCAGGTTTGCCAGAATGTCGCGGTTGTCTTCAACCAGCAGGATTCGCATGAGGGTCTCCGTATGCAGTTATGGCCTTTGAAGCTGGCGCAGCTTAAGGCGTCGTGACGCGTTCGACCAGCCTTAACGGTTGAATTGAGCTTATGCTCATCCCAAACATAAAAAACCCCGCAAAAGCGAGGTTTTTTTGGGTCTAGCGTAGGGGTAAAGCTGGCTTACATCATGCCGCCCATACCACCCATACCGCCCATATCTGGCATGCCGCCGCCAGATGACTTGTCTTCAACTATTTCAGCAATCATCGCTTCGGTGGTGATCATCAAGCTGGCAATCGACGACGCCGCTTGTAGAGCAGAGCGGGTCACTTTAGCCGGGTCAAGAATACCCATCTCAATCATGTCGCCATACTCGCCGGTAGCAGCGTTGTAACCGAAGTTACCCGAACCCTGCTTGACCTTGTCGACAACAACACTCGGCTCGTCACCGGAGTTGGCAACGATCTGGCGCAATGGAGCTTCAACTGCGCGACGCAGCAATTGGATACCAACGTTCTGATCAGCGTTGTCGCCTTTCAGGTCGCTGATGGACTGCAGAGCACGAACCAGTGCTACGCCGCCGCCAGGTACAACGCCTTCTTCAACGGCTGCACGGGTTGCGTGCAGGGCATCTTCAACGCGGGCTTTTTTCTCTTTCATTTCAACTTCGGAACCGGCGCCGACTTTGATCACTGCAACGCCGCCGGACAACTTGGCCAGGCGCTCTTGCAATTTTTCTTTGTCGTAGTCAGACGTGGTGTCCGCTACTTGCGTGCGGATCTGAGCAATACGCGAGTCGATGTCCGAACGAACGCCAGCACCGTCAATGATGGTAGTGTTTTCTTTGTTCAGTACAACGCGCTTGGCGTTACCCAAGTGTTCCAGGGTAGCGGTTTCCAGGCTCAGGCCGATTTCTTCGGAGATAACAGTACCGCCAGTCAGAACAGCGATGTCCTGCAGCATGGCTTTGCGACGGTCGCCGAAACCTGGAGCTTTAACAGCTGCAACTTTCACGATACCGCGCATGTTGTTCACAACCAGAGTCGCCAAGGCTTCGCCTTCAACGTCTTCAGCAACGATCAACAGCGGACGGCCAGCTTTGGCCACTGCTTCCAGAACTGGCAGCATTTCGCGGATGTTCGAGATTTTTTTGTCGACCAGCAGAATCAGCGGGCTGTCCAGCTCGGCAACCATGGTGTCTGGCTTGTTGATGAAGTACGGGGACAGATAACCACGGTCAAACTGCATGCCTTCAACAACAGACAATTCGTTTTCCAGGCCAGTGCCTTCTTCAACGGTGATTACGCCGTCTTTAGTCACTTTTTCCATAGCTTCGGCAATGATGTCGCCGATGGAGCTATCGGAGTTAGCGGAGATAGTACCCACCTGAGCGATTGCCTTGGTGTCGGTGCACGGCTTGGACAGCTTGCGCAGCTCAGCAACGATAGCGATGGTCGCCTTATCGATGCCGCGCTTGAGGTCCATTGGATTCATGCCGGCAGCTACAGCTTTCAGGCCTTCGTTTACAATGGACTGGGCCAGAACCGTAGCAGTAGTAGTACCGTCGCCTGCGTCATCGTTTGCACGGGAAGCAACGTCTTTAACCAACTGTGCGCCCATGTTTTCGAAGCGGTCTTTCAGTTCGATTTCTTTAGCAACCGACACACCGTCTTTGGTGATCAGCGGGGCGCCGAAGCTTTTCTCGATGATAACGTTACGGCCTTTAGGCCCGAGGGTCGCTTTAACTGCGTCAGCCAGGACGTTTACACCGGTGAGCATCTTTTTGCGAGCCGAGTCGCCAAACTTAACTTCTTTTGCAGCCATGATCGTTATTCCTTAAATACTTTGAAGTAATGGGAAATTCGCGGGGAGGACTCAGGCTTCGACGACTGCGAGAATTTCGTTCTCGCTCATCACCAGCAGGTCTTCGCCGTCTACTTTCACGGTGTTGCTGCCGGAGTACGGGCCGAACACCACCTTGTCACCCACTTTCACAGCCAGCGCACGCACTTCGCCGTTGTCCAGCACGCGGCCGGTACCTACAGCAAGGATCTCGCCACGGTTAGGCTTTTCAGCAGCCGAACCTGGCAAAACAATACCGCCAGCGGTTTTAGATTCTTCTTCGCTGCGACGGATTACGACGCGGTCATGCAGAGGACGAAGCTTCATTGTCGATCTCTCCTAATTATGGTTTAAACATCCCGGTGACGACACCGGTGAGGTGGAACATCCGGCTCGGCCGGTCGCGATTCGACAAGCGAAACGCAGAATACGGTCTGATGAATTCATCAGAAACCTTGCGGTGACCCATACATAAGGGCGAGCAAGTTGATTACAAGGCTTGAGGTGTATTTTTTTTGCTATCCGTAAGACGGCTATAACGAAGAAAACAGTTGAATAGTCCCAAACCGAACGTCGCGTGATTACTTATCGCGGTGTTCGAACTCACCCTCTATGACGTTCGGCGAACGATTACCCGGCGGCGACATACCTGGACGGCTCAGGCCATCACCCGCGTAAGGGTCATCGGCAAACGCACGCTGGCGCGTCGCTTGAGCCTCTGCTCGCGTACGCAGCTTATTAACCAGCACCCGACGCGTGATCGGCAATAGACAAATGACGCCTATAACGTCGCTGATTAGGCCGGGCAGCAACAACAAGCCACCGCCGACGGCAATCATCAACCCTTCAAGCATCTCCTGAGCTGGCAGTTCGCCCCGTGAAAGGCTTTCGCGAGCGCGCAACGCAGTCGCAAATCCCGCCACACGAATCAAGAACACGCCCAGCATCGAACTGGCGACGACCAGCAAGATAGTGGGTAAAAAACCGATGGCCATGCCAACTTTGATCAGAACGAACAATTCCAACATCGGGAACAGTACAAACAACACCATAAAAACGCGCATCAATGAATTCCTCAAGGGAAGATGGCTGTCAATAAACCTATGTGGCGTCGCAAAAGCGTTAATTCAAGCTTGCTGCGCTTTGTCCCCCGGCCATTTTTCGGCATGAGCCAATTCAACCAAGGCTTCGCGAACCTGTGTCGGCGTATTACAAGGTCGTCCAAAAGTAAGCCTGTGAATGCCCTGACCTATCAGAAGGTGCATACCTTCGCTGTCGACGCCCACCAAGACGGCCGGCGGAGTCGGCGATAGACCGGCCAATTCCACATAATGGGCAATGGCTTTGGTGTGGTCTTCATTCATATGCTCGACCATGCTCGTTTCGGCCGCCCCGCTAAAAGGGTTGGCCAATGCTACATCGTCGAGCCAGTGGATAGCACCGAAACCGCCAATGAAGCGGTAACGCACCGGTACCAATACCCAAAAATCAAAATCATGTGCGATATGGTAGCTCTGCGCTTCAGGGAAGAAACGATAATAACGCCACGCAGCCGCCTCAACTGCAGCAGGATCCTTTATCTTCTCGGCCTCAGCCATCACTGTCACTCGCCCCACTGACTGAACGTCTTCCGCGCCGCGTTCTCCCACCAGCAGCGAACACTTAGGGTCTTGTTGCAGGTTATGAGTGTGCTGAGCAATGCGGCTGATCAGAATCAATGGCCTACCTTGATCGTCCATGCAATATGGCACGACAGAGCCAAACGGAAACCCAGGCATTGACTTGGAATGCGTGGACAGCGCGCCGCGGTATTCCTTGAGTAACAGTTCTCGGGCATGCTTACCGGCTTTCGCGCTCATCTTTATCTCCTAATGAAGAGTCCGTCGGACGCAGACGACCACTCAGAATTTTTGCAGCACCACCGATTGTTTATTGGGCCACGCACATGCAATTGAAAGACAAGATAATAATTATCACTGGCGGTTGCCAAGGCTTGGGTCGCTCGATGGCCGAATATCTGGCTGGCAAAGGCATGAAACTCGCTTTGGTAGACCTGAATCAGGAAAAACTCGACCAAGCAGTTCATACGTGCAAAGCCTTGGGCGTCGAAGCACGCTCTTACCTTTGTAACGTCGCCAACGAAGAACAAGTGACCCATATGGTCACTCAGGTCGCTAATGACTTTGGTGCAATCCATGGCCTTATCAATAATGCCGGCATTCTACGCGATGGGCTGTTGATCAAGGTCAAGGACGGTGAAATGACCAAAATGTCGCTGACCCAATGGCAGGCAGTGATCGACGTCAATTTGACTGGCGTGTTCCTGTGTACCCGCGAAGTGGCGGCGAAAATGATCGAGCTAAAAAACTCAGGTGCGATCATCAACATTTCATCAATTTCCCGCGCAGGGAACGTCGGCCAGACCAATTACTCGGCAGCCAAGGCCGGGGTTGCAGCAGCAACTGTGACCTGGGCAAAAGAACTGGCGCGCTATGGTATTCGTGTAGCAGCTATTGCCCCGGGCTTCATTGAAACTGAAATGACCCTCGGGATGAAACCTGAAGCGCTGGAAAAAATGACCGCTGGCATTCCACTTAAGCGCATGGGCAAACCTGAAGAAATCGCCCATTCGGCGGCTTATATTTTGGAAAACGACTACTTCAGCGGCAGGATTCTGGAATTGGACGGTGGGTTACGGGTTTAATACCGCGCGACTCAAAATTCTTTAGCTCGGCTCTTCGCGAACACGTTCGCTTCCACAGGTTTTTAAACTGGCTGGGAACTTGTTCGCCAAGTAGACGGCGAAGAACCTCTTAAAAGCAGTAACGCTTACCAAGCCACACCAAACCCTGCGGTATAACGCGTTTTATTCAAGTCGCCTTGCGAAGCGCCGCTGATTACATTCTTTTCAGCCTTGAGGTTAAGAGAAGCCCACTCGGTGACCTTGTAACGCAACCCCACCTCTGAATCCAGACTGTAGTCCGCAACGCCACTGAGCGGTTTACCCAGCTCGCCGTTGGTGAAAAATTCGACCTTTTTACCGATAAGGTAGCGGTTATAGTCCCACTTGATCGCGGCTGAATAAAAATTATCTTTCATGCCGCTGGAATATTCATAGTCAGTCCGGTTAATAAGCGAACCCAACGAGAATGCCCCCAATTCATCGTCCCAGAATTGATAACCTGGACCGGTGCCCACTACGCGCTGACGAGCAAGGTTTTCAACATAGTCACGCTTATAGGTCAAGCGACCTTCCCAAAACCATTTATCCGTCAAAAAGCGGTCAATGGAATACTCAGCATTCCAGTTATTGGTGCTAACCGCGTTGTTTTGAGTCTCGCGGTTATATTCACTCTTGGCGTTGTGCCGCCAAAACCCATGACGTGCAGATGTTTTAAAGGCAATGTTGTAATCGTCGGTATTATTTTCCGCGCGCTGAAAGTTCAGCGCGGCATCAACAGTACCTTTCCACACCAGATCCGTAATCACTGGTTTGGGTTTCATAATTTGTTGGATGCTTGAAAGGTCAACCGTCTTAGGCGCTTCGCCGTTAGCCAAAATCACTTTGCCATCTTCGGCCGGCTGCAACGACTTAGCGATTTCGCCGGTGTACTGGTCTTGTTTGACCAGCAATTTCTGATCACTTTGCAAGGTTTTGACCTGCTTCCAATCCAGTGGAATCGCTCCACCGTAGTCGGTCTGCAACAACAGCTTACCGCCATCAAAAACAGAGATTTTACCGGTTAGCTTGTCACCGTTTTTCATCCAGACGGTGTCCGCAAGAAGCGGTGTGGAGGCACTGACAACAGCAAGACACAGCAGGGTTCTAGACAACATAAGCGTCGGCAAGGCTCGAATTCTGGCATAGATCGGGCATCATCCCCCAAGGACGACATTCTGTGTTCAATGACCCCGAGACTTTGCCCGAGTTCCTCATGATCCGACCAACGTTATGTAACAGGATGAACGCTTGACTGACCCCATTACCTCGGAACCTATTTCACACCCAACGCTAGTCGAGATTCGACGCACCACACTTTATTTAGCCCTGAATCAAGTTCCGGAAGGCAAAGTGGTGAGCTACGGACAGTTGGCCGCAATGGCAGGGCTAGGCCGAGCTGCACGCTGGGTCGGTCGAACGCTAAGCCAATTACCCGACGGTACGAGCCTTCCCTGGCATCGCGTGGTCGCCGCTAGCGGAATCATCCGCTTACCCGCAGGATCCGTTTCGGGCGACGAACAACGCGCCCGTTTGCGAGCAGAAGGCATCATGGTCTTGAATAATCGGATAGATATGCAGCGCCATGGCTGGCGCCCGATAGAGTACAGCGGTTAGAGTGCGCCCTTTGTTTTCGTAACCTGAGGCAGACTTCAGCCCATGCCCCGTAAAACTTGGCGCGCAGCGCTCGCCGCTTATGCCACGCCCTCAGCGTTTGTAATGTTATTGCTCGGATTCGCCGCCGGCATGCCATACATGCTGGTATTTTCGACGTTGTCGGTCTGGCTCCGTGAGGCCGGTGTTGCCCGTGAAACCATCGGCTATGCGAGCCTGATCGGATTGGCATATGCCTTTAAGTGGGTCTGGTCACCACTGCTGGATCAATGGCGCCTTCCGTTTCTTGGTCGGCTCGGTCGACGACGCTCCTGGCTGGTGCTTTCGCAGTCGCTGGTTGTTATCGGCTTGATTGGCATGGGCTTTTGCGATCCGCAAAAACACCTTTCCTGGTTGATAGCTATCGCCGTGCTGGTAGCCTTTTCATCCGCGACCCAAGACATCGCCATAGACGCCTACCGCTTGGAGATTGCTGAAGAAAGCAGCCAAGCCGCACTTGCTGCCAGCTACATGTCGGGATACCGCATTGCTGCACTTCTGGCCACGGCTGGTGCGCTCTATATTGCCGAAGGCTTTGGCTCTACCGGCTTCAGCTATAAACACTCAGCGTGGGCCGGCACTTATATCCTTTTCGGATTATTGATGCTGCCGGCTTTAGTGACGACCCTCGTCATGCGTGAATCCCCAGTGCCGTTGCGCACTCAGCTGTCAGCTGCTCGATACGGCTTCAGCCACCAATTGGCCTCGGTTTTCGTGCTGATTATATTGTTGGTCTCCGTGCCAGCGATGTTTACTCAGCTTTACTACACCGACTTCGCCAGCGTGCTCTTTGGCGGGGAAAGCTGGGCTAATTTGCTCATGGAAGACCGTGCCTTTCTGCGCGCCATTCTTTACGTGGTGCTCACTACACTGTGCTTGTCATCGGCTGGGCGGCGCGGGTTAGCTCCTGTGCTGACTCCGGTTAACGACTTCATTCGCCGTTATCGGTGGCAAGCTTTTCTGCTGCTGGGGTTGATCGCTACCTATCGAATGTCAGACACCGTAATGGGCGTGATGGCCAACGTTTTTTACATAGATCAAGGTTTTACCAAGGACCAGATAGCAAGCGTGAGCAAGCTTTTCGGCTTGGTCATGACCCTACTGGGAGCCGGCTTTGGAGGGTTACTGATCGTGCGATTCGGCATCTTGCCGATTCTGTTCTTCGGCGGTGCTGCGTCTGCCGCCACGAACCTACTGTTCCTGCTGCTCGCCGACATGGGCGCAAACCTGCAGATGCTGATCTTGACGATCTCCCTGGATAACTTCAGCTCAGGGCTCGCAACATCGGCCTTTGTCGCCTATCTGTCTAGCCTGACCAACCTTAAGTTTTCCGCGACCCAATACGCTCTACTCAGTTCGATAATGCTGCTATTGCCGCGTTTGATCGGAGGCTATTCCGGGGTGATGGTAGAGCGGTTTGGCTATCACGATTTCTTCATGATCACCGCACTAATGGGTATTCCTACGCTGATCATGATCGCCATTCACTGGTCACAGGAAGTACGCCGTACTCGGGCAGCCGAGGCAACCAAGGCTGCTCAGACAACACCTGCCTCAGATACGCCAGCCCGCGAATAGACTTAACACCAGCCAAATCAGCAGGACTCTTTTTAGTCGCAACCGGGACCTCCTGAGCAAAGAGAATTTGTTTACGAAGAAACTGCCGCAGCATGACCCTGTTATTTCGCAGGCACTTCCTGCATCACACGAAGCATACGCTGCGGTGAAGGGATAGAGATGTCAGCTGATTTCAGACGATCCAGCACCTCAATATTGAAGTACGAAACAACAGCGCCATAGTCACTGGTTTTTGTCCAAGCCCTAAGCGACAGAGTGATAGCGTTCTCGCCCAATGCCGAAACAACCGCTTCCGGCGCAGGATCCAGCAGAACACGCGGGTCTTGTGCCATTTCCAACAACACGTTCAGCGCTTGCTTGAGGTCGGCATCGTGATCCACACCGATGTCGAACACTACTTTTCGAGTGGGCTGACGGTTGGTATTGATGATAATCCCGTTGGACAAAATACCGTTGGGCACGATCACAGTCTTGTTGTCGCCTGTGCGCAATACCGTGTGAAAAATTTGGATATTATCCACCGTGCCACTAATGCTCTGGGCTTCGATCCAGTCGCCAATGCGGAACGGACGGAACAGCAGAATCAGGACGCCACCTGCAAAATTTGCCAGACTGCCCTGTAACGCCAAACCAATGGCCAAACCTGCAGCACCGATTACAGCCACGAAGGACGTCGTTTCGATGCCGATCATTGAGACGACACTGACGACCAGTAAAATTTTCAGAATGATGTTCGCCAGGCTGCTGATAAATCCCTGCAGCGCCAGATCGGCTTTACGCAACGCCAGCAAGCCCCCCAGCTTGCGGGTAGCGATGTTAATCAGCCACCAACCAATGCCAAGGGTTACCAGGGCTAACAAAAAGCGACTACCGTACTGCAAGAACATCGGAAGCCAAGCCTCCGACACCCTAACTAGATGATCAACCTGATTATTCAAATCCATTTATTTCTCCTTAGTCACGGAAATTATTGAATTGCAGCGGCATGCCGAAATCCTGACCACGCAGCACCGCCATCGCTTCTTGCAGATCATCACGTTTCTTACCCGTGACACGCACTTGCTCACCTTGGATTGCAGCTTGGACTTTTAATTTGGCCTCTTTGATGTGCGCGACAATTTTTTTCGCCAATTCTTTATCAATGCCTTCTTTTAGCACCGCTTCTTGCTTCATCAATTTGCCAGAGGCGAACGCATCTTTTACCTCAAGGCACTTCGCATCGATCTTTCGTTTTAGCAGGCATAACTTAAGAATTTCGATCATCGCTTCAAGTTGAAAGTCTGCCTCAGCAGTCAAGTTGACCGTTAGTTCCTTAAACTCGAACGTCCCTTTGCCTTTAAGATCGTACCGACGGTCTAGCTCTTTGATAGCATTATCGACGGCATTGGTGACTTCGTGTTTGTCGAGCTCTGACACTACGTCGAACGATGGCATGTAATCTCTCCAGATAAATGGCGCGACTCCGGATGTAGAAGGAGTACGCCTGACTTGACGGTATGAATGCGCGGTCATTATAACGAGACTTTTCCTCGCCACGGTGTGAGCCTGCCACGTCGAATTTCTATTCCGTAGGTTCTCGGCTCCGCGTGCTCTTTTCAGAGACCAGCTTATGGCTACTCCATGGCACGTTTTAGGCGCAGGCAGCCTCGGCAGTTTGTGGGCCACCCGTATGGCCCGCGCGGGATTGCCGGTGCGGCTTATCCTGCGCGATCCTACGCGGCTGTCAGCCTATAACGCTGTAGGCGGTTTGACCTTGGTAGAGCACGGTCATAGCCAATTTTTCGCGATCCCGGCGCAAACGTTCAGCGCGATAGAGCCCATCGAACGCCTTTTGGTAGCTTGCAAGGCGTATGACGCTGAGTCCGCTGTTGCACGACTGGCACCGCGCCTTACCGCAAATGCTGAGTTGATCCTATTGCAGAACGGTCTGGGCAGTCAGGATGGCGTAGCCTCCAAAGTACCCCAAGCACGTTGTATTTCTGCGTCGAGCACAGAAGGCGCTTTCCGCGGCAGCGATTGGAACGTCGTGTTTGCAGGTCACGGTTACACTTGGCTGGGCGATGTCAGCGACCCGGCACCACCGCTTTGGCTGGAAGAACTAGACACCAGCGGAATTCCGCATCAATGGACTCCCGATATTCTTACGCGTCTGTGGCGCAAGCTTGCACTGAACTGCGCGATCAATCCGCTGACGGTTCTCCACAACTGCCAAAACGGCGGTTTGCAGGCGCATACGTGTGAAGTCGCAACGTTATGCGCTGAACTGACCGACTTGCTGCACTGCTGCGGCCAACCAGCGGCTGCGAACGACCTGCACAGTGAAGTGGCACGCGTTATTCAGGCAACGGCAGCCAACTATTCATCGATGTATCAGGACGTCACTCACGGCCGTCGCACCGAAATCAGCTATCTCTTGGGGCATGCCTGTGCCGTCGCAGCGCGCCATCATTGCCCGATGCCGCACATGGACCAGTTACAGGCGCGCTTGATTAGTTTTTTGCAGTCCCGAGGCCTACCCATCGACTAGGTGTCTGGGCAACTGGATTGCTCGGCGAGCGATCGGCGCGTTACCCTGCGAGTTCATTCAATCGCTTGTGATTTTGCCCGATGCCATTGCGCCAACACCTAGAAAACTTGCCGGTCGGCCAGAAGCTTCTGGCAGCACTGTTAGTCTTGCTGATCACCGTATTGTTGGTGGCCAACCTGACCTTCATCGGCGCCGCCTATTATATTTCCCAGGAAAGCATGGCGCCTCAAGCCTTGCAAACCATCGGTAAACTGATCAGTAACCCTAACCTCGCCGCACAAGCCTTGAGCTCAGCCGAAGATGGCCAAGCGCTGCTCAAGGAGCTTAAAAATTACAGTCCTCTGCGCGCGGCGGCGCTTTACGACGACAATGGCGATCGACTGGCTCAACTGCAACAAGGCGACAAGCTGAAACTGCCCGAGCGTTTCAAGGGCGTGGAAGCTTGGCGCCTCACTGAATTTCGCAATACGCAGCTCATTTTGATCCCCAAGCCGGGTCAAGAACCGGGTCATTTGTTATTGGTGGCCAGCAGTGAACTACCCGCTGCTTTCTATACCGGCACCTTTACTGCCAGCGCGGGCATTCTGGTGTTTAGCGTATTGCTCTGGCTGGTGATTGCGCGGCAGATTCGGCGACTGATCACCGAGCCGATCTATCAGCTTGAAGAACTATCCCGACAGGTCACACGTGAAGAGGACTACGCACTTCGAGCGCAGCCGGGTAATAACGATGAAATTGGCAGCCTGGCGGAAGCGTTCAATACAATGTTGTCGCGCATCGAAGCCAGAGAGCAGCAGCTCAAACGCGCCCGGGACGACTCCCAAGACGCCTATGCCCAAGCTCAAGGGCTAGCGGAAGAAACCCGCCATTCAAACCGCAAACTTGAACTCGAAGTGCAAGTGCGAAGCAAGATCGAAAAAAAGCTAACCGGTTTTCAGAATTACTTGAACAGCATCATCGACTCTATGCCGTCCGCGTTGATTGCCCTGGATGAGCAACTGTATGTCACCCAATGGAATCAGGAAGCCAGCGCCCTCTCCGGCACACCACTGGACGAAGCGCTGAACCAACCGATCTTTCTCGCGTTTCCACCTATGAAAGCTTTTTTGCAAAAGATCAAACATACGGTAGAGCGCCATATTGTCGCCAAAATTGAGCGGGTCACTTGGGTCAAAGATGACATCCCGCACCACTATGCACTGACTTTTTACCCGCTGACCGGCGGCGCTGGCCGAGGCGTGGTAATCCGCATCGACGACATTACTCAGCGTTTGACTCTGGAAGACATGATGGTGCAGTCGGAAAAAATGCTTTCTGTAGGGGGACTGGCAGCAGGCATGGCCCATGAAATCAACAATCCGTTGGGCGCGATCTTGCACAACGTCCAGAACATTCGTCGGCGTTTGTCACCGGATTTGCCGAAAAATATTGAACAGGCCGAGTTGGCTGGAATTAAGCTGGAAACTGTTAACCAATACCTGCTAGGTCGCGAAGTGCCGCAGCTGCTCGATGGCATTCAACAGGCGGGCGCTCGCGCAGCAAAAATCGTCAGCCATATGCTTAACTTCAGCCGACTCAGTAATCGCAAAATGGCGCCGTGTGACTTACCGGCATTAATCGACCAAGCTGTGGAAATTGCCAGCAACGACTTCGATCTGACCATTGGTTTTGATTTTAAGGGCCAGGCTATTACCCGTCAGTTCGATCCGAACCTAGGCCCTGTACCGGGCACAGCAAACGAATTGGAACAGGTGCTACTGAACTTGCTGAAGAACGCGGCGCAGGCAATCCATCAGCGGGCGGACGACAGTGAGCCAGGCCGCATCGTACTGCGCACTCGACTAAACCCGCCATGGGCGGAAATTCAGGTCGAAGACAACGGCATTGGCATGCCAGAAAGCGTGCGCAAGCGAACGTTCGAGCCGTTTTTCACCACCAAAGAAATCGGCCAGGGCACCGGGCTCGGACTGTCGGTGTCGTACTTCATCATCACCAATAACCACAAAGGCCAGATGGAAGTTCATTCAACCCCCGGCCAAGGCACCTGCTTCACCCTGCGCCTGCCTTTGGCGGGCAGCACCGCAAACGCTTTGGAACAGAACCTTTCGGAGTTATAGGCATGAGCTTTCGTCTTTCAAAAATCTACACACGTACTGGCGACGCTGGCGAGACCGGTCTTGGTGACGGACGTCGCGTCCCCAAAGACCACCCAAGAATTGAAGCCATTGGTGAAGTCGATACATTGAACAGCCAAGTAGGCCTGTTACTCGCCGGATTAACAGACGAAAAGGCGCGCCACCCAAATCTGGCTGAAGTGATAGAAGTATTAGCGCCGTGCCAGCACCGCCTGTTCGACTTGGGTGGCGAATTGGCAATGCCGGTTTATCAGGCGTTGAATAACGCCGAGATAGCGCGCCTTGAAGCGGCTATCGATCTTTGGAACGAGGAGTTGGGACCACTTGAGAATTTTATCCTCCCAGGTGGTTCACCATTGATTGCCCAAGCCCATGTCTGTCGGAGCTTGGCGCGTAGCGCAGAACGTCGTTGCCAACACCTGAATGCCGTTGAACCGTTGAGCGGCGTTGGCTTGGCCTACATCAATCGGTTGTCGGACCTGCTGTTTGTTGCAGCGCGGTTGATTGCTAAACGTCAGGGGATTGCGGAGATACTGTGGCAGGCGGCGGCGAAGCCTTGAGGGTCAGATCAATTGTCTGAGCCGACGGGTTGGCTCCCGATTAAACCTCAGGCCAAAACGCCCGAATCCCCGCCACGCCCTGTGCGCCGCTTTCCCATGCATGTTGGCGATCATCACTGCCCATGCCGCCCAGCAAAAACACGGGCTTACTGAAACCCGCGATCAACTGCGTCGCGGGCTCCCAACCCAATGGCAAAGCGTCTGGATGCGTCTGAGTTGGCTGCACCGGTGACAACGTCACGAAATCCACGCCCATCTGTTCAGCCAGCACCAGCTCTTCAGCGTTGTGGCAGGAGGCAGCCAACCAGCGCTCTTTCGGGAAAGGACGGCCATTAACGGCGAGCTTTCGCAATTGCGCCGCCGTCAGGTGCCAACCGGCTGCTGGAAAGTCACCCAGCCACTCCAACGGGCCCTTGAGCATCAATTGCGCTTTACCCGCACACAAGCCCACGGCATCCACCGCCAAATCACGGTATTGCGGGTTATAGCCATTAGGCGCACGCAGTTGCACCAGCTTGATGCCCCCGGCGATCGCGTTCTGCAAGCCGCGCAGCAATTCAGGCGTGCTCAATCCTTCCGGGGTGATCAAATAGCGATCCGGTAAACGCGCAGCGGCGACGATGGCTTGATTGGCGGCTGGAAAATCATAGCTCGTCAATTCCCGAGCAGACACCCACGCCAACGGCTGACCTTCTGCGCCACGCACCTCCCCGCTGAACGCGGATACATCCCATACATCCAGCAACACCTGTTTGTCCGAATAATCATGCTGGATTTTTATCAATGGGCGAGCGGCAACAACGGCAATGCCCAACTCCTCCTGAAGTTCGCGCGACAGCGCTGCTTCCACTGTTTCACCAGCTTCAACTTTGCCGCCCGGAAACTCCCACAAACCGCCCTGGTGCTGAGTATTGGCACGTTGCGCGATCAGGATCTTGCCATCGTTGCCACGGATAACCGCAGCCGCTACATGAATTCGTTTCACCGAACCGCTTCCTCTAGACCTGCTTTCTGCCAGCGCTGAAAAGCGGGCCACTGATAAATCGTTTCTACATATGCCTGCGCCTTGGCCGGCAGGGGCACACGATTGGTTCGCAGACGCACCGCCACTGGGGCGAAGAATGCGTCAGCCAGACTCATCCGGCCGAACAGATACGGTCCACTTTCAGCGGCTGCCGCACGGCATTCAGCCCATAAAGCAACGACACGGTCGATATCCGCCTGCACCTCAACCGGCATAACCTCCAGCGCATGGTCGCGACGCAAATCGAAGCCCATGTGCGACCGCAGGTGGCCAAAACCGCTGTGCATTTGTGCGCAGGCCGAACGCGCTTGTGCGCGTGGGGCGATTTCCTGGGGCCAGAGATGGGCCTCAGGAAAACGCTCGGCCAAGTATTCAACAATAGCCAAAGAATCGGAGATGGTGCCGTGCTCGGTCTTCAGCATCGGGACTTTACCCGTCGGCCCGTGCTCAAGACACTTTTGCAAGGTGTCGGACTGATTCAGCAAAATCATCTGCTCAGTGAACACTGCGCCCGCCATGTCCAATGCCAGCCAAGGGCGCAGGGACCAAGAGGAAAAGCGTTTGTCGCCGATAATCAGGTGCAAGCTCATGTCCGGTACTCCGCGTTGATCTTCACGTACTCATGCGATAGATCGGTGGTCCAGATAGTTTCGCGGCAATCGCCACGGCCCAGTTCGATGCGGATGGCGATTTCTGCTTCAGCCATGACCGCCGAGCCCTGCTCTTCGGTGTAAGTGGTGGCACGACAGCCTTTGCTGGCAATGCAAACCGTACCGAGAAACACATCAATTTTGCTGACGTCCATATCCGGCACGCCCGCACGGCCAACAGCCGCCAGAATACGACCCCAGTTAGGATCGGAGGCGAACAGCGCCGTTTTGATCAGTGGCGAATGGGCCACGGCGTAAGCAACGTCCAGGCATTCCTGATGGTTGCCACCGCCATTGACTTCTACCGTCACGAACTTGGTAGCACCCTCGCCGTCACGCACGATGGCTTGAGCTACTTCCATGCAGACATCAAACACCGCTTGCTTGAGCGCGGCGAACAATGGGCCTTTGGCCTCAGTGATTTCCGGCAGCGCAGCTTTGCCGGTAGCTATCAGCATGCAGCAGTCGTTGGTCGAGGTATCGCCGTCGATGGTAATCCGGTTGAACGACTTATTAGCACCGTCACGCAGCAGGTCTTGCAACACGCTTTGTGCGACGTTGGCGTCGGTAGCGATGTAGCCGAGCATGGTCGCCATATTCGGACGAATCATGCCTGCACCTTTGCTGATGCCGGTGACAGTGATAGTCACGCCATCGTATTCGAATTGGCGGCTAGCGCCTTTGGGCAAGGTGTCGGTGGTCATGATCCCGGTGGCCGCAGCCGCCCAGTTATCCACAGACAGGTCATCAAGAGCAGCTTGTAACGCCGCTTCGATTTTTTCTACCGGCAATGGCTCACCAATAACGCCGGTGGAATACGGCAGCACTGCGTGGGCGTCAACGCCGGCCAGTTCAGCCAGCTTGGCGCAGGTCCGCACCGCCGCCAAAAGACCTGGTTCGCCAGTGCCCGCGTTGGCATTGCCGGTGTTAGTCAGTAAATAACGGATGGGGCCTTCAAAGCGTTGCTTGGCCAAGATCACCGGCGCGGCACAGAAAGCGTTTAGGGTAAACACACCCGCAACACGGGAGCCTTCAGCGCAACGCATGACCACGACGTCTTTGCGCCCCGGACGTTTGATACCCGCAGAAGCGATACCCAGCTCAAAACCAGCAACCGGGTGCAATGTCGGCAAAGGACCAAGACCAACAGCCATTAAGTGCTCCTTGAAAGCTATCTGCGCCGCCCATGTCGGTACGGCTCAATCGATTGAAAAACGCCGCGACGGCTAAAGCCGGTCGCGGCGCGGATATTTCACATAAACAGCGCCAGGCTGAACTTAGTCGATCTTGCCGTGGCAGTGTTTGAACTTCTTGCCTGAACCACAAAAGCACAGCTCGTTGCGGCCTTGCTTTTGATCATTACGGGCCGGCTGATCATTACGAACCGGCACGGCGGCAACGGCAACATCTTCGCCTTCTTCCATCAGTTCCTGTGGCGCATCAAGACCCGGGGCTTCAGCGTGTTGGAATTGCATGCGCTGAGCCAGTTCCTCCGCGTCCTGGCGCATGCGGGCTTCTTCTTCAACCGGATCTTCGCGGCGAACCTGAACGTGTGACAGTACACGGATGGTGTCGCGCTTGATCGAATCGAGCAGCTCCTGAAACAGGGTAAAGGATTCGCGCTTGTATTCCTGCTTCGGGTTCTTCTGCGCGTAGCCGCGCAAATGAATACCGTGACGCAGGTGATCCATGGTCGAAAGGTGGTCTTTCCACAGGTCGTCGAGGACACGTAGCAGAATCTGCTTCTCAAACGTGCGCAGCGCGTCGGCACTGGCTTGCTCTTCTTTTTCGTTATAGGCCGCCAGCAGCTCTTGCAGCAGTTTTTCGCGCAGGGTTTCTTCGTACAGATGATCGTCTTCGTCAAGCCACTGCTGGATAGGCAACTGCACACCGAAATCCGTGTTTAGCGCAGCCTCCAAACCCGCAACATCCCATTGCTCTGGTAGCGACTGAGGCGGAATATGCTGGCTTACCAAACTGTTGAGTACGTCCATGCGGAAGTCAGCAATGGTGTCACCAATGTTGGTGGCAGCCAGCAGGCTGTTACGCATGTGATAGATCACTTTACGTTGTTCGTTAGAGACATCATCGAATTCGAGCAATTGCTTGCGAATGTCGAAGTTGCGGCCTTCAACCTTTCGCTGAGCCTTCTCAATCGCGTTGGTCACCATGCGATGCTCGATCGCTTCACCAGACTGCATACCCAGCGCTTTCATAAAGTTCTTCACCCGATCAGAGGCGAAGATGCGCATCAGGCTGTCTTCCAGCGACAGGTAGAAACGGCTGGAACCGGCGTCACCCTGACGCCCGGCACGACCACGCAGCTGGTTATCGATACGGCGAGATTCGTGACGCTCGGATGCAATAACGTGCAAGCCACCCGCTTCGATCACTTGTTGATGGCGTTTCTGCCAGTCAGCTTTGATCTGGGCGATCTGCTCGGCGGTCGGCTCCTCCAACGCAGCAACTTCCACTTCCCAGTTACCGCCTAGCAAAATGTCGGTACCGCGACCGGCCATGTTGGTGGCGATAGTCAGGGCACCGGGACGTCCTGCCTGGGCAATAATTTCGGCTTCTTTTTCGTGGTACTTGGCGTTTAAGACCTTGTGCTCGATACCTTCCTTGATGAGCAGATTAGACATGTGCTCGGAAGTTTCGATAGTCGCCGTACCCACGAGGACAGGACGACCTTGGGTCATGCTTTCCTTGATGTCAGTCACAATGGCAGCATATTTTTCATCGGCCGTCAGATAGACAAGGTCGTTGAAATCTTTACGCGCCAAGGCTTTGTTGGGTGGAATAACCGTTACCGACAAGCCGTAGATTTGATGAAACTCAAACGCCTCTGTGTCAGCCGTACCGGTCATGCCGGACAGCTTGTTGTAAAGGCGGAAGTAGTTCTGGAAGGTAGTCGACGCCAAGGTTTGGCTTTCGGCCTGAATATTCAGTACTTCCTTCGCTTCGATTGCCTGGTGCAAGCCTTCGGACAAACGACGGCCCGGCATAGTACGACCGGTGTGCTCATCGACCAGCAGGATCTGACCGTCCTGAACGATGTACTCGACGTTACGATGGAACAGCTTGTGCGCTCGCAGACCCGCATATACGTGGGTCAACAGACCCAGATTATGTGCGGAGTATAGACTTTCACCGACCGCCAGCAGGCCCACCTCAGTCAACATTTCTTCGATGAACTGGTGACCGGCTTCGTTCAGCTCTACCTGACGGGTTTTTTCGTCAACCGTGAAGTGCCCTTCCTTGGTAATAACGCCCTCCACCTCTTCAATATGCTGCTCCAGCCTCGGGATCAGCTTGTTGATTTCGGTGTACAGCCTGGAGCTGTCTTCGGCCTGACCGGAAATGATCAGCGGCGTACGCGCTTCGTCGATCAAGATCGAGTCGACTTCGTCGATTACGGAGAAGTTAAGCTCGCGCTGAAACTTGTCTTCCATGCTGAAAGCCATGTTGTCGCGCAGGTAATCGAAGCCAAATTCGTTGTTTGTGCCGTAAGTGATGTCCGACGCATAGGCTTCGCGTTTTTCTTCCGGCGGTTGAAAAGGGGTAACGACGCCAACAGTCAGACCGAGAAATTCATACAGCGGGCGCATCCAATTAGCATCTCGGCGAGCCAGATAGTCGTTCACGGTAACCACGTGCACGCCTTTGCCCGACAGCGCATTGAGGTAAACCGCCAAGGTCGCGACTAAAGTCTTGCCTTCACCCGTGCGCATTTCGGCGATCATGCCTTCATGCAAGGTAATGCCACCAATCAACTGGACATCAAAGTGACGCATGCCCATAACACGCTTACCGGCTTCGCGAGCAACCGCAAAGGCTTCAGGCAGCAGGGTATCGAGGGTCTCACCTTTGGCTAGGCGGGCCTTGAACTCTTCGGTCTTGGCTCGCAGTTGCTCGTCCGAAAGGGCCACCATTTGCTCTTCGAAGGCATTGACGAACTGAACCGTCTTGAGCATGCGCTTAACTTCGCGCTCGTTCTTGCTTCCAAAAAGTTTCTTTAACAAAGGCGCAAACATATCGACAGGATCTTCCACACATAGGGATGGAGGGCGGCCCCGTGAGTCGCCCGTGCAGCCCTCATGGCCGCATGCGAACGAGCATTCTACCCGGAAACGGTGGTGAGGAAAGTGGCGTTCTTCCACGATGCTGGCACAGCGCTGTAACGGGGCTCTTTTACAATAGGGTCGTTTTATCAAACTTCAACCCAACAGCTGATGAAGCGCCCTGCTAAAGCACCAGTGGACGCTAAGGAAATCCCCTTATCGCAGAGTTTAAGGGGCACTTTCTGCTACCATGCCAGCTCTGCAATTCTAGGTGTCCGCCATGGCATTTCGCCCCCTTACAGCCCGGGCACCCGCCGTCTTGCTTCGCGAAGCGAAACCGCTCAAAGCCATATTCCATCAGGCTCAGCGCCTGAGTCACTTGCAACGCCTGCTCGAAAGCCAGTTGCAACCGGCAGCTCGCGAACATTGCCACGTGGCGTCTTGGCGGGAAGGTAGCCTGTTATTGATCGTGACCGATGGGCACTGGGCAACGCGCCTGCGTTATCAACAAAAACGCTTACAACGACAGTTGGTCGCTTTCGAAGAGTTCGCCAACCTGACCCGCATTTTATTCAAAGTACAGCCCCCTACCGTGCAACAGGGAGCAGCTGGGCATACGATTAAATTGTCAGAAGTAGCGGCTGAAAGTATTCAAGCAACAGCGGACGGGATCAGTGATCCAAAGTTGCGCGCAGCACTGGAGCGGCTCGCTAGTCATGGAAAACCCCGCCCTTAAACTGCAACCACAAAAAAAGGCCACCCGAAGGCAGCCTTAAAACTAGAAAAGAGAGTACTAAATTACACGGCCGCGACAGGACGCATGTAAGAGATCGGTGCGGCGCTGGCATCTTCGAAGGTCACAACTTCCCAAGCGTCTGTCTGCGCGATTAATGCACGAAGCAGGACGTTGTTCAATGCATGCCCGGACTTGAAGCCTCGGAACTCGCCTATCAGGCTATTACCCAGCAGGTAAAGATCGCCAATTGCATCCAGAATTTTGTGTTTGACGAATTCGTCCTCATACCGCAGGCCATCTTCGTTCAGCACGCCGTCCTTATCGACCACGATGGCATTTTCAACACTACCGCCGAGCGCGAGGTTGTGCTTGCGCAGGTACTCGATATCACTCATGAATCCAAAGGTACGTGCGCGGCTGACTTCTTTAACGAAAGAAGTGCTTGAAAAATCCACGGTTGCACTTTGTGTGCGGTTACGGAAAACCGGGTGATCGAAATCGATCTCGAAACTCACCTTAAAGCCTTCGAAAGGCAGGAAAGTAGCGCGTTTACCGCCCTCCTCCACTGTCACTTCCTTCAAGATCCGGATGAATTTCTTGGCTGCGTCCTGCTCTTCCAGGCCGGCAGATTGAATCAGGAATACGAAGGGTCCTGCGCTACCGTCCATGATCGGAACTTCGGAGGCGGAGAGTTCAACGTAGGCGTTATCGATGCCCAGGCCAGCCATGGCCGAAAGCAAGTGTTCCACCGTATCTACCTTGGTGTCCCCGCTGACCAGTGTGGTCGACAGGGTGGTGTCACCGACGTTTTCCGCACGGGCAGCGATCTGCACCATAGGGTCGAGGTCAGCACGGCAAAACACGATGCCGGTATTCACGGGTGCGGGCTTGAGGGTCAGGTAAACCTTCTCCCCGGAGTGCAGACCTACACCTGTGGCACGGATAATATTTTTCAGGGTGCGTTGTTTAATCATGGCATTGGCCGCTTCAGCGCAAGTTGCGAACTGGTATCAACAAAGGCTGGCGATAATAGCAGACCAGACCTTTGCTGAACACCAATCACCCTAATACCCCTGATACATTTCATTAATCGGCCTGGCGACGCAGGAAAGCCGGGATGTCCAGGTAATCCAAATCATCGTGAGAGCTCGTCCTGGCGGACGCTTGGGCACCGGCATGCGCCTGATTGCGCATCACGGTAGGGCGGTCCAGATCGCGGTAGTTCACGGACGGCATTTCCTGACGAGCAGAAGGTTGTGCCGAAGCGTGCTGCGAAGGCTGAAGGGTGTTGTCGATGACCTTCACAGGCTTCTCGATTTTTGCACCCAGACCTGTAGCGACCACAGTCACGTGCAACTCGTCACGCATGTCCGGATCGATAACCGTACCGACCTTGACCATGGCGTGCTCGGAAGCGAACGCTTCGATGATGCTACCGACGTCCGAATACTCACCCAGAGACAGGTCAGGACCGGCAGTAATGTTCACCAGGATACCGCGAGCGCCTTGCAGGTTAACGTCTTCAAGCAGCGGGTTGCGGATCGCGGCTTCAGTCGCTTCACGTGCACGGTTAGGACCGCTGGCGCAGCCAGTGCCCATCATCGCCATACCCATTTCGCTCATTACAGTGCGCACGTCGGCAAAGTCGACGTTGATCATGCCCGGACGCTTGATGATGTCGGAGATACCGCGAACGGCACCGGCCAGCACATCGTCTGCCTTGGCGAAGGCCGACAGCAAGCTGGCGTCTTTACCGAGGATGGTCAGCAGCTTCTCGTTAGGAATAGTGATCAACGAGTCCACGCTTTCCGACAACAGACGAATGCCTTCATCAGCGATCTGCATGCGCTTGCGGCCTTCGAATGGGAACGGACGCGTTACAACAGCAACGGTCAGAATGCCCATTTCCTTGGCCACTTCGGCGATGATTGGTGCCGCACCGGTACCGGTACCGCCACCCATGCCGGTTGTGATGAACACCATGTTCGTGCCTTGCAGCACTTCAGCAATACGCTCACGGTCTTCAAGTGCAGCCTGACGACCTACTTCAGGATTGGCACCCGCACCCAAGCCTTTGGTCACACCAGTGCCCAATTGCAGGATGGTCCGTGCGCCGATGCTTTTCAGCGCTTGCGCGTCAGTGTTGGCGCAGATGAATTCCACACCTTCGATGTTGCTCTTAACCATATGGTTAACAGCATTACCACCACCGCCACCAACACCGATAACTTTGATTACCGGGCTTTGCGGGACATTGTCTACGAGTTCGAACATTTTCCCTCTCCTTTCATTTTCTCTAGTTTTTTTGCCTACTGCCGCCTACCACTACCGCTTTGAATCTTAGAAATTGCCCTGCACCCAGCGCTTTAGGCGCTCAAGCACAGGAGCTTTAGGTTCATCGCTGCTATAGCCGCTGTTACTGCTACTGATGCCGGACAATGAGATGCCGTCGGATTGCTTTTGCAGTCCGTACAGCAATAGCCCTACACCTGTGGAATAGATCGGGTTGCGCACGACATCGGCGAGCCCTTTGACGCTATGCGGCACGCCGAGGCGTACCGGCATGTGGAAGATTTCTTCAGCCAACTCAATGGCGCCTTCCATTTTTGAAGTACCACCAGTCAGCACAATGCCGGCTGGGATCAAATCTTCGTAACCACTGCGACGCAGCTCAGCCTGAATCAAGGTGAAGAGCTCGTCGTAACGTGGCTCGACCACTTCGGCCAACGCCTGACGCGACAACTCGCGCGGTGGACGATCGCCAACGCTTGGGACTTTGATGGTTTCACCGGCGCCGGCCAGCTTGGCCAAGGCGCAGGCATAGCGAATTTTGATTTCTTCGGCGTACTGAGTTGGTGTGCGCAAAGCCATGGCGATGTCGTTGGTAACCTGATCGCCCGCTATCGGGATAACTGCGGTGTGACGAATCGCTCCTTCGGTGAAGATCGCGATGTCGGTGGTGCCACCACCGATATCAACAAGACAAACACCTAGTTCTTTCTCGTCATCGGTCAGGACCGAATAAGCAGACGCCAACTGTTCAAGGATGATGTCGTCGATTTCCAGACCGCAACGGCGCACACACTTCTCAATGTTTTGCGCAGCGTTTACGGCGCACGTCACCACGTGGACCTTGGCTTCCAAACGCACGCCCGACATACCCAAAGGCTCACGCACGCCTTCTTGGTTATCGATGACGTAGTCCTGCGGCAGGGTGTGAAGCACCCGCTGATCGGCCGGAATAGCAACGGCCTGCGCAGCATCCAGCACACGTTCAAGGTCGGCCATGCTGACTTCGCGATCACGAATAGCAACGATGCCGTGGGAATTCAGGCTGCGGATGTGGTTGCCCGCCACCCCGACAAAAGCCGAGTGAATTCGGCAGCCCGCCATCAGTTGGGCTTCTTCAATCGCGCGCTGGATCGACTGCACGGTGGACTCGATATTCACCACCACGCCCTTCTTCAGGCCGCGGGAAGGGTGCGTGCCGATGCCGACGATTTCAAGGGTCCCATCGGCCCCGACCTCGCCCACCAGCGCTACCACTTTGGAGGTGCCGATATCCAAACCGACGATCATTTTCCCGCTTTGCACGTTTGCCATTGTCCTGCCTCTTATCAATTCTTCGCGACGGCGGGTTTGTCCGTCGAAGGCGCTGCCTGCTCCCGCCATCCAACGGCCAGGCCGTTGGAATAACGCAGGTCGATGCGCGCGATATTCGTGATCTGTTCTTTGAGCGTTTTTTCGTAAATCGCGATGAAGCGGCGCATTTTTTCCACCAGATGGTCGCGGCCCAACAACAATTCGATACCTGGGCCTGAACTGCCCGCTCCGGTGGTCAAAAACCAGCTACCACGTTCGCGTAACTCCAGGCGCACGATGGAGAAGCCCAAAGGCCGCAACATCTGACTTAACACCTGATACTGCTGCATCACTTGTTGCTGGGCACGCTTGGGGCCAAACAACTGCGGTAAATGCTCATAATTGGCCAGCTCGCGCGGCGCAAATGCCTGACCTTGGTTATTCAGCAACGCCTGATCACCCCAGCGCGCTACGGGCAGCTGTTCTTCCAGACGAATCACGACTTGATCCGGCCAGACGCGGCGAACTTCGGCGTGAGCAATCCACGGCATCTGCTCTAACTCGGTCCGCATTCCCGTCAGGTCAATGGTGAAAAAGCTCGCAGCCACAAACGGCGCAATACGTTGCTGCACGGCTTGTTGACTGATGTAGCTCAGATCACCCTGGACGTTAATCTTGGTGATCGGCCGGTCGGCATACGGCAGCAGACGTGTGGCGGCTTCGTAAGTACCAAAACCAAGAACGACCAACATGACCGGCCAGAACAACTGTTTAAAAAACCCAAAGTTGGCTTTAGGCAGGCGCGCCGACAGCGGCTCTTTAGCCACCATTCGACTTGCACCACGCGGCACCGGCTTGCGGCCGGGAACGGGTTGCTGATGACGTAGCATCGCGCCTTGCATGGGATTAACCTCGCGCCTCGAGACTGTCGGCCAAAATCGCCAAAACCAACTGCGTGAAATCCAGACCAGCAGCACGCGCGGCCATTGGAACCAAGCTGTGATCGGTCATACCTGGAACCGTGTTCACTTCCAGCAGCCAAAATTTGCCACTAGCGTCTTGCATAACATCCGCACGCGCCCAGCCCGCGATACCAACAGCTTCGCAAGCACGCGCAGTCAACTCTTTGAGCTCATGTTCTTTAGCATCGTCAAGCCCGCAAGGAATTCGATACTGGGTATCGGAAGCCACGTACTTGGCGTCGTAGTCATAAAAGGTGTGAGGAGTGCCGAGACCGATGGGCGGTAATATCTGGTCACGCAGGGTGGCGATGGTGAACTCCGGACCTTGAATCCATTGTTCGACCAACACTTGCGAATCATAGGTACTGGCAGCTTTCCATGCGGCGATTAATTCGTCGACGCTGGTCACCTTGGCCATACCGATACTGGAACCTTCATGGGCCGGTTTGACGATCAAAGGGAAGCCCAGTTCCCCGGCCGCAGAAATACAATCGACCTCAGAGCTCAATACCGCATGGCGAGGGGTGGGTAGGCCCAGACTTTGCCAAACTTGTTTAGTGCGCAATTTGTCCATGGCCAGTGCCGATGCCAATACCCCGCTACCGGTGTAAGGAATTTCCAGGCACTCAAGCAGGCCCTGCATGCTGCCGTCTTCGCCGCCACGCCCGTGTAGAACGATAAAGGCACGGTCAATTTTTTCGTTGACCAGATGCTGCAAAAAATCGTCGCCTACGTCGATGCCAAATGCGTTTACACCGGCGGCTTGCAACGCCTCAAGCACCGCTTGACCGGATTTCAGAGACACTTCCCGCTCAGCGCTTTTACCGCCAAACAACACAGCGACACGACCGAACACTGTCGGGTCTAAGGTGCAGACCAGTGAGGCATTAATGGTCATTGTTGTCATTTCAATTTCCCCTCAGTAGGGGCAACGATTGCGCCTGCGAACAACGGGCTTTTCAGCAGTTGTGGCGCAAGACCACCAATGTCACCGGCGCCTTGGCAAAGCAGGATATCGCCAGCGCGCAGCAGCGGTTTGACCAGTGGTGCCAGTTCGACGCCGCGCTCAATGTAGATCGGGTCCAACAAGCCGCGTTGACGGATGCTGTGTGCCAAGTGACGGCTGTCCGCACCAGGGATTGCCTCTTCTCCGGCCGGATAGACTTCCATCAACAACAGCACATTGGCTTCGGTTAGTACCTGCACAAAATCGTCGTAAAGATCACGGGTACGGCTGAACCGATGTGGCTGGTAGACCATCACCAGCCGACGATTCGGCCAACCACCACGCACAGCTTCAATCACCGCTGCCACTTCACGCGGGTGATGACCGTAATCATCAACCAGCATCACGTTTCCGCCTTCAACCGGCAGCTCACCGTAAATCTGAAAACGCCGGCCGACACCTTGAAAACCAGACAAACCCTGAACAATAGCTTCGTCAGAAACGCCTTCATCGGTAGAGATTGCGATGGTCGCCAGAGAATTGAGAACGTTGTGATTGCCCGGCATATTCACCGAAACATCCAGCGGCTGGTGATCTCGGCGCAGCACGGTAAAGAAGGTCTGCATGCCGTTCTGACGCACATTGATTGCCCGTACGTCAGCTTCTTCGCTGAAGCCATAGGTCATGGTCGGACGCTTGATCAGCGGCAGAATTTCCCGCACGACAGGGTCATCGATGCAAACTACCGCCAAGCCGTAAAAAGGCAGGTTATGCAGAAACTCGACAAAGGTTTTCTTCAATTTATTGAAGTCGCCTTCGTAGGTTTCCATGTGGTCAGCGTCGATATTGGTGACCACGGCCACCAACGGCTGCAGGTGTAAGAAGCTGGCATCGCTTTCATCAGCTTCGGCGATCAGGTAACGACTTGTGCCCAGTTGCGCGTTAGTACCCGCGGCGTTCAAGCGACCACCAATCACGAACGTAGGGTCCAGACCACCGGCAGCGAAAACCGAGGCGATCAAACTGGTGGTGGTGGTTTTGCCATGGGTACCGGCTACGGCAATGCCGTGACGATAGCGCATCAATTCGGCGAGCATTTCCGCGCGCGGCACTACTGGAATACGCCGTTCAATGGCACTGGCGACTTCTGGGTTAGACGTATTCACTGCGCTTGAAACTACCAGTACATCTGCGCTCGCGGTGTTCTTGGCGTGATGGCCGATAAAGATATGCGCACCGAACGATTCGAGGCGCTCTGTCACCGGGGAAGCTTTCAGGTCAGAGCCAGACACTTCATAACCCAGGTTCAGCAGCACTTCGGCAATCCCGCACATGCCAACACCGCCAATACCAACGAAGTGGATACGACGGATGCGGCGCATTTCCGGTTGCGGCATCGCGCGTTTATTTTCAACCATGAGCCACCTCCAGACACACATCTACCACGGTGCGGGTTGCATCAGGTTTGGCCAGGCGGCGAGCAGTGCGAGCCATGCTGTTCAGTTGTTCGGGTTGCATCAAAACCTCTTTCAGACGTGCGGCCATTTCGGCTACGCCAGTTGTCGCTTGAGGCATGACGAAGGCAGCGCCTTCGCGGGCCAAATACTCAGCGTTACGCGACTGGTGATCATCGATTGCGTGGGGCAATGGCACCAACAGCGAAGGCAGACCAGCTGCTGCCAGCTCACTTACCGTCAGCGCGCCTGCACGACAGACCACCAGATCGGCCCAGCCATAAGCTTGAGCCATGTCTTTAATGAAAGGCGCCACTTGCGCGTCGACGCCAGCAGTGCGATAGCGCTCTAAGGTAATTTGGTCGTGATTCTTACCTGCCTGATGAAATACTTCAGGGCGCAATTGAACCGGTAACAACGCCAACGCTTCGGGCAGCAACTTGTTAAGCGGTTCAGCACCGAGACTGCCCCCGAGGATCAGCAGGCGGGCTTTACGTCCAGCCAATACTTGACGTGGAGTTTCCAGAAACAATTCGCTACGCACCGGGTTGCCGGTCGTGCGGCGTTTGGCAGAGGTGGAAAAGGTATTTGGAAACGCTTCGCATACACGGCTGGCGAACGGAGCCAAACTGCGGTTAGCGGTACCCGCAATTGCGTTTTGCTCATGAATAATCAAAGGAATGCCGGCCAGTTTTGCCGCCAGTCCACCAGGGCCGGTGACGTATCCTCCCAGACCCAGCACGCACACCGGTTGCAGCTGACGAACGATTTTGCGCGCCTGCATCAGCGCCTTGAGCAACACAAACGGCGCCTTGAACAGAGCCAGCAAGCCTTTACCGCGCAAACCGGTCATGTTGATTAGATGCAACGGCAAGCCTGCCTGGGGCACCAACTCATTCTCGATGCCACGTGGCGTGCCCAACCAATGAACGCTGTAACCACGAGCTTTAAACTCTTGCGCGCAGGCCAACGCCGGGAACACATGCCCACCGGTACCGCCCGCCATGATCAGCACGTTAGCGCCCATTATTCGACTCCTCAGCGAAGTCGCTTTCATTAAATTCCGTTTCTTCACTTCCGGTATTGGTCCGCGACTCCCACTCGATACGCAGCAACAAACCAAGACTCGCGCAACAAATCACCAACGAACTGCCGCCGTAGCTGAGGAACGGCAAGGTCAGGCCTTTGGTCGGCAGCAGCCCGACATTCACCCCGATATTGATCAGAAACTGACCTATCCAGAGGAACGCCAATCCATAGGCGACATAAGCGCCGAAGTATTGCTTAGCCCTTTCGGCCCACAAGCCGATGTACATCGCCCGGATACTGACGAACACGAACAGCGCCACGGTGAGCAACGAACCCACCACGCCCAACTCTTCAGCGAGCACGGCGAACACAAAGTCAGTGTGCGCTTCAGGCAGGTAGAACTGTTTTTGGACGCTATTGCCCAGACCTACCCCAAACCATTCGCCGCGACCAAATGCAATCAGGGCTTGGGTCAACTGATAGCCAGCCCCAAACTGATCGGACCATGGGTCGGTGAAGGTAATCAAACGCGCCATACGGTAAGGCTGCGCTTGAACCAACACGAACACCGCACCCACCGCCAAGACCACCATCAAGGTGAATCGGAACAAACCAACGCCGCCCAAAAACAGCATGGCGGCCGCAGCACCCATCATCACCACGGTGGCGCCGAAGTCCGGTTCCATCAACAGCAAGCCAGCCATGGGCAACAAAACAATGAACGGCTTAAAGAAGCCCATCCAGCTTTCACGGACTTCTTGCTGTTGGCGAACCAGATACCCGCCAAGGAAGATGACGACAAAAACTTTGGCGATCTCGGAGGGCTGAACGTTGAACATCCCGAAACCGATCCAACGCATTGAACCGTTGACCTCGCGGCCCAACCCCGGCACCAACACGATCACCAGCAAACCGAACGCGCCAATCAGCATCAGCCAGCCCAGCCGTTGCCAGGTTGATACCGGAATCATCATCGTCGCAGCGCAGACACCCAGGCCGATGACCAGATAGATAAGGTGGCGAATCATCATGTACAGCGGATTACCGGATTGTACTGCGGCTACTTCCGACGATGCTGAGGTAATCATGACCAAACCGAGTCCCAACAGCGCCAGGCAACCCGCGAGCATCGGAAAATCGACATCGATGCCACGGCCACTGATCAGCGGGGATGGGTAAGGCCGAATTATGCCGAGAATCATGACAACGCCTCCACCGAGCGAGCGAAAAGGCGGCCACGTTCTTCGTAGTTCTTGAACATATCCAGGCTTGCACAGGCTGGCGACAGCAATACAGCGTCCCCGTCTTGAGCGATTTCGGCGGCACGCAGCACGGCTTCTTCCAATGTATTGACGCGTATTAAAGCAACCGCTTCACCCAGCGCTTGCGCCAGGATTTCTGCATCGCGACCTAGTAGCACGACGGCGCGACAATGGGCCGTTACCGGCTCGCGCAGGGCTGAGAAATCAGCACCTTTGCCGTCGCCCCCGGCGATCAACACCAGTTTCCCGGTGATATCTGCACCCAGACCTTCGATAGCGGCCAGCGAAGCACCGACGTTGGTGGCTTTGGAATCATCGTAATAGCTGACACCATCACGCTCGCGCAGCCATTGGCAACGGTGCGTCAGTCCGGTGAATGCGCGCAGGCTGTTCAACATGGCGTCGAATGGCAAACCGACCGCGTGACCCAAGGCCAACGCTGCCAGCGCATTGGACTGGTTGTGGGCGCCGCGCACCTTCAGCTCGCGAACCGGCATCAAGGTGTCGAATTGGAAGGCGAGGAATTTTTCGCCGTTCTCTTCTCGCAAACCGAAGCCGTGGAAATCAGGAGTGTTCAAACCGAAGGTCCAGCAAGGCAGGCCCTCGCCGATCAGCGGCCGCGACAATGCGTCCTGCCGATTGACCACCACTTGCCGCGCGCCCCGGAAAATCCGATGCTTGGCCAAGTGATACGCTGGCAAACCACTGTAGCGGTCCATATGGTCTTCGCTGACGTTAAGCACGGTGGCCACTTCAGCACCGAGTTGATCGGTGGTTTCAAGCTGGAAGCTGGAGAGTTCAAGCACGTAAAGCTCGACAGAGTCGTCGAGCAGGTCCAGCGCCGGAGTACCCAAGTTGCCGCCGACCGCGACGCGCTTGCCTGCCGACGCCGCCATGTCGCCGACCATGGTTGTCACGGTGCTCTTCGCGTTCGAGCCACTAATTGCGATGATGGGCGCCTTCGCATTGCGGGCAAACAACTCAATGTCACCCGACAACTTCACGCCACGGGCCGCCGCTTGTTGCAACGCCGGAGTGGCCAGAGCCAGACCAGGACTCACGTACAGCTCGTCGGCGCGGCACAGAAACTCCACATCCAGTTCGCCACAACGCACTTCCACCTGCGGGTATTGCTCACGCAATGTCCCCAGTTCAGGTGGATTTTCCCGCGTATCCGCCACGGCAAACGACACGCCCCGGTTCGCCAGAAAGCGAACCAGAGACATGCCGCTCTTGCCGAGGCCGACAACGATGCGGAAGTGGTCAGAAGCGATCAGAGACACTCGTTCTACCTCAGCTTCAGGGTGGCAAGGCCGATCAGCACCAAAATCACGGTAATAATCCAGAAGCGGACAATTACACGCGGCTCGGGCCAGCCTTTGAGTTCAAAGTGGTGGTGGATCGGCGCCATGCGAAACACGCGACGACCGGTCAACTTGAAAGACGCAACCTGGATTACAACGGACAGGGTCTCCATCACGAACACACCGCCCATGATGAACAAGACGATTTCCTGACGAACGATAACGGCGATGGTGCCCAGTGCCGCGCCAAGGGCCAAGGCACCGACGTCGCCCATGAAGACTTGTGCCGGGTAAGTGTTAAACCAGAGGAAGCCTAATCCCGCGCCAATCAATGCGCCGCAAAACACGATCAGTTCACCAGCACCGGGGACGTAAGGAATGAGTAGGTATTCAGCAAATTTCACGTTACCCGACAGGTAGCAGAAGATACCCAACGCGCCGCCAACCATTACTGTTGGCAAAATCGCCAGGCCGTCGAGGCCGTCTGTCAAGTTGACCGCATTGCTTGAGCCGACGATCACGAAGTAGGTCAACACCATGAAGCCTAAGCCAAGCGGAATGCTGACATCCTTGAGCATCGGCACTATCAGTGTGGTTTCCACAGCGGAAGGCGCCGTGGAGTAAAGGAAGATCGCCGCACCAAGACCGAACACCGATTGCCAGAAGTATTTCCAACGACTTGGCAACCCTTTTGAATTTTTTTCAATAACTTTGCGGTAATCATCGACCCAGCCGATGCCACCAAACAGCAAGGTAACGATCAGCACCACCCAGACGTAGCGATTGCTTAGGTCGGCCCACAACAACGTGCTAACGGCGATAGCAGACAGAATCAGCGCGCCACCCATGGTTGGCGTGCCCGATTTGGCCAAATGTGATTGCGGACCGTCATTTCGAACCGATTGCCCGATCTGACGGTTCTGCAAGGTCCGAATCATCCATGGGCCCAGGAACAGCGAGAGCGACAATGCGGTAAGCACGCCGAGAATCCCGCGCAGAGTCAGGTATTGGAAGACCGCGAAGCCTTTGTAGAATTGTTGTAAATACTCCGCCAACAACAGCAGCATCAATGTTTCTCCTGGCTAGAACCACACAAAGCGGCGACGATGTTTTCCATCGCCGCGCTGCGCGAACCTTTAATCAAAATAGTGGTGTTAGTGTCCTGCTCCGCGCCAAGCGCTGCGATCAGGTCTTGCTGACTGGCGAAGTGATAGCCGTGCTCGCCGAACGCTTTTACCGCGTAAGCCATCATCGGCCCTACTGCGTAGAGCGCCGAGACTTTGCCAGCGGCGTACGTGCCTACATCGCGATGGCCCTGCTCGGCCCACTCGCCCAGCTCGCCAATATCTCCGAGCACCAAGACGGTGCGCCCAGAAAAGCCGGCGAGTATATCAACGGCCGCGCACATCGCGGTGGGGTTAGCGTTGTACGTGTCATCAATCAGACGAATGCCGTTAGTAGCCAACTGCGCCACCGCTCGGCCCTTGACCGGTTGAACCGCATTTAAACCTGCGACGATCCCGCCCAGTGACACACCCATTGCATGCGCCGCAGCCGCAGCTGCCAAGGCATTAGCGATGTTATAGGCGCCTAGCAGATTGAGCTGAATCGACGCCGATCCGCAGGGACCATGCAACGTAAAGCTAGGGCAGCCGCGAGCATCGCGGGTCAGGTCTCTGGCGTAAAAATCTGCTGAATCATCATTCAAGGCAAAGCTCAAAACAGGGCGGCCATTGGCGCGGGCATGCCAGGTAGCAAACGCCTTATCATCTCGATTGAGGACGGCTGTACCGCTAGCACTAAGGCCCTCGAGGATTTCACCCTTGGCCTGGACGATCTTCTCCGGGCCGCCGAACTCACCCACGTGGGCGGTTCCTGCGTTAGTGATGACCGCAACGTGCGGCTTTGCCAGACCGACGGTGTAGGTGATTTCACCCCGTCGAGAAGCGCCTAACTCAATGACGGCCGCCGTATGTTCCTGCGCCAGCTCAAGCAGAGTTAATGGAACCCCTAACTCGTTGTTCAAATTGCCTCGGGTTGCCAAGACCGACCCACGCGTACGCAGGATGCTAGCAAGCATTTCCTTGGTGGTGGTTTTACCGCTGGAACCGGTGATCGCCGCGACAGGCCTATCAAACCGGTTACGATTCAAGGCACCAAGCTGAGCCAACGCCAGACGCGTATCCGCAACTACCAACTGCGACAATTCAGAACCCGAGACTTCACGCTCGACCAACGCACCAGCGGCACCTTTGCTCGCGACGTCATTCAGATAGTCATGCCCATCAAAGTTCGGACCGCAAAGCGCGATAAACAGCTGCCCCGGAGCAATATGGCGGCTATCAATACTTACCCCGGCAAAGGCGCAATCAGCGCCAACCTGACGGCCATTGAGTGGAGCAACCAGCTCACTGAAAGTCAGAGGCTTAAGCATGTGCCACCTCCCATGCCGCCAGGGCTTTGGTGGCTTCTTCGAGATCAGAAAATGGCTGACGTTGGCCGTCGATTTCCTGATAGTCCTCATGGCCCTTGCCCGCCAACACGATCACATCAGCGGCTTGCGCGCTGGCAATCAACTGCGCCACCGCCTGACCGCGACCGGCGACAAAGTTCACTTTGTCGGCAGCGACGAAGCCTTTACGAATGTCGTCGAAAATCTGAGTCGGTGCTTCTGTGCGTGGATTGTCATCTGTAACCAACACTGTGTCCGCAAGCCGCTCAACCACTTCCGCCATCAAGGGGCGCTTGCCACGATCACGGTCTCCGCCGCAACCGAACAGGCACATCAAACGGCCTTTCGCGTGCGGGCGTAGCGCTTCGAGGACTTTTTCCAATGCGTCGGGGGTATGTGCGTAATCAACTACTACCAAAGGCTGCCGACCACCGCCCAAACGCTGCATGCGACCGACAGGACCTTCAAGCGTCGGCAGCACGTTCATAATTTCATCCAGCGGGTAATCCAGCCCCATCAACGCGCCGATGGCAGCCAGCACGTTGCTAAGGTTAAAACGGCCCAACAAAGTACTGCGCAGATGATGCTCGCCTTGTGCAGTAACCAATGTGGCGCGCACGCCATCGTCGTCAAAATGCGCATCGCTGCAGTAAAGCGAAGCGCTGCTGTCTTTAACGCTATAAGTGATCAGGCGGGACTCGTGTCTGTTCGCGGCCAACTGGCAACCGAAATCATCATCAACATTGATTACCCGACAACGCAGATGGGGCCAAGCAAATAACTTGGCCTTTGCGGCAGCATAGGCCTCCATTGTGCCGTGATAATCCAGATGGTCGCGAGACAGGTTAGTCAGCACCGCAACGTCAAATGCCAACGCGCTCGCTCGGCCTTGATCCAGACCGTGGGATGACACTTCCATTGCGACAGCGCGGGCACCGGCTTTTCTGAGGTCGGCCAAGGTGGCCTGTACTGCAATCGGGTCGGGCGTCGTCAAGCGCCCGCTTTGCAGGGCACCGTAAAAACCCGTCCCCAATGTGCCAACGATCCCGCAATGCTGACCAAGCTGATCAAGCGCTTGCGCGACCAATTGGGTGACACTGGTTTTGCCGTTGGTGCCGGTAACTCCGACCAAATTCAGGTTGCGGCTCGGGTCGCCATAAAAGCGCCCAGCGATGTCAGACAACTGTGCAGCCAGACCTTTTACAGGGATCAGCGGCACGTCGGTAATCGGCAGAACGGTTGCGCCGTCCACTTCATAGGCTACTGCCGCTGCACCCCGCTTGAGGGCATCTACAATGTGCACGCGACCGTCGATTTTTCCACCCTGAATCGCCAGGAACAGATCGCCTGGGCGTACTTTACGGCTGTCGAGGGTCAACTCGCGAATTAATAGATCGCGATCAGCATGGGCAAAAATCTTGTTCAGGCTAGAAGACATTAACCACGCCCTCCTTTAACAGCGGGCACAGCATTCACTTGCTCCTGCGTTGGCGTCGCCGCCAAATTATCCGGGGTGACGTTCATCAGCCGAAGCGTGCCCGACATGACCTTGCTGAACACTGGGGCCGACACCAGACCACCGTAGTAGCCCGCCTTGCCCGGTTCATCAATTACTACAACGATGGCGTAGCGAGGATTGCTCATCGGGCCAAAGCCAGCGAATAGCGAGCGATACGCGTTTTCTTCATAACCCTTGGTGCCCGACACTGTTTTACGCGCAGTGCCGCTCTTGCCTGCCACGTGATAGGACGGCACCCGAGCACGGTATACACCGCGAGGATCTTCGATCACTTGCTGCATCATGCCCTGTACGGTTTTCGCGGTTGCTTCCGGGATTGCTTGAACCGCGACCGGTGGCGTATCAGCTTTAAGGATGGTCAACGGCACAATGCGCCCGTTGTTCGCAATGGCGGCGTAAGCATGCACCAACTGCAACGCGGTGATCGACAGGCCGTAGCCGTACGACAGGGTTGCGGTCTCGGCTTTGCGCCATTCGCGGTAGTTTGGAAGATTGCCCACACGTTCGCCGGGAAAACCCAGGCCGGTGTATTGTCCCAAGCCGACTCGCTGCATGGCATGGAAAATTGCTTCACCCCCAATATCGAAGGCTACCTTGCTCATGCCTACGTTACTGGAGTTGATTAAGATACCGGTCAGATCGAGGATAGGCCCCTCGGTTCTTGTCACGTCGCGAATCGTGTATTTACCGATCTGCAGCGTTCCAGGGTAAACCTCAACTTTATCGGTCGGCTTCCACCGACCACTGTCTAGCGCAGCCGTCATGGAGATTGGCTTCATGGTAGAACCAGGCTCGAACACGTCAGTGATTGCGCGATTGCGCATGGCGGCCGGGATCATGGTGCGGCGGTTGTTCGGGTTATAGGTCGGCGAGTTGACCATCGCCAACACTTCGCCTGTTTTCACGTCCATGATCACCAGGCTTCCGGCCTTGGCGTCGTTTTCCTGGATGGCATTGCGCAGTTCGCGAGTCGCCAGGTATTGCAGGCGCAGGTCAATAGACAATGCCAAGGTCTTCCCGGCCTTGGCATTTTTGGTGACCTGAACATCTTTGATCAATCGACCGCGTCGGTCCTTAATCACTTGTCGCTTACCGGGCACACCCGCTAGCCAGTCGTCGTAAGCCAGCTCGACACCTTCGCGACCATGGTCGTCGAGGTCGGTGAAGCCCACCATGTGTGCGGTAACGTCACCGGCCGGATAAAACCGCCGAAATTCTTCGATGCCGTAAACGCCCGGCACTTTCAGATCAAGCACCACTTGACCCTGCTCAGGCGTAAGGCCGCGGACCAGGTAGATAAATTCTTTATCGGCCTGCGCCTCCAGGCGATCACTCAGCAACTTGACGTCTTGTCCCAAGGCGGCAGCCAGCGCTGGCCATTTGTCCTTGGCCGTCTGCAGTTCTTTCGGATTGGCCCACAGCGTTGTCACTGGCGTACTGACGGCTAAAGGCTCGCCGTTACGGTCAGTGATCAAGCCACGATGAGCGGGAATAGGAATGTGACGGACGCTGCGAGCGTCGCCCTGTTCCTTGAGAAACTTATGGTCGACCACTTGCAGGTCGATGATGCGCCAGCAAATGGCAGCCACCATAATGCCGAGCAGACCCACCACCACGCGAAAACGCCAGGGATACAGGGCGCCTTCGAGGTTCATCATGGGGCCACCATTCGAACTTCAGCAGCGCTTGGGATACGCATATGCAGTTGTTCGGTGGCCAGCGTTTCGATACGGCTGTGCGCTGTCCAGGTGCTTTGCTCAAGAATCAACCGGCCCCATTCGGCCTGAGCTTTGTCGCGCACACTCAGCTCACTGTAAAGCGAGTTCAATAACTGCCGGTTCCAATGGGCGCTGTATGCCACGCCAATCGCCGAAACCAGTACGGCAATGAACAACAGCAGCATAAAGAAACTGCCGGTAGGCAAAGGCTTAAGGACGAGCTGGCTCACTTAAGCTTCTCCGCTACACGCATCACAGCACTGCGCGATCGTGGATTGGCCTTGGTTTCAGCCTCGGAGGCGAATTGCGCTTTGCCGTGGATTTTGATTTTCGGGTCGAATGCCTGAAAACGGATCGGTAAATCGCGAGGCATTGTGTCGGTTTCGCCTTTTGCGAGCTTACGCATGAACAATTTGACGATGCGATCTTCCAACGAGTGGAAGCTGATGACAACCAAACGTCCGCCAACTTCAAGCGTTTCTAGGGCAGCTTCGAGCCCGGCTTCAAGATCGCCCAGTTCGTTATTGACATGTATGCGCAGGCCCTGAAAAGCGCGAGTCGCCGGATTTTTGCCTTTTTCCCATGCAGGATTAGCAACCTTCAACACCTCAGCAAGGTCGCCGGTGCGCTCAAAGCGTTGGGTTTCACGACGCAGAACCACGGCGTTCGCCATGCGCTTGGCGAAACGCTCCTCGCCATATTCCTTGAACACACGGGCAATTTCTTCCGCGGATGCCGTGGCGATGAACTCGGCAGCGCTGACGCCGCGACTAGGGTCCATGCGCATATCCAGAGGACCGTCGTTCATAAAGCTGAAGCCGCGTTCTGGATCGTCCAGTTGCGGCGATGAGACGCCAAGGTCGAGCAAAACTCCGTTGATCTTGCCCGCCAGACCGCGACTTTCAACTTCAGCGCCCAGCTCAGCAAAGCTGCGTTGCACAACGACAAAGCGGCCGTCTTCGGCCGCTAGCGCTTGCCCTGTGGCAATCGCTTGAGGATCTTTGTCAAATCCCAGCAAACGCCCGTCAGGGCCAAGATGCTGCAATATCAGGCGACTGTGGCCGCCGCGGCCGAATGTACCATCCAAATAGCAGCCATCGGTACGTACCGCGAGAGCCTCTACGGCTTCTTCGAGCAGTACGGTGATGTGGGTAAAGCCGCTAGTCATAGTCACAAGATCAAATCACGCAGTTCATCAGGCATAGCGCCAGGTTGTTGAATAGCCGCCAGGTCCGCTTCAGCAAGCGTGTTCCAGGCGTCCTCGTCCCACAGTTGAAACTTATTTAGCTGGCCAACCAACATCACGCGCTTATCCAACTTCGCGTAATCGCGCAGCCGCGGCGGAACCAGAAAACGGCCACTTCCATCCAGTTCCAGATCGACCGCATTCCCAATCAACAGCCGCTGCAGGCGACGGTTTTCTTCACGGAATGTCGGCAAGTCACGCAACTTGGCCTCAATCAGTTCCCATTCGGATAACGGGTACAGGCATAAGCAGGGGTCTACAGCGTCAATCGTTACAATTAACTGCCCGGCACTGCGCGAATCCAACTCGTCGCGGTACCGGCTCGGCATTGCGAGGCGACCCTTTGCGTCAAGATTGATTGCGTTGGCACCACGAAACACAGGCGCGATCTCCGAATATTAACTTTTTGAGCTGAAAAAACCCACTTCATGCCACTTTCCGCCACTTGCGCACACTATATAAATGCGCCCACCACACCGTCAAGGCACGGTCCTAAGGAATTCCCTTACAGAACGGAGATTTAGGAGAAGAAAGTCAGACTTCGGAGCATTTTTTTAATTGTTTTGATAGATAAACCCCGGAGAGCTCAAAGGCCTGAGTCTCGAAGTTAATGTGATTTATCAAGAGTAAGATTTTTTTGATATTACGAAAGGTTGATGCTGCGAAAAGCGGGGGTAGAAAATAAGGTGGAGAGTCGATCTGTAAGCCGGGTTCTGTCGTGAACAGTCATTCGTCTACGACGGCCATCACTGGACGTCTTTAGCAACCTACCCGGTTCCAGCGCGGGCCACGCCTTGGAACCCTATTTGGTCTTGCTCCGAGTGGGGTTTACCTTGACCACGACCTGTTGCCAGACGTGCGGTGCGCTCTTACCGCACCTTTTCACCCTTACCGGCACCGAAGTGCTTAGGCGGTTATTTTCTGTGGCACTTTCCGTAGGCTCACGCCTCCCAGGCATTACCTGGCACTCTGCCCTATGGAGCCCGGACTTTCCTCCCCCCTTTATTGCGGAACAATAAAAGGCAGCGACTGTCCAATCGACTCTCCGCCGACAAGGTTAGCGGCACGGACCGTCAAGAACAAGCTTTAATACATTCTGCGACCTCTAGCGGTTAGCGCCGACGCAGGAATTTATTCGCCTTTTTGCTTTTCCAGCGCTACCTGATAGAGCAAGTTTTTGCGAACGCCGGTAATTTCGGCGGCCAATGCAGCGGCTCTTTTGAGCGGCATCTCCTCCAGCAAGAGATCTAAAATACGCCGTGCGTCCGCACCGATAACGTCTTCATTTTCTGGCGCTGTCCAACCCGCAACCAACACCACGCACTCCCCGCGCTGCTGATTGCTGTCACCTTCGACAAACGCTCGCAGATCGGACAACGGCAGCCCCTTAAGGGTTTCAAAGGTTTTGGTCAGCTCTCGTGCCAGTAATGCGGGACGCTCTGGGCCGAACACAGATTCAAGATCTTGCAGGCACTCCAGGATTCGATGTGGCGCCTCATAAAAAATCAGCGTGCGGGGTTCACTCTTAAGCAACTCAAGTCGAGCCCTGCGGCCAACCGCTTTAGCGGGTAAAAAGCCTTCAAAGATAAAACGGTCGGAAGGCAGCCCGGCCGCCGACAACGCGGCGATCAACGCGCACGCTCCAGGAATCGGCACCACTCGGATGCCCGCTGCACGCGCTTGCCGCACCAAGTGATAACCGGGATCGGATATAAGGGGAGTGCCCGCATCGGAGATCAGCGCAACATCATCACCGGCTAATAGCCGTGTCAAAAAGCGACTGCCCTCCTCCCGCTCGTTGTGTTCATGACACGCCGCCAGTGGCGTAGGAATACCAAAATGCTGCATCAACCGTAACGAGTGACGAGTATCTTCGGCAGCAATTAGCGCCACGTCGCGCAACACCTTCAGCGCACGCACGCTCATGTCATCCAGGTTACCGATAGGCGTAGCAACAACATAAAGCGAGCCTGGAGCGGAATTCAAAGCACCTGGAGCAGTCAAAGCGCACACCTCTTGTGTTGAACAAAAAATGCATTGTACAGATTAAGGCCGTGGCGAACGGATCGCTGGCACAAGCGAACACTAAAACAGTTTGAGAGAACGTTTGATTTCCTTACCGCACAACGTGAATAAACAATAAAACACCGCTTCGCCTTTTATTTAGCTGCACCGCGACCAATATCACCGCTTTAACGCCATCAACATCGCGCCCCGGCCAGTGCTTGGGTACAATTCCAGCCTATTTGCTTGAGTATCAGGATCACATACATGATCGCTTGCCTGCGCCTGTTCACCGCCCTTTGTCTCGCTGCCCTGTTGGCGGCGTGTGCCAGTTCGCCGTCGTCGACCCTGGGCGAACTTCCTCGCACGCCCGACGCCAGCATCGAGCAATTGCTCGAACAAGCCGCTGCCGCCAAAACCCCCGATCAAGCCGCGTCGCTAAGGCTGAGCGCGGCCGATCAGGCCAATCGACAAGGGGACGTGGGCCGAGCCGCAAAAATTCTTGAGCAAGTTCCTGTTGATCAGCTCAAACCTGCACAACAGGTCTACGCGAGCACTCTTTCCGCTGAGCTGGCCCTGGGTCGCAACCAACCCAAGGTTGCTCTGGCAGCGCTAAGCCACCCAAGCCTGCTGCGCTTGGGCGAACTGCCTATTGATCAGCAAGTTCGCACCGGCCTTGTTCAGGCGCGCGCACTGGAAGCCGACGGACAAATCCTGGCCGCCGCCAGCCAACGGGTATTTATCGCGCCGCTACTTAAAAACGGCGATGCCACAGCCAACCACGAAGCGATCTGGTCGCTGGTTTCCCAGTTACCGCCTGAGCAACTCCAAGGCTCTGGCAACGGTGACCTTGCGGGCTGGCTGAGCTTGGCCCTGGCGGTAAAAACCGCCGGTACGCTGGAGCAGCAGCAAGCCGCGATCGATACCTGGAAAGCACAAAACCCGCAGCATCCGGCCGCCCAGCAATTACCACTTCCGCTGATTGCCCTCAAGGCATTAGCCAGTGCCCCGCTGACCAAAATTGCGTTGTTACTGCCACAAGACGGCCCGCTAGTTTCGGTGGCCCGGGCACTGCGCGAAGGCTTTATGGCTGCGCACTATCAAGCTCAGCAAGCGGGACAAAAGCCCCCCGTCATCCAAGTGTTCGATAGCTCACGCCTGACTTCGCTTGACGATTTCTACCGTCAGGCCAAAGCGTCCGGCGTGCAACTGGTAATTGGTCCGCTGGAAAAACCACTGGTTAAACAGTTAAGCAACCGTCCACACTTGCCTATTACAACGCTGGCACTTAACTACAGCGATTCTCGTCAAGCGGGGCCACCGGAACTGTTCCAGTTTGGCCTTGCCGCTGAAGACGAAGCCAGGGAAGTGGCGCGCCGCGCCTGGGCCGATGGCAAGCGGAGCGCTGCCGCCATGGTGCCGAGAGGTGAATGGGGTGACCGTGTTCTGGACGCCTTCCGTCAAAGCTGGCAAGCATTAGGCGGCACGTTCATCGTCGCCGAGCACGTAGACCAACCGGTCGCCCTCGCCCAGCAAATTGCTGACATGTTCCAACTGCGCAATGTCGATGCCCGCGCCAAAAGCTTGCAAAATACTGCAGGCGCTCAAGCACCTCAGCCAACGCGTCGCCAAGACATTGATTTTATTTTCCTGGCCGCCACGCCTCAGCTAGCGCAGCAGATCAAACCGACGCTGGTGTTCCAATATGCTGGTGATGTGCCTGTGTATGCGACCTCCCAACTGTTTACTAACAGCGGCGATCAAGCGCAGTACAAGGACTTGGAAGGCATTCAATTCTGCGATACCCCATGGCTGCTGAACACCAGTAATCCGCTGCATCAGCAAGTGATCGCGCAATGGCCACAAGCGGCCGGGAGCCTGGGTCGGTTGTACGCCATGGGAATCGATGCTTATCGCTTGGCACCGCGTCTGACACAACTCAAAGCGTTGCCTGACACTCGCCTGGATGGCGAGTCCGGCAGATTAAGTCTGGGCCAAGGGCAGCGTGTAGAACGGCAACTGCCATGGGCTCAATTTGTCGGCGGCCAGGTTCATCGCCTGCCAGACACCGCGCATTGATACCTGTCGCACCGCATTTGAGGGCCGGGCGTGAGGCTGAGGCATTCGCCCTGACATATCTTCAGCAGCAGGGATTAAGCCTGATCGCGCAGAACTGGTTATGCCCACGCGGCGAACTCGATCTGGTAATGCTTGATGGCGATACAGTAGTATTCGTCGAAGTGCGCTATCGGCGCCACGCAGGCTGGGGTGGCGCGCTTGAAAGCGTCGATGTTCGCAAGCGCGAAAAACTGGCTATGGCCGCTCAATATTTTCTGCAACAAGCGTCACACTGGGCTGACTCACCTTGCCGCTTTGATGTGATTGGCATTAATGGCGACCCTGGCAAGGAACCCTCATTAAATTGGCTCCAAAATGCATTTGACAGCTAGACCAGGCGGCAGGACTTGTCGAACCTGGATGCCTGATTTTCGAATGAAACACCTATACCGATTTTGCTTTGCAGGCTGCACATTGTTTGTGCCTGGAGCAGTTGCCCTACTTAAGGTCACATAGATGGACATGCAATCCCGAATTCGCCAGCTTTTCCAAGCCAGTATCGACACCAAACAGCAGGCGATGGAGGTTCTTGCACCCTACATTGAGCAAGCCAGCCAAGTGATGGTCAATGCGCTGCTCAATGAAGGTAAAATGCTTTCTTGCGGCAATGGCGGCTCTGCGGGTGACGCTCAGCATTTTTCTTCGGAATTGCTCAACCGCTTTGAACGTGAGCGCCCTAGCCTGCCGGCCATTGCGCTAACCACCGACACCTCAACCATTACCTCGATTGCCAACGATTACAGCTACAACGAAATCTTTTCCAAACAGATCCGTGCGCTGGGTCAGCCGGGCGATGTGCTGCTAGCTATTTCCACCAGCGGTAACTCGGCCAACATTATTCAAGCCATCCAGGCCGCACATGATCGGGAAATGGTTGTCGTAGCTATGACCGGTCGCGACGGTGGCAACATGGCGTCGCTGCTGCTGCCGGAGGACGTGGAGATCCGCGTTCCGTCCAAAGTCACTGCACGTATTCAAGAAGTCCACCTGCTGGCGATCCACTGCCTCTGCGATCTGATCGACAGCCAACTGTTCGGGAGTGAAGAATGACACCTAATCGCCTAAGCCTACTGGCTCTGACACTTTGCCTGGGTCTCAGCGGATGCAGTTCGGTCCTGACTGCCACCCGCGATACGCCGATCCAGGATGACCGTGGCACTCGCACGTTCGGCAGCAAAATTGACGACTCTCTGATCGAGACCAAAGTTGCGGTCAACGTCGCCAAGGCTAATCCTGACTTGGATGAAGGCTCGCACATCATTGTGACCAGCTTCAACGGCATCGTACTGCTGGCAGGCCAGACACCCCGCGCGGATCTGAAATCCCTTGCTGAACAAGCCGCAGCTTCGGTTCAACGGGTGAAAAAGGTCAACAATGAACTCCAGATCATGGCACCGTCTTCCATACTGGCGCGCAACAACGATGCTTGGTTAACCACCAAGATCAAAACGCAAATGTTGACGGACAACACTATTCCAGGCTCGCGTATCAAAGTCGTGACTGAGAACGGCATCGTTTACCTGCTGGGTCTAGTGACTCAACAAGAAGCCACCCGCGCTACCAACCTGGTCCAAGGCGTATCGGGCGTGCAGAAGATTGTGAAGCTGTTTGAGTATATTGATTGATCTGACCGTAGATACCGCCTCGACTGCGCCCACGTTGCGCTTACGCAGCGAAGGCCAAGATGGTGTCTGTTACTTCCAACAAAAAACGCCGACATCTCTGTCGGCGTTTTTTTGTTTCAAAAAGCTGAGTTCGATTATTTGACCACTTTCAGGCTCGGTCTGCCTGTCGGTCGCGGTGGTTCGCTTTCCGGTGGCGGTCCTTCATCATCAGGATCGATATCTTCATCAACGTCTTCAAGGGCCGGTTCTACTTCAAAAACCATACCCTGACCGTTTTCCCGGGCATAAATACCTAGAATCGCGGCAATAGGAACGTACAACGTGTGCGGAACACCGCCGAAACGACCTTCGAAACTGACAGCATCGTTATCCATGTGCAGATGACGCACAGCACTGGGCGACACGTTTAAAACGATCTGACCATCATTGGCAAAGCCCTGAGGGACCTGCACTGACGGGTATTCCGCATTAACCAGCATGTGCGGGGTGCAATCGTTATCTACGATCCACTCATACAGAGCACGAATCAGATAAGGGCGACTGGAGTTCATCAACGGCTCCTTAAGCCTTAGCGCATATCACGTTCAGCACCAGACAGACTTGTCTGGAAAGCCTCACGTGCAAATTGGCGCTCCATGTAATCAAGCAGCGGTTTCGCTTGCCGAGGCAATTCTATACCCAGGACCGGAAGACGCCAAAGTATCGGCAACAGGCAACAATCAACTAGGCTTTGATCTTCGCTGAGGAAAAAAGGCTTGTCAGCGAACAACGCAGAGACACCGGTCAAACTTTCACGCAGCTCTTTACGCGCCTGAACGCGAGCAGGTTCTTTACTGCGTGAATCCAGAATCAGATCCACCAAACCACACCAGTCGCGCTGAATACGATGAATCAGCAGGCGGCTGTTGGCGCGGGCTACAGGATAAACCGGCAACAAAGGGGGGTGCGGATAACGCTCATCCAAGTATTCCATCACCACCGTCGACTCGTACAAAGCCAAGTCGCGATCGACCAGCGTTGGTACGCTGCCGTACGGATTAACCTCGATCAATCTTGGCGGATGACGACCCGTCACAACATCAATGATCTCAGCGCTGACACCTTTCTCGGCGAGCACAATGCGCACGCGGTGGGAATAGTGGTCGGCGGGGTCGGAGTAACAGGCCAACCGATTGGTCACGCCCATGGCGGTCCTCCTCGCTTGTAAAAGTTTTCAGAAGCAGAAAAACGAGCGCGCCCAAGGGGCGCCTCCAAAAACGACTACGGGGGCAGACAACCACAGAAGCGGTCACTTGCCCCACGCTCGTTTTTCGGAGAAACACCCTAGGGCGCGGCTCGTTAACAGCAGGGGTTACAGCATAATCAATGGACGTCTTTCCAGTATTCGCGCTTGAGTAAATACGCGAAGACGAAGAAGAAGGCCAAGTAAAGCAATACATAGGTTCCGATGCGCTGATGCTGCAGCTTCACCGGATTTGCCGAGTAAGCGAGGAAGGTTACAAGATTTTTGATCTTCTCATCGAACTGTTCTTCATTTAGCGAACCGGTTTTCGGCAATACGGTCAATTGATCGCATGCTTCATGGGTCAATGGAGAACCTGTCAGAGGGTCGAACTGCTTCTTCCCATCCTCAACGATTTGCATTTGCTTACAGCCGATAACCTGACGACCTTGCAGACCAGCCAGTACGTTAGGCATACCGACGTTCGGGAAAACCTTGTTGTTCACCCCCCAAGGACGTGCAGGGTCTTCATAGAACGAGCGCAGATAGCCATAGAGCCAGTCAGTGCCGCGGACACGAGCCACCAGGGTCAGATCGGGCGGAGCCGCGCCGAACCAGGCTTTAGCGTCAGCAGGCTGCATGCCGATGGACATGTGATCGCCAATCTTGGCGCCCGTGAATATCAGCTTATCCAGCATCAAATCGTGGGGAATACCTAGATCGTCAGCCACACGCTCATAGCGCTGGAACTTGGCACTGTGGCAACCCATGCAGTAGTTGGCAAACGTACGTGCACCATCCTGCATGGCCGCTTTGTCAGAGACGTCAATATCAACATGCTCTAACTCTGGACCGTGCTCTGCCGCATAGGACACAACGGGCAGAAGAGCAAAAATCAATACAGCAAATAGCTTTTTCATCAGCCAGTCACCCTTTCTGGAACCGGTTTGGTCTTCTCGAGCCGGGTATAGAACGGCATCAGAATGAAGTAGGCGAAGTACAGGAACGTACAAACCTGCGACAGAATCGTGCGCTCTGGTGTTGGCGGTAGAACGCCCAGCACGCCGAGAATTACAAATGCCACGCAAAACACCAGTAACCAGATCTTGCTCAACCAGCCTTTATAACGCATCGATTTGACCGGGCTACGATCAAGCCATGGCAACACGAACAGAACGGCAATTGCAGCACCCATGGCAATAACGCCCATGAGCTTGTCCGGTATAGCACGCAGGATCGCGTAGAACGGCGTGAAGTACCAAACCGGAGCAATGTGCTCAGGGGTCTTGAACGCGTTAGCTACTTCAAAGTTAGGTTTCTCGAGGAAATAGCCGCCCATTTCAGGGAAGAAAAATACGATCGAGCAAAAAATGAACAGGAACACCACGACGCCGACGATGTCTTTCACGGTGTAGTACGGATGGAAGGGAATGCCGTCCAGCGGTATGCCGTTTTCGTCTTTGTGTTTCTTGATGTCTACACCGTCGGGGTTGTTGGAACCCACTTCGTGCAGTGCAAGAACGTGCAACACCACCAGACCCAGAATGACGATCGGCAACGCCACGACATGCAACGCAAAGAAGCGGTTCAGGGTAATACCTGAAATCAGGTAGTCACCACGGATCCATTGAGTCAGGTCACCACCGATGACAGGAATCGCACCAAACAGCGAGATAATTACCTGAGCGCCCCAATAGGACATCTGACCCCAAGGCAGCAGATAACCCATGAATGCTTCAGCCATCAGCGCCAAGTAGATCAGCATCCCGAACAGCCAGACCAGTTCGCGCGGCTTCTGATACGAACCGTAAAGCAGTCCACGGAACATGTGCAGATAAACCACGATGAAGAACGCAGATGCACCTGTTGAGTGAAGCAGGCGCAGGATTGAGCCATATTCCACGTCACGCATGATGTATTCGACAGAAGCGAACGCCTCTTCAGCCGATGGCGTGTAGCTCATGGTCAGCCAAACACCAGTAACGATCTGATTGACCAGCACCAGCAGCGCCAGTGAGCCAAAAAAGTAAAAAAAGTTAAAGTTTTTTGGGGCGTAGTACTTGCTGAGATGGTCTTCCCACATTTTTGTGGCGGGAAAGCGCGCATCTACCCAGTCCATGAACTTACTCATGACGCTTTCTCCTGATCGACGCCGATGACGATAATGCTGTCCGACTCATAGGAATGCGGCGGCACAGGCAAATTCAAGGGTGCCGGTTGAGACTTATAGACACGCCCGGCCAGATCGTAGTGCGAACCGTGGCAGGGGCAGAAATAACCACCGACCCAATCCTTGCCTAGATCTGCAGGAGCTACTTCGGGACGGAACGTCGGCGAACATCCCAAGTGCGTACAAATACCGACCAGCAACAAAATCTCTGGTTTGATCGAACGCATTTCAGGGTCGACGTAAGTCGGTTGCGAGGAGTTCTTTGAAGTGGGATCGGATAATTGCCCTTCGATCTTTTTCAGGTTCCCTAAAATCTCTGCGGTACGACGGACAATGAATACCGGTTGGCCACGCCATTCGGCAATCATTTGTTGTCCGGGCTCGACCTTGCTGATATTCACCTTTACCGGTGCACCTGCGGCTTTCGCCTTGGCACTGGGAAACCATGACCCCACGAACGGGACCGCCGCCCCCACCGCTCCTGCTGCACCAACCACGGATGTGGCTGCTACGAGGAAGCGACGCCGGCCTGCATTCACGCCGTCATTGCTCATTCCGTCCTCTCCCATCAGCTCTATGGCCTGTTTGATCAGGCGTCTACTTAATAAATATCTAGAACGGTGTAAAAATCCTGCCGGATGGTAATGAAAAGCCCCTCAATTGACAAGGTAATTACCATCACCCAATGGTCTCAAGCCTTATAACACGCGGCACCCAGACATGTGGCACGTTGTCACACCAAAACCGAGCGCCCATAAAAAAACGCCCAGATCCTAAAAGGAACTGGGCGCTTAGAAAGTAGCAGCGAATTAACGCTTCGAGTACTGCGGACGCTTACGCGCTTTACGCAGACCGACTTTCTTACGTTCTACTTCACGAGCATCACGAGTAACGAAGCCAGCTTTGCGCAGAGCGCCACGAAGGGTTTCGTCATACTGCATCAGAGCGCGAGTGATGCCGTGGCGAATTGCGCCCGCTTGACCACTTGTGCCGCCACCGATAACAGTGATGTAGATGTCGAATTTTTCGGTAGTCTGAGTCAATTCCAGCGGTTGACGAACTACCATGCGGGCAGTTTCGCGACCGAAGAAACCGTCAAGAGTACGGTTATTGATAGAGATGTTGCCAGTACCTGGACGCAGGAAAACGCGTGCAGTTGCGGTCTTGCGACGGCCAGTGCCGTAATTTTGAGTCGCCGACATAATGAACTATTCCGTTAAAACTTCAGTTCTTGGGGCTGCTGAGCAGTATGAGGGTGTACAGCGCCCGCATAGACTTTCAGCTTACGATACATGTCGCGACCCAGCGGGTTCTTAGGCAGCATGCCTTTAACCGCGGTCTCGATCACGCGCTCTGGGGCTTTAGCGATCAGCTTTTCAAAGTTGATCGACTTGATCCCGCCCGGAAAACCAGAGTGAGAGTAGTAGATCTTATCGGTGGTTTTAGCACCGGTAACACGGATCTGCTCAGCGTTGATAACGACGATGTAGTCGCCTGTATCTACGTGCGGAGTATATTCCGGTTTGTGCTTGCCACGAAGACGGCTCGCGATCTCGGTCGCCAGACGACCCAGTGTCTGACCAGCAGCGTCGACGACGAACCAGTCGCGCGTAACTGTTTCCGGTTTAGCAGTAAAAGTTTTCATTCTTTAATAGCCTCAGGGGCCGCCCTGATAAATTAGACGGCGGATCTTACTGAATAGTGCGTACTTTGACAAGGTCAAAGGCAGCCGGGAACAGACGCTGTCGGGGGCTCGGGTCGGCGCGTCCGTAATACGGCAAGATTCTTCGGCAGACGGCGCATCACTTCCACTGCAAAGAGCTGCGGAATTATGCAGATTTCGAAAAAAATCTCAAGCAGCTTTTGCAATTCACCCTGAATTCAGAGGTAGAAAGTGATGACATACAGTTTTAATCGACGAAATCAGACCATTCCAGATCCATTCCGCTCGACTTCCTCCGATTGAAACGAGCTCCAGCAATCATGTCACCCCCATCAGAAAGCCAAAACCCGGAATACATTTCGGAGCCTGAGCCCATGACCTGCACGAGGACACTGGACACATACAACAAAAAATAAGACGATCCCGCCGTCGCCTGACCACTTTCCCATATAAGAAAAAGAATTATGCCTACCCAGCTCTCCGCGCCATTGCGGCGCGTCAGCATCCTGGCCATCGATGGGGTATTCGCCTCGACCCTGATGCAAGCCAAAGATTTTTTCCACCTCGCCAGTCTGCGCTATGGAAAACAGCTCGGCCAAGGCCTAAAGACCACCTTCGAAACTCGAATCGTTAGCCCAAACGGCCTTCCTGTGCGCAGTTTCAGCGAGGTCATGCTGCCGGTGGAGGGAGGTCTAGAGCAGAGCGATGTGATTATCCTGCCGGCGTTTTGGGATAATTTCGATACGTTGTGCCAGCGATATCCCCAAGTGTTGCCGTGGTTACGCGAACAACACGCTAAAGGCGCCGTACTATGCGGCGAGGCCAGCGGGGTGTTTTGGCTAGCGCAATCGGGCTTGCTGGACGGCAAAGAAGCGACTACTTACTGGCGTGCGTTTGCGGAATTCGGGGAACGATTCCCACAGGTATTGCTCAATCAGGAAAAACACCTGACCGACGCCGATAACCTGTATTGCGCTGGCGGCACTACCTCAGCCTGCGACCTCTACATTTACCTGATCGAACGTTTCTGCGGGGCCAATGTTGCTCAAGCCGTGGCGCGCGACATTCTTTACGAAGTGCAGCGTAGCTATGTGCCGGGACGGATGGGTTTCGGCGGGCAAAAACTGCACCATGACGTGATCATTCTGCAGATTCAGCAATGGCTAGAAGAGCACTTTGCCGACAAGTTTCGTTTTGAAGACGTTGCGCGTGAGCACGGCATGAGCATTCGCAACTTCATGCGACGCTTCCAGACCGCTACTGGCGACAAACCGCTGCACTATCTGCAACGCTTGCGCATTGAAACCGCCAAGGGCCTGCTCTCGGGCACACGCAAAAGCATCAAGACGATTAGCTATGAAGTCGGTTACGACGATGCCAGCTTCTTTGCACGGCTGTTTCGTCAACACACGGAATTGTCACCGAATCAGTACCGCCAGCAATTTTTGCAGGCAGCCTGAGGGCAGTTACAAGCCATAAGTTTCAAGCTACAAGCTACAAGCTACAAGCTAATTCCTTCTTGCAGCTTGAAGCTTGTAGCTCGCAACTCTCCCCTAGGGTTTATGCGCCCGAGACAGGAACTCATGGGATTGCATTTCCAACAGCCGACTCAGGGTGCGCTGGAACTCGAAGTTCAGACGACCCCCGGTATACAAATCCTTGAGCTCGACTTCAGCTGAGATGATCAGCTTGACGTTACGATCGTAGAATTCGTCGACCATGTTGATGAAGCGGCGGGCGATGTCGTCAGTTTTGACACTCATCTGTTCGACGCCGCTGATTAATACTGCGTGAAATATTTTGCCGAGTTCGATGTAATCGTTTTGGCTACGTGGACCGTCACACAGTTCACGAAAGTCAAACCAGGCCACGTCATCGCAGGTAAGCATCGCCCGAATTTCGCGGTTTTCAATCATCAGCACATCGTCTTTGGTCGCTTGAGTGCATTCCGGGGTCAGCGCTCGGAAGCTCTTGCGTAGGCTTGCTTCGGCGGCTTCGTTCAGCGGGAAGTGAAACAACTCCGCCTGTTCCAAGTGACGCAAACGATAGTCGACGCCACTGTCGACGTTGACGATGTCAGTGTTGAGCTTGATCAAGGCAATAGCCGGCAAGAATCGCGCGCGCTGTAAACCGTCCTTGTATAAACCGTCCGGGACGATGTTCGACGTCGCGACCAAGGTCACGCCGTTCTTGAACAGTTCTTCCATCAGGGTGCCAAGGATCATGGCGTCGGTGATGTCTGAAACGAAAAACTCATCGAAACAAATTACCCGCGCCTCATCGGAAAAGCGCTTGGCGATAATGATCAGCGGGTTTTTCTCGCCATTGAGGGTTCTCATCTCTTCGTGCACACGCTTCATGAAGCGGTGAAAGTGAGTTCGGACTTTCTCCTTGAACGGCAGGGCTTCAAAGAAAGTGTCGACCAGGTACGTCTTTCCTCGGCCAACGCCCCCCCAAAAGTACAAACCTTTGACGGGCACCTGCGACTTCTTGCCGAACAGCTTGCCCAGCAGACCCGGCTTACTGTTGTGCGCGGCGACCAGATCGTCGTACAGGCGTTGCAGATGGCGCACAGCAGTTTCCTGCGCGGCATCATGGAAGAAGTCGGGGCGTTTCAGATCAGCTTGATATCGTTCTAGGGGGGTCATATTTGTTAACAAGGCGACAAAAACGGGCCGCCACTGTAGCGACGGCCCTTGGAAATGGCAATCAGACCTATTGCGATGCCAACGCCCGCTTCAGATTTTCGATGGCCGCGTCGCGCGCTGCGCCGTCGACAAACTCAGGACTGTCCGCCACACATGAATCGTTTAGCCATAACGTGAAGCGATCATCCTCGCTGCGCAGGTCCAGCTCGCCACCCAACTGCAGCTGCTTGCTGACTGCACCCGCCGCCTTGCCATCAGCGAACGTGCGCGATAACAACAATTGCTCACCGTCGGCGGCCAGCAGGCGAAAACGGAAGCTGCCATCGTCTTCACGGAAGCTGATAAACCGCACACCTTTGGCGGCTTTTTTTTTCCCGCTGTCAACGTTTTGCACAACGCTGCGGAACGACCGCAGGCCAACCGCCTCACGTAACTCGCCGAGGAAAGGCGTTGCGACGGCGCGGGCCTTTACAGCACCGGCGAGCAGAATATCTTCCAGATCGGCTGGACGCGCCATAAAACCATGATAACTCTCGCGAGCCTCGCCCAGCTCAGCGTCAAGCAGCGTGAACAAACGTTGCTTGGCCTCGCCCCAACCCAGGCCCTGCAACAGCTCTGAACGGAACTCAGCGCCTTGCTCCAGGGTGGCAAAAGCCTGATAGAGGGTGAACAGGTGCGAATTGTCCGGATCCTTAGCTTCGCCCGGCGCACGCGAGTCGGTGACGATCTGCGAAATCGAGGCTTTCATCTCTTTGGCACTGCTGAACAACGGAATGGTGTTGTCGTAGCTTTTCGACATCTTGCGACCATCCAGGCCGGGTAGCGTGGCAACGCTTTCTTCGATCAGCGCTTCGGGCATGACAAAAAACTCTTTGCCCTGCCCAAATAGGTGGTTGAAACGCTGACCAATGTCCCGGGCCATTTCCACGTGCTGAATCTGATCGCGGCCAACCGGCACTTTGTGCGCATTGAACATCAGGATGTCAGCCGCCATCAGCACCGGGTAGCTGTACAAACCCATGGTGATACCGGCGTCCGGGTCTTCACCGGCTTCTACGTTTTTGTCTACCGAGGCTTTATAAGCGTGTGCACGGTTAAGCAATCCTTTAGCCGCCACACAGGTCAACAACCAAGTCAGCTCAGGAATTTCCGGGATGTCGGACTGGCGATAGAACGTGACCCGATCGACATCAAGTCCCGCAGCCAACCAAGTCGCTGCGATTTCCAGACGTGAACGCTGAATGCGCAGCGGGTCATCACATTTGATCAGCGCGTGATAGTCGGCAAGGAAGTAGAACGAATCAGCATCGCTCTGGCGGCTGGCGATGATCGCCGGGCGAATGGCGCCGGCATAGTTGCCCAGGTGCGGCGTACCGGAAGTAGTGATGCCGGTCAGGATACGAGTGGTCATGGCTAGTCGCTGCTTATTAGAGTAGGGCAGGTTGGGCGCTTACAGAATCAGGCGCTTCTGGCTGCAATCAATTCGAAAGGCGTGGCAAGACCAAGTCTTTAAGGTCGGTTAGCTTGCCATGAAAAAAGTGTCCGCATTCTGCCACTTTCAGCAGCTCATGGGGACGCTTGAGAGCGGCGGACCAATCGTAAACGGTCTGCGGATCGATCACCTCGTCGGTTTCAGGTTGAATCAAGGTTATCGGACAGTTTTGCGGCACTGGGTGATCGGCGCTGAGTCGAGTGACCGCCGCCGCCACCATGAATAAATGCGCCAACTTCTCACCCCTGTCTTCCAAGCGTCCGCCAAGACTGGCCGCGACAAAACCACCAAACGAAAAGCCCAGCAGGGTCATTGGCAAGTCGAGGTGTTTATTACGCAACCACTGCGCTGCGGCTTGGGCATCATCGACTTCGCCAGCCGCCATGTCGTGGCTGCCCGCGCTGGCGCCAGTCCCGCGATAGTTGAAGCGCAAGGTGATCAAACCCGCATCGCGTGCAGTTCGCTGCAATGTCGATACGACTTTATTCAGCATGGTTCCGCCCTGCACCGGGTTAGGATGGCAGATCAGCGCCAGACCGCGAGCACCTTCGGTATTAAGGTAAAGGGCTTCGATTTGGCCGACTGGGCCATCAATCAATACAGGGGTTTCGCGCATGAGCAAAAATGAACTCCGTGACCTCGAATTGGGTCGACTCGTCTAGCTGATTGTCTGTGTCTGGCATATCCGAGAGCGTCTCGCGGTATACAGCGCAGGTTCGAGCCGTTAACGTAAAGCAAAGCCGTTTATAGAGGAAGGACTCGTGGAACACTCGCTCTTAGTTTGGTTGTTGCCGACTATCGCCCTGGTCGCAGGTGTGGTCATTGGTTTCCTGGTCGCACGTCTGCTACCCAACGCCGCACCGAGCAGCACCCAGCGTCAGCTGGATGATGTGCAGGAGCGCTTCAATAGTTATCAGAACGAGGTAGTCACCCACTTCAACAGCACGGCGAACCTGGTGAACAAGCTTTCGCAGAGCTACCAAGAAGTACAGGATCACCTTGCCGATGGTGCCAACCGCCTGGCCCTGGATGAGCAGACGCGTCAGCGCTTACTCGCCAGCTTACACGCGGACACCACTCAAGCACCTCGGGATCGCCTGACCCCACCGCGCAACTCTGAAGCGCCGAAGGACTACGCGCCCAAGACCCCGAATGCACCCGGCATGCTGGATGAGCATTACGGTTTAAAAAAGTGATGTGAGCGACACGCATCAACAAAAAGCCCGCCGTTCAGAGTGAACTTTGAACGGCGGGCTTTTTTTGGAGTTACATACGGTCGGGCCATACTCTCGCAGTCAACATGGGCTAACCCTATTCCGAGGCCTGACGTTTTGGCAATTTGACGTAACAGCCACGCGATTCTTCGATAGTTAGGCAATCGTCTCCGACAACCAATACCATCTCGTCGAAGAACTGGCTGATGTCATTTTCGCCGTTCAAGCCCTCGTTATTCCGGCGCAACGTTAGCCGTTGTCCGTCTTGTGACCATTTACCCTTTGCATAACCGTCAGCGGAGCCATATTCAACGACGGCTTCAAAGTTATCGCCCTCTTGCAGCGACAGCTGCGAGGCCATTTCCATGACCCCTTATAAATAATAGTTGCCGATTAAATCGTTGGATGGCGCGTTATCAGCATGGGAGCAGGAGGCCAGGAATAGAGCTGAAACGAGTAGGACGATTCCTTTCATTTGTTTCTCCGGGGTTGTGAATACAAGAGTTGAGAGGTTGACCGGGGATCACCAACTGCCATACGGAATGCCGAAGCGTTCGATGTATTGCTTCGAGTCCTTGGTTTGTTGGAAGTAGTGCCCGTTTGATTTACCCAGATACGGGCCTAAGGGTTCTATCCCCACTTGGGCGCGGTTGAAGGCGACTCGGCGTAAACACTCATCCCACACCCACACTTGCACGATACCGCCGGGTGCAAGCCCCAGGGTCAGGCTGGGGTGCCAGGATGCTGGGCGGTCAGGGTATTTGGCACAGCGTCGAGCGATGGAGTAGCGCATCAGTTGACGGGCTTCTTCCGGGATCTCTATCCAGCCCTGATAGGTTTGAGGCTCGACCGAGGATTGCCAGCGCACAAAGACCCGTTTCGGGAGATCGGCACCGGTGACAAAGCTCCCGTTTCCACCGGTATCCGACCATCCCCTAGCATCGTCGATGTCGTCATTCTGGAAAACTTCAATGCCAATTCCGCCGCCACCTCGGCGTGGGAAGAATCGGTTATTAATGTCCACTACCGCGCTCATCTCGACCCAACCCGTCATATAGTACGGCGCGGAGAATCGCAGATCCCACCATGGGTGATGGGGGTCATTAACGCCGGACAATGGGTCGGCGGCCTGGCATCCTGCGATCAGAGCTAGACCCAGTAATGCGGCGAGTTTTCTGATAATCATCCGGGATCACCAACTGCCATACGGAATACCGAAGCGTTCGATGTATTGCTTCGAGTCTTTGGTTTGTTGGAAGTAGTGCCCGTTTGATTTACCCAGATACGGGCCTAAAGGCTCGACTTCGACTTGTACGCGGTTGAAGGCGACTCGGCGTAAACACTCATCCCACACCCACACTTGCACGATACCGCCGGGTGCAAGCCCCAGGGTCAGGCTGGGGTGCCAGGAAGCTGGCTCTTCCGGATCCTCGGCACAGCGTCGAGCGATGGAGTAGCGCATCAGTTGACGGGCTTCTTCCGGTATTTCTATCCAGCCTTGATAGGTTTGAGGCTCGACCGAGGATTGCCAACGCACGAAGACCCGTTTCGGGAGATCGGCACCGGTGACAAAACTCCCGTTTCCACCGGTATCCGCCCATCCGTGGGCATATTCGATGCCGTCGTTCCGAAAAGCTCCGATGCCGATAGCCCCGCCGCCTCTGCGTGGAAAGAATCGGTTATTGATATCCACTACCGCGCTCATCTCGACCCAACCCGTCATATACCTTGGTGCAGAAAACCGTAAATCCCACCAAGGGTGATGGGGGTCATTAACGCCGGACAATGGGTCGGCGGCCTGGCATCCTGCGATCAGAGCTAGACCCAGTAATGCGGCGAGTTTTCTGATAATCATCCGGGATCACCAACTGCCATACGGAATACCGAAGCGTTCGATGTATTGCTTCGAGTCTTTGGTTTGTTGGAAGTAGTGCCCGTTTGATTTACCCAGATACGGGCCTAAAGGCTCGACTTCGACTTGTACGCGGTTGAAGGCGACTCGGCGTAAACACTCATCCCACACCCACACTTGCACGATACCGCCGGGTGCAAGCCCCAGGGTCAGGCTGGGGTGCCAGGAAGCTGGCTCTTCCGGATCCTCGGCACAGCGTCGAGCGATGGAGTAGCGCATCAGTTGACGGGCTTCTTCCGGGATCTCTATCCAGCCCTGATAGGTTTGAGGCTCGACCGAGGATTGCCAGCGCACAAAGACCCGTTTCGGGAGATCGGCACCGGTGACAAAGCTCCCGTTTCCACCGGTATCCGACCATCCCCTAGCATCGTCGATGTCGTCATTCTGGAAAACTTCAATGCCAATTCCGCCGCCACCTCGGCGTGGGAAGAATCGGTTATTAATGTCCACTACCGCGCTCATCTCGACCCAACCCGTCATATAGTACGGCGCGGAGAATCGCAGATCCCACCATGGGTGATGGGGGTCATTAACGCCGGACAATGGGTCGGCGGCCTGGCATCCTGCAATCATTGCTAGACCCAATAATATCCACAGCTTTTTGATCTTCATCGTTGGCCCTTGATTACGTGAGGGTGTTGGATGCGTATGCCGTTTTCCGTCGGTGCATTAAAGTAAAAAAGCTTCAGGCCCTCCCCATGTCGCTTAGTCACTGGGTTGTTCCAATGGGCGGAGGTATGGATATAGCGCAGCTTTAACTGAGCTTCTTCGGCAGGTGTGGTGCTGTAATCACCGGCCACAAAGCGGTCGCACAGCGATTGGAGGTCTTGAGGGAGCTTGTAGTCAGCACGCTGCTCATCGATATCGGTAAAACGTACCTTCTTTTGTTTCGCCAGGGTGTACATCACCCGCAAATACACACGCGACAACTCTCCGCGTACTGTTCGCTTGAGTTGTAGGCCCGCAAACACTCTTTTTTCCCGGGGTGCCTGTCGATCCTGCGGGTCGATCGCTAACTCCGTGGAGGGCGGCGTAATAATTTCCAGCATCTCGGCGGGCCAGCCTTTAGCGATCATGTGCAGTTTCGCTTGCAGCGCGTCCTGGTAAATGGAGGTGGTTTTTACGTCACAGTTTTCCGCGACCGTCAGCGCCTGCATGGGAGTGATCAGCACGCATTCGTCCGCCTCGGCGCGATAACCTCCTCCAACGTCCGAGTGAACACCGGGCACGATAATTTCAGGATGATCGGGGCCGATTTTATTAAGGGCAAAATTGTCTCGGCACTCGTCGCGAGCCACTAATTGCACCACGTATCTGAAGTCTGACGAGGGCAATGCAATGTTCAATCCGGGAGTAACTGAACTGCTGATATTGAGTAAGTTACTCAACCCACCCGTAGCTGCCACGGTATCGAACAGGCCGATAAAACCGATGCGGATATCTTTTTTGTATTGGCCAATGAATTCCGGGCTGAAGGCGATCTTTTGGCTATTAAGTGCAACCCCAAAGGGGCCATTACGAGCTTTGGCGACTTCTGTGGCAAAGTGCCTGGCCGCTGCTGCGCCTCGACTGAAACCGAAGACATCAAACATGATGTGGGTGATTTCATTATTAGGATCTTGCTTGTATATATCCCGAATATGTCGACCTATCGCAACGAATACCGACTGCACACGCTCTGCCACGCCAGTCTCGCCACGCCCTAGGCTTGAACCGAGCTTGCTGTCTTTTTCGCCCACCACGGTTCCAATACCGTTGACGTAGATTTTTCGGTAGGCGTACGAATTTGGTTCCCCAAAACCACCTTTCTCCAACTTTATAGGTGCGTGATAAAGATCATGCAACTTCGCTACATTGCTTAAATCATTCCCATAACTGCTGTCAGCATCCGCCATATACGGTTTGCAACTGGTCTCGAGGTCTTGCGGCTGAATCGGGTGATGCGCGCCACACATAATGCCCATCGCGGTGTTGCTGGCGTTATTGCAGGTGCCGTCGAAGAACACACCGATGGTCAAGAAGACCGGCACCTTGCTGTCCCGCTCGCGTTTTTTCTGCTCAGCCACCCTGCGGTAGAGCGCCTCTTGGCGTGCTTCCCTCTGCGCAATTGCGGCCAAGGCGGGTTTTTGCATCTCCTCCCGGGCGGCGAGTTGCTGAGGGGTTTTTTCTTTTGGTCGATTCGCCAGACATACCCGGCAGGAATTGGGGTCGTGTTTTTCCACAAGCGGTACTCCTGAATAACTTCGCGGACATTAGTCGTTTTAGATTGCGCAACTATTTGCGCGCTTGCTGCTTAAAATGGCGCACTCAAGACGAATGAAACCGCTATAGGCGCAACTATCCCAGCACCTAAGTCGAGGCAGTCAGTGCATAGATACATATGTACAAATAATTTGGTTGCGAAAAAATACGACGGTTAAGTGTTTATAACAAGCGAATTTATGCCATTTAAAAAGCTCCAATTTCCGTTATTTATGTGGGATATTTCCTACGGACAACAGCGAGTTTCAAATATTGGTAGTCTCTTATCAAAAATTTCGGAAGCTTCATCAGACGCACCCGATATAGGAAGGTAAAGAGTCCTACATAGCGAATGTAGTATCGCTTATTATTCGACTTAAGTTCGAGGAGCCCAAGTATGACGTACGATAAACAATAGGTTATTCGGTCAGCTTGCGCTGGCCTCTGCCTTAGGGAATAGCAAGCTGTGGCTGCCTACTCTAAGGCGCGCGTGCTCAGAGCAAATCAGCAAGCATCCGGGTAGATACTGCCAATGCAAGAGCCAGAGGCTGGCCTGCGGCACCTGTATCAAAACACCGCATAACTTGTTGAATAAGCGGGCTTGCTCGCGATGGAGCACAAAGCGGTCCTGATAGGCCGTCCCGGCTCCAACTGAAAAATAGAATGGCTGGTTTTACGACCGCTGCGTAGCCGATCGCGAGCAAGCCCGCGCCTACAGGTCCTGTGTTTGCTGCGCGACAGCATGGCCCATAAAAAGCCCCGCGATGAATCTCTCCATTGCGAGGCTTTTTAGTGCACGTTGCGATTAAATCGCGCCGCGGCTCCGGAGCAGTTCCAGCACTTGCTTGACGCTCTCTTCAATTGACAGCGATTGTGTGTCGATCACCAGATCAGCATTCAATGGCACGTCGTAGGGGAAAGAGTCACCCGGGATGTTGTCGCCATTGGCGGCATACAGGCCTTGTGGGTCGCGCTCGCGGCAAACAGTAGGCGATGCCTGGACATAGATCGTAATCAGACGATCAGTGCCAATCAGTGTTTTGGCCTGCTCACGGCCTTCGGCGTCCGGGGCAACGAATGCCGCCAGTGTCAATAGGCCCGCTTCGTTGAACTGACGTGCAACATGCGCTGCACGCCGCCAATTTTCAGTGCGACCGGCACGGGTTTGCGGCAGGCCTTTATTAAGGTCATGGCGCAGGTTTTGACCATCCAGGACGAACACCGCTCGCCCCATGTCGAACAACTTGCGTTCCAGCGCGTAAGCCAAGGTGCTTTTGCCCGCACCGGACAAACCGCTGAACAACACCGTTGCTGGCTGCTGGCCAAAACGACGAGCGCGCTCTTCAGTGGCCACGTGCGCTTTATGGTCGTGGTGACTGGCACCGGCGACGATTGGCCGGGCGATGATCATGCCCGCCGCAACCGTGCCGTTGGTCAACCGGTCAATGATGATGAACGAACCGGTAGTGCGGTTGCTGTCGTAACCGTCCAATGCAATGGCGGTGTCGAGGCTGACCTTGACTCGCCCGATTTCGTTCAGCTTCAACTCGCTGGCAGGACCTTCAGCCAAGGTGTTGACGTCGACCTTATAGGTGATGCTGGCAATCGAGCCCGGTATGTAGCTGGTGGCGCGTTTGATGTCGTATTTCTTGCCCGGCAGCATCGGCTCTTCTGCCATCCACACCAGCATGGCGTCGAAGGTGTCGGAGATTTGCGGAATACTGTCAGCGTGTACCAGCAAGTCGCCACGGGAGATGTCGATCTCGTCTTCCATGGTCAAGGTTACGGCCTGGCCTGGACCCGCCTGCTCCAACTCGCCATCGAAGGTGACGATGGATTTAACCCGGCTGGTTTTACCTGATGGCAGTACGACTATTTCGTCGCCCTTGTGCACGACGCCGCTGGCCAATGTGCCGGCGAAACCGCGGAAATTCAGGTTGGGACGGTTGACGTATTGCACCGGGAATCGCAAGTCGGTGAGGTTGCGATCAGCGGCCACCTCAACCGTTTCAAGGATTTCCATCAGCGTTTGGCCGGTGTACCACGGCGAACGCTCGCTGTGGTTCACCACGTTGTCGCCTTTTAGGGCCGACATCGGAACGAAATGCATGGTGGTCGGCTTGAGCGCGATGCCGTCGGCAAAATTCTTGTAATCCGCCTTGATCGACTCGAACACACCTTCGTCGAAGCCTTTAAGGTCCATTTTGTTAATCGCGACAACGATGTGCTTGATGCCTAGCAGCGAAGCGATGAAGCTGTGACGACGGGTCTGGGTCTGCACGCCATAGCGCGCATCCACCAAAATGATCGCCAGGTCACAGGTCGAGGCGCCGGTGGCCATGTTGCGGGTGTACTGCTCATGGCCTGGCGTGTCGGCGATGATGAATTTGCGTTTTGCGGTAGAGAAATAGCGGTAAGCAACATCAATGGTGATGCCCTGCTCGCGCTCGGCTTGCAAGCCGTCGACCAGCAACGCCAGATCGATGTCATCGCCGGTAGTGCCGACTTTCTTCGAGTCCCGAGTAATCGCCTCCAAGTGATCTTCGTAGATCATTTTGGAGTCATGCAGCAAGCGGCCGATCAGCGTACTTTTGCCGTCGTCGACATTACCGCAGGTGAGAAAGCGCAACAGTTCCTTGCGTTCGTGCTGGCCCAGATAGGCGAGGATGTCCTCGCTGATCAATTCAGATTGATGCGACATTGTGAGACACCCTGTTTAGAAATAGCCCTGACGTTTCTTTTCTTCCATCGACCCTGCGCCATCGTGATCGATGACTCGGCCTTGGCGCTCGGAAGTTCGCGTCAGGAGCATTTCCTGAATGATGTCGGTGAGGCTCGTCGCCTCAGACTCGACCGCGCCCGTTAATGGGTAGTCGCCAAGGGTGCGGAAGCGGACTTTCTTCTTGACGATGCGTGCGCGGTCTTCTTCGCTGAGGTGATTACGCAGGCGATCGTCGTCGATCATGATCCAGGTGCCATTCATCTCGATGACTTCACGTTCGGCCGCGAAATACAGCGGTACGATCGGGATGCCTTCGAGGTAGATGTACTGCCAGATATCCAGCTCGGTCCAGTTCGACAACGGGAATACGCGGATCGATTCGCCCTTGTTGACCTTGCCGTTGTAGACATTCCACAGCTCGGGACGTTGATTTTTCGGGTCCCAACGGTGTTTGTTATCGCGAAACGAGTAGACGCGCTCTTTGGCACGAGACTTCTCTTCATCGCGACGTGCGCCGCCGAACGCCGCATCGAAACCATACTTGTCCAGTGCCTGCTTGAGGCCCTCGGTCTTCATGATGTCGGTGTGTTTGGCGCTGCCGTGGGTCAGCGGATTGATACCCTGCGCAACGCCATCGGGGTTGACGTGCACTATCAGGTCAAGGCCCAACTCTTCGACCAGACGGTCGCGGAAGGCGTACATTTCCTTGAACTTCCAGCGGGTATCAACGTGCATCACGGGGAAAGGCAGCTTTCCGGGGAAAAACGCTTTGCGTGCCAAGTGCAGCATTACCGCAGAGTCTTTACCGACGGAGTAGAGCATCACCGGGTTATCGAACTCGGCGGCCACCTCGCGGATGATGTGGATGCTTTCCGCCTCCAACTGTTTCAGATGCGTCAGTTTGTCGACCATGGCTACTCACGAAAACGTACAGATGAACGGCCAACGGGCCGTGTTCGAGCCGCACACTTTATCACAGCGTCTGCTTATATTAACGGCCTGGTTAGATCGAAACGATATACCCATAGACCGCTTCGTTCGGGCTTTAGTGGGTGTCAGACCATCAATAAACGGAGGCTCAAACACGAAATATCTTAACGAGTAAAGCCCTATGTTTACCCTCCGTACCGCCTCGCTCACCGTCACGCCACTGACCCATCGCGTCAGTTGCGCACGCATCAGACCCGCAACCGCTGGAGCAATAATCCCGGATTCGTGAGCAGTCCAGATAGTCGTTCGAGCCCTCCACCAAGGTGCTCGGGGCGAAGGCCATAAAAGACGCTTAAATATGCAGTTCAGCGCTGCCCGGTACTCGTATAATGCCCGCCACTATGGCGCAACCCCCAGCTGAAAGCTGCCGCGCTTGGCATTTCTCAGGACGTGTTCAATGTTCAAGGCACTGCGTTTCTTCGCTTGGCCCCTGCTGGCTGGCGTGCTCATCGCCATGTTGATTATTCAGCGTTACCCACAATGGGTTGGCCTACCCAGCCAAGACGTTAATCTTCAACAAGCACCGCAGTCATCGACCGTACAAAAAGGCCCGGTGTCGTATGCCGACGCGGTGATTATTGCCGCGCCTGCCGTTGCCAATCTATACACCACCAAAGTGGTCAGCAAATCAAACCATCCACTGTTTGAAGACCCTCAGTTCCGCCGCTTCTTCGGCGATAACCTGCCTAAACAGAGGCGTATGGAGTCGAGTCTCGGCTCAGCTGTAATCATGAGCCCTGAAGGGTATTTGCTGACCAACAACCACGTCACCAGCGGGGCCGATCAGATCGTCGTGGCGCTCAAAGACGGCCGCGAAACCACCGCACGAGTCATTGGCAGCGATCCCGAGACCGACTTGGCAGTGCTGAAAATAGACCTCAAAAACCTACCCTCTATTACCATCGGCCGCTCGGACAATATCCGCATCGGCGATGTAGCGCTGGCCATCGGCAACCCGTTTGGCGTTGGTCAGACAGTGACGATGGGCATAATCAGCGCCACCGGCCGCAATCAACTGGGTCTCAATACCTATGAAGACTTCATTCAGACCGACGCGGCGATCAACCCCGGCAACTCCGGGGGGGCACTGGTTGACGCCAACGGCAATTTAACAGGCATTAACACGGCGATTTTCTCCAAGTCTGGTGGTTCGCAAGGAATCGGTTTCGCTATTCCAGTGAAGCTGGCGTTAGAAGTCATGAAGTCGATCATTGAACATGGTCAAGTGATTCGGGGCTGGCTGGGTATCGAAGTGCAGCCACTCACTCAAGAACTGGCTGAATCGTTTGGATTAAAGGATCGGCCAGGCATCGTGGTCGCGGGGATCTTCCGCGACGGACCGGCGCAAAAAGCGGGCCTGTTGTTGGGTGATGTGATTTTGAGTATTGACGGCGAACCTGCCGGTGATGGCCGTCGTTCGATGAACCAGGTAGCGCGCACCAAACCAAGCGACAAGATCGCAATACAGGTCATGCGTAACGGCAAGGAGCTAACGATGACCGCTGAAGTAGGCCTGCGACCGCCGCCTGCACCGAGCGCAACGCCGGAAGAGGAATAAGCCCTGCGGGGATCTTCGATTTTTCCTCGGTCTATGGGCGCGAAGTCTTCGCGAAGCGAACAATGCGGTCTGTCGGATGTACCGCTTTGTACCCTTCTCGAACACGTTCGCTCCCGTCGGATCGCGGCGTTGATCCACACTTCTTACAAATCGCCGAAACCATCGAGCAATGCCTGATTATGCTCAGGCGTGCCAATGCTGATTCGCAAGAATTGCGCGATGCGCTCCTGCCTGAAGTGTCGAACGATTACCCCCTGCTCCCGTAATTTAGCGGCAAGACCTGAAGCGTCATGCCGCGGGTGGCGGGCAAAGATGAAGTTGGCTGCGGAAGGCAAAACTTCGAAGCCCTTGGCCTCAAGCTGCTTGATTAACACCTCACGGCTGTCGATCACTGCCTTGCAGGTGCTTTCAAAGTACTTGCGGTCTTCAAACGCAGCGGTCGCACCGACAATTGCCAAACGATCCAGAGGATATGAGTTAAAGCTATTCTTAACCCGCTCCAGCGCCTCAATCAGATCAGGATGCCCCACGGCCAGACCCACTCGCAGCCCCGCCAGCGAACGCGACTTGGACAACGTTTGGGTAACCAGCAGGTTTGGATATCGGTCTACTAGACTGATGGCGGTTTCACCCCCGAAATCGATGTAAGCCTCGTCCACCACCACCACCGAATCAGGGTTAGCCCTGACCATATTTTCCACGGCATCCAGCGCCAAGAGGCAGCCAGTCGGCGCATTTGGGTTGGGGAAGATGATCCCGCCATTGGGTCGGGCATAGTCTTCGACGCAAATCTGAAACTGTTCGTCCAGCGCAATCGCGTCAAACTCAATGCCGTACAAGCCGCAGTACACAGGATAGAAGCTGTAGCTGATATCCGGGAACAATAAAGGCTTGCCGTGACGGAACAGCGCGTTGAATACGTGTGCTAGCACTTCATCCGAACCGTTGCCTAAAAACACTTGATTGCGCTGAACGCCGTAATAGGTGGCAACTGCCTGCTTTAACAGATCGCTGTTGGGGTCCGGATACAAGCGCAAATCGTCGGTCACCCCGACACGCATGGCAGCCAACGCTTTAGGCGACGGGCCATAAGGGTTTTCATTGGTGTTGAGCTTGATCAGTTTAGTCAGCTTTGGTTGTTCGCCCGGCACGTAAGGCACGAGGGTGCTGACAAATGGACTCCAGAACTTGCTCATGCTTTTTCCCCTTGCTCAGTGCTGCCAGCAATGCGGTATTCGGCGCTGCGAGCGTGGGCGGTCAACGACTCGCCTCGCGCCAATACTGAGGCCGTTTTGCCCAATTCAGAGGCGCCCTGCTCCGAGCAGTAAATGATCGACGAACGCTTCTGGAAATCGTATACGCCCAGTGGCGACGAGAACCGTGCAGTACCTGAGGTCGGTAATACGTGATTCGGGCCGGCACAGTAATCGCCCAGCGCTTCGGAGGTGTGACGCCCCATGAAAATCGCGCCGGCGTGGCGAATCTGCGGTAGCCAAGCTTCAGGATCGGCCACTGAGAGTTCAAGGTGTTCCGGGGCAATTCGGTTGGCAACCTCAATGGCCTGCTGCATATCAACCACTTTAATCAGCGCCCCACGGCCATTGATCGAGGTGCGGATGATCTGCGCACGCTCCATGGTGGGCATCAGCTTGGTGATACTTGCGGCCACTTTGTCGAGAAACTCCGCGTCCGGGCTGATCAAAATCGCTTGGGCGTCTTCATCATGTTCCGCTTGGGAGAACAGATCCATCGCGATCCAATCCGGGTCGGTCAGACCGTCACACACCACCAGAATCTCTGACGGACCGGCAATCATGTCGATTCCCACCTGACCAAAAACATGGCGCTTGGCAGTGGCAACATAAATGTTACCGGGGCCAACGACCTTATC